>DATFYN010000716.1:0-4514 GCA_035315025.1 Myxococcota bacterium
TCGTCATACTCCGGCGAGGAGTACCCCAGCACTTCCAGGTACACATCATCCTGGCGAACCGTTCCTTCGATGAAGAAATCCGGCCAGCGTTCTTGTCCGGACTTCAGGATGGAGCGGACCTCGTAGATGTACCGAATCCCCTCCCTTGCGAGCGCGTTGGCAACCCGCACCTCGAGCTGGCTGGCCATCCAATCGCCCTGATCACTCCGGTGGAGACGGTGGCTCCGAATCGCCTTGCGGGCCTCCTCCAGGAAGCTCTGCTCCTGGTAGAAGCCCAAGGCGAAGACGCCCTGCCGGATGAGGTCGAGCTTCGAGGGGATGCGGTCGCCCATGCTCACGCAGATGCTCTGCAGCTCATCGCGCACGAACGTCTGAACATCGCCTTCCAGTTTCGCGAAGTGTCCGACTTCTGCCGCGCGGAGGAGGCGACCGAGGACGAGGCCTGGAGTGGCCATGGCTGCACCCATGTTGCGGCGTACGACACCGGCGTTGACTGACTTGATCGCCTCATCTTGAGCGATCGCGAGCAGGGAGAGCATCCGCCCACAATGGTATGCGGGTTCGGGATGCCGTTTGTTGAGTGAACTATCCATGGTCGTGGCTCCGTTGCGAATAAGATAGGACTTGAGGCAAGCGGCTTTCACGCGATTGATGTCCGCTTCGATGCGCACTCGACGGAGGACAGTATCGAAGAAGGCCCTAGGATACGGCGTCCCTTCAAGTACCGCCCTCGTGACTCCTCCTGCCAGGTGAGGGGAAATGTCCTTGGGCTCGCGGGCGGTCTCGAGCAGCAACCGCCGGATGGTGAGCGGCGGATCCTCCGGGCGGGCTCCCGCCATCTCCAACTGTTCGAGATGGCGCGCCAGCCGCTGGGCGAATTGCTCCACTGTGCCGGCGAGCCAGTAGCGGACGTTGAGGCGGCTGGCGTTGGGCGAGAGTCCGAGGATGAAGAACGGCGCGTTTGGTTCCTTCAGAAGGTCGCCTAGTCGTCCCTGTGCGGCCGCGGAGAGGAAGCTCCGGACGCGATCGACGGTCGCGACGTGCTCCGCTGGGTCCCCCTGGGGTAGCTGGTCTCCGAAGATCAGACCGAACGTCTCCTCAGCGTCAGACGCCTCGGCGCGATCAGACCAGAAGACGACCGTCGCGTCACCGATGCGTGCCCTCCGCGTGCCGTCGGCGAGCAGGCGGTTCAGCGCGGTGGTATAGCGAAACGCGTCACGCACGCCGACCGGGGCGTTGTAGCTTTGGGACTTGCCGTAGCTCTCGAAGGCGGCGAGGTTGAACGAGACGATCGCTGCACCCGTCGTGTTAGCGCCGGCAACGCCGCTGATCTGGGGATGGAGCCTGGCGAGTTCCTCCTCCACGCCACTGATCAGCGAGATGCCATGGGCGCCCGATCCCTCATCACCCGACGCGGCGACGCACTTCAGCCAGACCGATCGGACCGCCTCGCTCCCGTGGATATAGCCCGTGCGACCGCGGACCTTGAACACGACGTTCTGACCGGCGACCTCCTCCCAGTTCGGGAGCTCTTCCGCGCGGGCGGCGTCCCATCGCTCCAGGAAGCGGCAGAGCGCGGTGAAACCGTCGTCCCCGGCCAACTCTTCGCGGTGGGCCAGGTGGAGCTTGCGGAACTCGGAGAACATCGCGGCCGCGCGCTCGGGCTTGTCCTTGTCATCCCGTCCCAGGGCATAGCCCGTGTTGTCCCAGCAGAAAAAGGGTTTCAGGCCGGTCCCGGAACGGCCCCCGCCGTCGGGGACGAGTTCGAGCCTCGGGATCGGCTTGCCCTTCTCGTTGCGATCGCGAATGTCGTCGACTGCAAAGAGCGCGCCGTCGTGATCGAGCACCACCGCGAAGTGGACTTTCTCGCGACTGAACCCGAATTCGGCCACGCCCTGGTCCGGGTCGGCCTCGAGTCGCCGGTAGTAGGCAACCAGCGCGGGCAGCAGTCCGGAGGGCACCTGCGTCATCGTCGCACCTCCTTCGCTTCAAAAGGCGGAACGTCGAGCACGCCGTCGCGGAGCGTGGCCCGAAAGAAGCGCGGCGTCATGCCGTCTGCGAAGTCGATGTCGTGGAGGATGTATCCCAGGTCCCGATCGCCGCTCAGCTCCGGGTCGACCTCGGGAATCGGCTGCCCCTCCTCGATGAGTGCGAAGTCGGCGGGAAATTCGCGGCAACCGAGGCTGGGCCGGTGGAAGCAGCGGCCGTCGCGGGCGCGGCGGTTGAACTGATCGAGGTGCTTGGCGACGTTGGGCTCGCCGGAGAGGATGTCGAAGCGGGCCTCGATGACGTAGGCGACGTCGCGCAAGATCGTCGCGGCACGCTGCTGCCGATCGTCTTCGACGTAAAGGCCCAGGTTGCCTCGCCCGGCCTTCATCGCCCGCGCGACATTCGCGGCAGGAACCTTGCTGGCAACCTCGTTGCGGCGGAGTGACGTGAAGCGGATCGGCTTGAGCACATGAATCCGATCGATCCGCCAGCGGATCTCCGGCTTCCAGTAGACGGCCTCGACCACCCCGCGGGCGGCCGAAGGAGTGATGACGTCGTAGCTAACCCGCTCGACTTTCATCTCCGCGCGGGTGAAACACGCGAAATCACCCCAGATGTGTAGGTTGACGCTCATAGAGGTACTCCGGGGTAGTTCAAAGGCATACGGCTCTTGCCTTGCTGAGCACGAGTCAAAAGGTATTGAGAATGCCTAGCTTGCCTGCGGCAGACCTGAACGCCGGCGCGCGAGCACGGATGTATGCTGAGATCGATGTCCGGTGGACGGTCTGCTATCCGGACAAAATCCGTTTACGCCTTATTCTTGCTCTTTCGCGACCTCCTTCTGGTACCGACCAGTCCCCTTTTCCTGGCACCAATGAGGGACAGCCAGGTCTCACTCTTGCTGCATGACCTCCCGAGGCGGTTCACGAAAAGAGTGTGGACCAACTCGAAGTCGACGGTGTATGGGAGCCGATCGAGCGGAACTGGGGTTTCGACAGCGACTTCGGCTGCGATTCGGATTTCGTGCATGGATGCCATTCGTGGGTTTCTCCTACGATTAACATGAATCGCTCTACGACTGGCGTCATGTTACGTCTTTGGCGGCGGTTCGTCCAGTGGTCGATTGGCTCGCAGAACCACTTTCTTGCGTCAGCGCGATAATGAAACCCTGCCAGGCTGTCGGAGTGTGCATAGAATGAATTAGCCCGTTTCGGCGGGAGTCGCCCCGTCGTCGGGGCGTGGATTGAAACATGTTGATCGTTGGAGATTTTTCCGAGACGAGGGCAAACCAGAGTGCGCCCTCGTTTTCGTTTTGCGCACCCGTCCTCCACGTAAAGCTTAATTCCAACCGACATAGGACATCCGGAACAAAAAGATTAAAGTATGAGCATTTCAGGATCAATCCCAATCGAGTCGAACTTGAGACCAATCTTAGAGTCGTAGGCTGCTTGGGCCGCCAGAAGGAATCTCCCGTGGAGCTCCAGCAGGACACCGTTCTCGAGCAACGTCCGTAGGTCCCGCTCGTACACACCCACCAGATAGCGCTGGGCTGAGCGATCGAAGGCGCGAAGCCACTGCGGGTCCGCCGCGGCGGGCATTGATGACAGCCGGGCGATCAACTCGCGACCCCGCTCGCCATAGGGTACGAGGACAGGGGTCTGAGCATCGTCTATGAGCCGGTAAGCCTCGGCTGCAGTCCTAAACTGGCCGTGGAGAAGGACCTTTGGGTCGGCGTCGAAGCAATCGAGGATGCTCTGGCCGTTGGCACCGCGGTCCCAGCCGTGTTCGTCGTCGCCGCCCTGCTGCCAGTAGTGCAGCCGGAAGTACGCCTCGATGGCCTCCGGGGCGAGAAGGTCGGCGAGGTGATCGGGAGCGATCTCGCGGAAGTGGGCCGTGGCGCGGGCGATGAGCGTGACCGTGCGGTACTTCTTGGAGTCATATGCGAATACGACAACACGACCGTGGCGGGCGTTGCCCGCGTCGTCGGCAAGGCGGCCCTCGCGATTGCAGCGCCCGGCCGCCTGGGCGATCGAGTCGAGCCCGGCCTCAGCGCGGAAGACGGTCGGGAAGTCCAGGTCCACCCCGGCCTCGACCACCTGGGTCGAGATGACCCGGCACGGCGCGTCCGATCCCGGCCGGAGCCGGCGCTTGATCTTGGCGACCACATCAGCGCGATGGGCCGCGCACATCGAGGCGCTCAAGTGCAGCGCCTTCGTATCGTCGAGCGCCGCGAACAGCTCCGCGGCATGACGGCGGGAGTTGACGATGCAGAGCGCCTGGCTCTCGGAGCGCAAGCGGTCCACGAGCTCCTCGTTGGTGATCGCCCCCGTTCGCTCCACAGCAGTCCGCCGCAATGCGCGATGGAGGCGATCCGGCTCGTCGATGATCGGGCGCACGCCGTCCAGGCCTATGGAGAAACCCGCGCGCTTCTCAATCGCGGGTTGAGTAGCCGAGCAGAGCACGACGGTCGCCCCGTAGTTGTTGACGAGCTCCCAGAGGGCGGCCAGGGTCGGCGCGAGCAGCGA
>DATFYN010000717.1:0-19986 GCA_035315025.1 Myxococcota bacterium
AGAAACGGCTCGGCGTTAACGAGCCCTTCCGCCGATTTCGCTACGGGGTGCGGATCTGCCCGGAGCCCGACCACTGGGGCGGCCTCTCGGGTTGCACCTACACCGAGGGGGTGTCTTGGGGGAAATTCGTACCGGAAAGCGAAGGCGGCCGCTTTGCAGAAGTCATGGCCGACGCCACGATTGCCTGGCCGCTCGTGGTGCGTGCGGTGATTGAGCGCATGGGGCGCCGTTAGCGGCTGCGCTCCTGCGCGTCGGGTGCTGGGCGAGATGGGGTGAGTGCAAAGGTGGAGGGCGTCGTCACCGCAAGGGGCAGGCTGGCGCTGGAGGGCGCGCGCGCACTCCTCGCATCGCTTCCCGTTGCGGCTGGGCTCTTTCTCTCGGGATGCATGGTGGGGCCCGCCTACGTCCGCCCCGCGGTCTCAACCGAAGCCGCTTGGCTCGAGTCCAACGACCCCTCGATCCGCGCGGAGCCCGCGCAGACCGCGCGTTGGTGGGAAGTTTTCGCCGATCCGACGCTCGTCCGCTTGGTGGAGACGGCCTACGCCGAGAATTTAACGCTCCGCTCGGCGGGCCTTCGCGTCGTCGAAGCCCAGGCGCGCCGCGCCATCGCGATCGGAACCCTCTTCCCGCAGCAACAAGCCCTCGTCGGCTCCTATTCGTACACGATCGAGAGCCTCAACACCGTCCAGGGCCAACTCGTCTCGCCCCGGGGATTCGACACCTTCCGGGCGGGCTTCGACGCCGCCTGGGAGATCGACCTTTGGGGAAAGTTCCGCCGGGCCGTGGAGGCGGCGGACTCGGACCTGCTGGCCGCCGTTGCGAGCTATGACGATGTCCTCGTGAGCCTGGTTTCCGAAGTCGCCGCCACCTATCTCACCATCCGGACGCTCGATGAGCGGCTCGCGGTGGCGCGGGACAACGTACGGGTGCAGGATGACAGCCTTGGCATCGCACGGGTGCGTTATGAAGCCGGTGGCACCTCCGAGCTCGACGTGCAGCAGGCGGCGACGCTCCTGCACGACACCGAAGCCACGATTCCCGAGCTCGAGCGTTTGCGGCGCCAGGCCATCGATTCCTTGTGCGTGCTCCTCGGGATGCCGCCGCAGGAGCTCGCGGAGCTCTTGGGAGGTCCAGGAATCTTGCCTGAGGTGCCGGTGAGCGTCGCGGTGGGGGTTCCCGCGGATCTGCTTCGGCGGCGTCCCGACGTGCGCAGCGCCGAGTTTGCAGCGGCTGCGCAGAGCGCGCGGATCGGCGTGGCCACCGCGCAGCTTCTGCCCGCCTTTCAGCTCACAGGCACGGTCGGGCTCTCGGCCGAGCAAGCCGCCGAGTGGTTCGAAGGCCGCTCGTTCGAGGCGCTGGCCGGACCCTCCTTCAACTGGCCTGTCCTCAACTATGGCCGCTTGATCAACGATGTCCGCCTGCAAGATGCGACCTTCCAGGAGCTGGCCACGGCGTACTCCAATGTGGTGCTCGTCGCCCAGCAGGAGGTCGAAGATGCGCTCGTCGGCTACCTGCGCGGGACGGAGCGCGTCCAGCGACTCGCCGAGGCGGTCGAAGCGGCTCACCGTGCCGTGGACCTGTCGCTCATCCAGTACCGCGGGGGCGCAACGGACTACACCGCCGTGCTGAATTCCCAACAGGCGAAGCTACGGGAGGACGACGAGCTCGTGAACGAGCGCGGCATCGTGGCGCTCAGCGTCGTGGCTCTCTACAAAGCCCTCGGCGGTGGCTGGGAGCTGCGCGAGGGCCAGGACTTTGTGCCGGCCGAAACGCGCGAGCAGATGCAGGCCCGAACGCGCTGGGGCGGACTGCTCTCCCAGAAGGCACAGGCACAGGACGTGGACAAGGCCGAATCCGATACCCAGAAGCATGCGTGGTGGCAGTGGAGGTGGTGGTGGCCCAAGTGGTGATGCGCGGGAGGCGGATGCCCTGGGGCCCTCTCGCCGTGTCCCCGCTCGCTCTTTGCATGGCGGCAGCCCTCGCATGCGGAAGCGGCAATCGCTACGCCCCGCCCCCGCCGCCCGAGGTGACCGTCCAACGACCCGTCGAGCGAGAGGTCACGATCTACTCCGAGTTTTCAGGTCACACGGTCGCGTATGCGAGCGCGGACATCCGCGCGCGGGTCCAGGGCTACCTCCAGAGCTACAACTTCACGCCCGGCTCCGACGTCAAGAAGGGCGATCTGCTGTTCGTGATCGAGCCTACGCTCTATCAGGCCCAGCTCGACCAGGCGAAGGCCGATCTCGCCGGCAAGGAGGCGCAATACCGGGCGGCCGAGCAGCAGCTCGAAATCACCCAGGCGATCTATCAAAAGTCCGCGGGCAGCCGCTCCGACCTCGTCAACAAGACGCAGGCGCGCGACCTCGCCAAGGCCGAGGTCGACAACGCAAGGGCGCTCCTGGAAGCTGCCCAGCTCAATCTCTCCTACACGCACATCTATGCACCCTTCGATGGCTTGATCGACCGCAACTTGGTCGACATTGGCAACCTCGTGGGCTCGGGCAGCCCGACGCTCCTCGCGACCATCGTGCGCTACGACCCGATCTACGCCTACTTCACGATGAGCGAGCGCGAGCTCCTCGAGTATCGAAACTGGCTGCACGAAGGGGGAGATTCGGCCAAGGACTCGAGCGATGTCGCGTATCTCGCTCTTGCGACGGAGAAGGGATTCCCTCACGTCGGGCGCGTCGACTACACCAGCAACCGGGTCGATCCCGACACCGGAACCATCGAACTGCGCGCGGTCTTCCCGAATCCAGAGCGCCTCGTCCTTCCTGGCCTCTTTGAGCGCGTGCGCCTCCCGATGAGCCACGGCAAGGCGGTGCTCGTTCCCGAGGCCGCCGTGTCGGCCGACCAGGGCGGCCAGTACCTGCTCGTCGTGAACGACAAGAACAGCGTCGAGTACCGGCGTGTGACCGTGGGCCCCGTCGTCGAAGGTGCGATGCGGGTGGTGCGCGACGGGGTCGGGACGAGCGACTGGGTCGTCGTGAATGGGCTCCAGCGTGCGCGACCCGGAAGCGAGGTCAAGCCCACGCGCACCGAAGCGCCCGCGGCAGTGCCCACCGATGCCAAGGCCAGCCCGTGAGACGCTCGGGGTGATCTCGCGCTTTTTCATCGACCGCCCGGTCTTCGCGAACGTCATCGCGATCGTGACGATCGTCTTCGGCTTGGTGACGCTCCGAAAACTCCCCGTCGAGCAGTATCCGCAGATCACTCCGCCGACGGTCACGGTCGCCACCAACTACCCGGGGGCGAATGCGCAGGTGGTCGCGGACACCGTCGCGACACCCATCGAGATCCAGGTCAACGGCGTCGAGAACATGCTCTACATGTCCTCCACCAGCGCAAGCGACGGCTCCTACCGGCTCACCGTCACCTTCGACGTCGGGACGAACCTGGATATCGCGCAGGTGCTGGTGCAAAACCGCGTGGCGATCGCGCAGCCGCTCCTGCCAGACGAGGTCAAGCGCCAGGGTCTCACCACCAAGAAGCAGTCGACCAACATCATCATGTTCGTCGCGCTGAGCTCCCCCGACGGTCGCTACGACAGCCTCTACCTTGCCAACTACGCGACGCTCCACATTCGCGATGAGCTCTCTCGGATCTATGGGGTGGGCGACGTCACCGTCTTCGGTGCGGCCGCTTACAGCATGCGGGTCTGGATGGATCCGCCACGCCTCAAGTCCCGCGGCCTCACCACGGAAGATGTGGTCGCCGCCATCCAAGAGCAGAACGTACAGGTCGCGGCCGGCCAGATCGGCCAACCTCCGGTTCCGCCGGAGCAGCAGTTCCAGTACACGGTGACCACGCTCGGGCGTCTTAGCGACGTCGAGCAGTTCGAAGACATCGTCGTCAAGACCGAAAAAGGCCGCATCACCCGGCTGCGAGACGTCGCGAGGGTCGAGCTCGGCAGCCAGACCTACGACCAGTACTTCCTCAAGGACCGCAAGCCCGCCGCCGGCATCGGGATCTATCAGCTTCCCGGGGCAAACGCCCTCGAGGTGGCGGATCACGTGCGGGAGGCAATGAACCGCATGCAGAAATCTTTCCCAGAGGGCATGGAATACGCGGTGCCGCTCGACACCACGCTCTTCGTGCGCCAAGCGATCCGCGAGGTCTACTGGACGCTTTTCGAGGCGAGCGCGCTCGTCTTGGTCGTGATCCTGGTCTTTCTCCAGGACTGGCGCGCCGTGCTCGTCCCTGCGACGACCGTGCCCGTGACCATCATCGGGGCGTTCGCGGGCATGGCGATTTTCGGATTTACCGTGAACCTGCTCACTCTTTTCGGCCTCGTCCTCGCCATCGGCATTGTCGTCGACGACGCAATCGTGATCGTGGAGAACGCCTCGCATCATATTGAGGCCGAACACCTTCCCGCTCGGGAGGCCACCATCCGGGCCATGGAGCAGGTCACGGGTCCTGTCATGGCGATTACGGCGGTCCTGATGGCGGTCTTCCTGCCCGCCGTGTTCCTCGGCGGCATCACGGGCCAGCTCTACCGGCAGTTCGCGCTCACGATCGCCGTCACCGCAGCCATCAGCGCGATCAATGCGCTCACGCTAAAGCCCGCGCAGTGTGCGGTCTGGCTGCGCCCGACAAGCGGCTATCACAACGCGTTTTTCCGCGGCTTTAACGCGCTCTACGCACGGACGGAGCGCGCCTATGTGGGCGTCGTCGCGCAGATGGTTCGTCGGCCGCGCGCGATGCTGATGCTCTTTGGCGGGCTGATTACGGTCACCCTGTGGTGGTTCTTCTCCCTCCCGACGGGCTTTCTCCCCACCGAGGACCAGGGCTATGTGATCGCAGGCATTCAGCTTCCCGATGCGGCCTCGATGCCACGGACGGCCGCCGTGGTCGAGAGGATGAACCAGATTCTGTTCGAGACTCCGGGGGTGGCCAACGTGAATACGATTGGCGGTTTCTCGATTCTCGACGGGACCTCATCCTCCAACTCGGCGACGTTCTTCACAACGCTGAAGCCGTGGGACGAGCGCAAGGCCCCGCAGCTCCAGCAGACTGCAATCCTTGGCCGATTGCGCGGAGAGTTCGGAAAGATCCAGGAGGGGATGGCCTTTGTGTTTCCCCCTCCGGCGATCCGGGGCCTAGGCGTCACGGGCGGCTTCCAGATGGAGCTCGAAGACCGAGGCTCTGCCGGACTCCTCGCGCTCCAGCAGGTCGTCCAGGAAATGATGCGGGACGGGAACTCGCAGAGCAGTCTCACCGCCCTCAACACGCCCTTTCGCGCGGGTGTTCCGCAGCTGTACGCCAACATCGACCGCACGAAGGTCAAGACGCTCGGCATCCCGCTGGGCAGCGTCTTCAATGCGCTCCAAAGCTACCTCGGGTCCACCTATGTGAACGACTTCAACCGCTTTGGACGCACCTACCAGGTGCGCGCCCAGGCCGAGTCCGCCTACAGAGTGAGCGCCAACGACATCAAGCAGCTCGAGGTGCGCAATCCCGCCGGCGCGATGGTTCCCCTTGCGACACTGGCAGACATCAAGGAGGTCCTCGGGCCGCAGATCATCAGTCGCTACAACCTGTATCCCGCGGCCGCGATTTCGGGCGAGGCTGCGCCCGGCCGGAGCTCGGGGCAGGCGCTCCAGATCATGGAGCAGATGGCGGACGCCAAGCTCCCGACGTCCATGGGATACGAGTGGACCGGTGTTTCCTACCAGGAGAAGAAGGTCGGCCGGGAGTCGTTCCTGATCTTCTTCTTGGCCGTGCTCCTCGTGTACCTTGTGCTTGCGGCCCAGTACGAGAGTTGGACCAACCCGGCCGCCGTTGTTTTCGTCGTTCCTCTGGCTCTGCTCGGGACGGTTGTCGCGGTCTGGCTGCGCGGCATGGACAACAACGTGTACACGCAGATTGGTGTTGTTTTGCTGGTGGCTCT
Organism: Myxococcota bacterium; assembly: GCA_035315025.1. Lineage (GTDB taxonomy): Bacteria > Myxococcota_A > UBA9160 > UBA9160 > UBA9160 > UBA9160. Next base: position 5,894 of record DATFYN010000717.1, read on the forward strand.
CGCCAGCAAGAATGCGATTCTGATCGTCGAGTTTGCGCGAGAGCAGCGAAGACGTGGGCTCGACCTTGCGGCGGCGGCCACCGAAGCCGCACGGCTGCGCTTCCGGCCGATTCTCATGACCTCGTTCGCGTTCATCCTCGGCGTCTATCCGCTGGTCGTCGCTTCCGGCGCCGGAGCCGCGAGCCGTCGTGCCCTCGGAACGGCGGTCTTCGGCGGCATGCTCACCTCGACGTTCCTGGCCGTGCTTTTCGTGCCCGTCTTCTACGTCGTTTTCCAGGGCTTAAGCGAGAGACGGCGCCCGCCGGCTGCGCGGCGAGAAGGGACCCCGGCGGACGGAGGCTAAAGCGGCGCGTGAGACGCGAGGAGGTCGGACAAGATCCAGCGGCCCTCGCGGTAGTGGAGCAGATAGCCCGCGGCGTTCCCCGTGGGCACCGGCGCATCCTCAAAGCTTCCCGCCGCAAAGCCGCGAAGGGCTGCCATCACGCCCCCATGACTCACGACCACGACCTCCTCCCCGACGTGTGCGCGCGCGATGGAATGAAGCGCAGCACCCGCTCGGCGGGCGACCTCTTCGAGGGTCTCCCCGCCCGGAGGTCGGTGCGACCAGCGCCCGATGCCCTGGGCGGCGGGGTCCATCCCATAGTCGGCATAGGGCCGTCCGCGCAGCGCCCCAAAGTCCTGCTCCCGCAGCTCCTCCACCACCTTCGGCAGGAGCCCGAGCACGCGACCCACCTGCTGCGCGGTCTCCAGCGCGCGGACGAAGGGACTCGCATAGAGCGCGACCGGGTCGAAGCGAGCGCGCATGAGCGCCGCGATGGCGACGGCTTCCTCACGGCCGCGTGACGTTAACGGCTCGAAGGCTCCATAGGTGAAGCGTTGCTGCGCGTTCGCGACACTTTCGCCGTGCCGGATGAGGATGAGGCGCGCCATGCTGACGCGTCAGTTTAGCGCTGGTATCCAGAGCTCGAACTCGGCCCCGCCGCCCGGGCGGTTGGCGCCTTCGAGGGTGCCGCCGTGCTGGCGCGCGAGGTCAAAGGACAGCGAGAGGCCAAGACCCGTGCCCTGGCCGGGTGGCTTCGTGGTGAAGAACGGATCGAAAAGGCGCGGCAAGGCGGCGGCGGGGATGCCCTCCCCGCGATCGCGCACCGCGAGAGTGACCCCGCCCCGCGCCGACCGTACCTCGACCTCGATCTCGGGCCGCCCGCCGCTCGCCTGAACCGCGTTCACGAGCAGGTTGACTGCGATCTGCACCAACTCGTCCTCGTTCCCGGGGACGAGGGGAACGGGATGGAGCACACGGTGGATCGCGCCCCCGGGAAGGCCCACACCGGAGAGTGCGCACGCCTTCTCCGCGACCTCGCGTAGGTCCACGGGCTCATAGGGAGTCGCAGCGCCCTCCCCGCGCGCAAAACGCCGGAGCCGCCGCACGAGGCGGCCGATCCGCTCCACACCCTCGATCGCCTCGGCCACGAGCTCGGGGGCGTCCGATGCGAGCTCCCCAAGCTTGGCTGGGAGGGTCGCGCGGATCGTGGGATCGCGAAGGCCCTGGGCGAGCTCCTCGAGGCCCGAGAGATTCGCGCGGACGAAGGCCAGGGGATTGTTCACTTCGTGGGCGATCCCCGCCGTCAGGATGCCGAGGGCCTCGAGTTTGTGCGCTTGCAGCAGCTGGCGGTCGCTCCGGCACGACGCCGTGCGATCGGTCAGCACGGCAAACCGGCCGACCTCGCCGAGCCTGCCACGCACGGGCGAGCTTTGAATCTCGATGACTTTCTGGGCCGCTCGCTGAGCGGCGGCGAGGAGCTCCGAAAGCGGCTGTCCGATCACCGGCAAAGGGGATACGAGCTGCACCGCTGCGGGATTCGCATCCACCACGCGGCCATCGATGTCCGCCACGAGGACGCCGATTTCAAGCTGCTCAATCACGTCGCGCCGCGCCACTGGCAAGAACACAGCGAGTCCGGAGTCAAAGACGATGAGGCGAAGGATGAGGAAGCCCATGCCAACGAAGACGGGGGTCGGGTCGACGGAGCCGCCGCCCATCGCGTGAAAGGCGACGTGGCCAAAGAGCGGGGCGCAGACTCCGGCGGCAATGACGCAGAGTCGCAACCACGATACCCGCGCACGCCTTCTGGCCGCGATGAGGAAGAGAACGGTCCCCCCGATGACGAGCATCCAGCCGTAGGCGAGAGCTGCCCAGAACACCGGTCCGTGTTGCGGCGGACGGGCCGTCCACGCAATGAAGCGCACGTCATGATCCCAGTACAGGCAGGAGTACGCGAGGAGTGCCGGTACGGCTAGCCAGCCGAGATAGCGGCGGAGACTCGCGAGCCTGCCCGCGCGCGAGACGTCCAAGGCAAGCCAAACCCAGAACACCGGAAGGAGGGTCGCGCCTGCGAAGAGCACGCGCCGACCCAGCAAGAGCTCCTCGGGTGTGGCCGCGCGCTCGGCGAAGAGTTCGCCGAACGACCAGAGGCCCGAGGCCAGGCCGAGGAGGATGACCGGCAGCCGCCGTCCGAGGGGAGAGGGTGAGCGCGCCGCATCGATCGCGATCCAAAGCGCGATTACCAGCGCTCCGATGAGACCAACCTCTGCGAGCACCCGGGGCTCTTCGGCCGAACCTGCGCGCGCCCGTAGCGCGGACCCGACGCGGCGCTCCCGGGCCGCGCTGCTAGCCTCCAACGCGATGCCCCCCAGCGAGCCGCCGTCCGCCGCGTCCCCCACGCCCCACGCCGCAGTTCCCGTCTCGCGAAAGATGCGGGCTGCGATTTCCCGTGGGCGCCGGGCGCTTCTTGTCGAAGACGTCTCGCTCCCCGAGCCCGGCCCCGGCGAGGTGCGCGTCCGGGTGTCGGCCTGCGGCGTCTGTGGGACAGACCTCCACCTCTTCCATGCGGGCCTGCTCCCCATCGGCATGACCCCGGGGCATGAAATCGCGGGGACCGTGGACCGCAGTGGCCCCGGCGTTTCAGATTTCGCTCCCGGCGAGCCCATCGTGGTCGAGCCGCTCCGAACGTGTGGCCAGTGCCGGGAGTGCCGCGCTGGGCGCGACTCCATCTGCTCGGAGTTGCGTCTGCTCGGGCTCCACGAAAGTGGCGGAATGGCCGAGTACGTGGTCGTTCCCGCGCACCGCCTCTTCCGCGTGCCCGGGGGGCTCGACCCGCGGATCGCCGCGTTGGCCGAGCCTGTCGCGGTCGTGCTGCATGGCCTGCGGCGTGCGAGCTTTGTTCCCGGCCAGCGAGTCTTGGTGCTCGGCGCCGGTACCGTCGGACTGCTTGGGGTGCTGGCCGCGCGCGCCTTTGGCGCCGGCGAGGTGTGGCTCGCCGCGCGGCACCCCCACCAAGCAGAGCTTGGCCAGGCGTTTGGCGCGACGCGGGTGCTCACCGAAGCCGAGGCCACGCCTGTGGCTCTCGCCTCTCAGGCGAAAAGCGCGCCTGCAGACCTTGTGCTCGAGACGGTGGGCGGCAAAGCGGACACGCTCCGCGCCGCGGGTGCCGCGCTCGCACCTGGGGGCACCGTGAGCGTCCTCGGCGTCTTCTTAGGCTCCGTCCATCTCGACCCCTATCCGCTGCTTCTCAAGGAGGCCACCCTCGCCTGGTCGAACTGCTATGCACGGTCCTGGCAGGGGAGCCCGCGTGCCGACTTCGAGGACGCGGTCGCCCTGGTCGACCGACAGCGCGAGCTCCTCGCGCGGCTCGTGACGCATTCCGTTCCGCTCGGTGAAGTGGAGCGAGGTTTCGAGATCGCCTCCGACAGGAAGGCAGGCGCCGTGAAAGTGAGCGTCCTGCCCCTCCCCTAAAAACCAAAGCCCCAGGAGATACGATGGACTTCGAGCCCACCGAGAAGGTCAAGCAGATCCAGGCCCAGCTCGTCCGCTTTATGGACGAGTCTGTCTACCCCGCAGAGCGCCTTGCGGAAGAGCAGGTCGAGAAGTCGGGCGATCCGCACCACTTTCCCGAAATCATCCGCGAGCTCCAGGGCAAGGCGAAGGCCATCGGTCTCTGGAACCTCTTCCTTCCCATCCCTGAGTACGGCGCGGGGCTCACGAACCTGGAATACGCGCCGCTTGCCGAGATCATGGGTCGAAGCGCGATCGCTTCGCGTGTCTTCAATTGCGCGGCTCCGGACACGGGGAACATGGAAATCCTGGCGGAGTTCGGCACGCCGGAGCAGAAGAAGCAGTGGCTCCGCCCCCTGCTCGATGGCGAGATCCGCTCCTGCTTTTCGATGACGGAGCCGGAAGTATCCGGGGCCGACCCGACGGGATTGCAGACCCGCGCGGTGCGCGACGGCGACGACTGGGTGATCGATGGCCACAAGTGGTACACCTCGGGCGCAATCGGAGCGAAGATCGCGATCGTGATGTGCGTGACGGACCCGAAAGCGCCCCCGCACCAGCGCCAGAGCCAGATTCTCGTCCCCACGGACACCCCAGGCTTCAACCTGATCCGCGCCGTCTCGGTCATGGGCCATGCCGGCGGAGGCGGACATTGCGAGATCCGCTACGAGAACTGTCGCGTGCCCGTGTCCAACACCCTGGGACCGGTGGGCGGCGGCTTCATGATTGCACAGGCGCGTCTTGGTCCAGGCCGGATTCATCACTGCATGCGCTGCATCGGTGCGGCCGAGCGTGCGTTCGAGATCATGTGCAAACACGCCGTCCATCGGAAGGCCTTCGGCGGGCCGCTGTCCGACAAACAGTTCGTGCAGGATTGGGTTGCGCTCTCCCGCATGGAAATCGACCAAGCGCGACTGCTGACACTCTACGCGGCATGGAAGATGGATACCTACGGCAAGCAGAAAGCGCGCCAGGAGATCTCGATGATCAAAGTGGTCGCCCCGAACATGATGATGAACGTATGCGACCGCGCGATTCAATGTTTGGGATCGCTCGGCATGTCCGACGACACGCCGGTCGCGGCCATGTGGCGCAACGGCCGAGCCATGCGCATCGCCGATGGCCCCGACGAGGTGCACAAGATGGTGATTGCGCGGCGTGAGTTGAAGCGCTTTGCCTAGCGCGTCGCCGCGCTGGGAGGTGAGCTACTTCCGCCGGCTCCCGTAATCGCCGAACGGATCGTCACGCTCTCGCACGGCACCGCGGAACCCCACCTCCTGGGCGCGGCGCACGAAGCGGAGCCCCTCCTCGGTGTGCCGCGCGATGCCATCAAACAGGGTGCCGAGAAGCCGGGTCTGGGCGAGGCCCATGTGTTCGGCAGTTTGGTTGCACAAGAGCTTCAGCATCACGAGTTGGTTGAGTGGCAGACGGGCGATCCGCTCGCCAAGCGCAGTCGCCCGGGCGAAGAGCTCGGCGTCCGCGACCGCTTCGAGGATCATGCCCATGCGCGCCGCCTCGGCGGCACGGATTTCGTCGCCGGTCAGCAGATACCGTTTCGCGCGCTCAAGACCGAGCCGATACACCCACATCGCCGTCGTCGGCGTGCCCCACACCCGGGCAGGCGGATAGCCGAAGCTTGCGCCCTCCCCCGCCACGATGAGATCGGCACACAGTACGAGATCCGTCCCGCCGCCGATACACCAGCCCTGAACGGCTGCAATCGTCGGTTTGCGTGCGTACCAGAGCTTCATGTACACGTCGACGAAGCTCGACATCATCTGCAGATCCGCGACCGAATCCCATACACGTCGGCGATCCGGCCCTCCTCGCACTCCCCCGGTAGGCCCGCTCGGGCCACGAGAGGCCCCCTCGGACTCGAGGGTCTCGTTCGCTTGCGCGGTGGTCGACCAATCGAGTCCGTAGCCTGCGCAAAAGGCCGGGCCCTCCGCGCGCAGCAGGATTACCCTCACTTCATGATCGGCCTCGGCGGCATCGATGGCGGCCGCGAGCTCGTCGCGCAGCGTGGGTGTGATGGTGTTGTACTCGCGCGCCCGGCAGAGCACGAGATGCCGCACACCGTTGGCTGTCTCCTCTCGCAGCGTCTCCATGGGAACCTCAGCGTTGCCGGGGCGGATGGGAAACTTCGAGCTTCTGGGCCACCACGCGCTCGAGATGGGACAACACGGCATCTCGCCACGGACCCTGGTCGGCCGCCCCGGCCCGGATGCGGCGAACAAGCTCTTCGTTGCGCCGCGTAAGACCCGCGCGCTGAGCCGCGAGCGTGTCTGGGAGAGCTGAAGGGTCGCCGAGAAGACTGGATAGCCCCTCCCACTCGCTCCGCAGGTGCAGCTCTTGCGTCTCGAGCTCGCGGGCCACGATTGCGACCACGTTGGCAGCGACGCGGGCATGAAATCGGTGGACGCCGTCGAGGGCCGGCACGACGTCGGCTTCGAGGAAGCGCTCCACCGCCCGCAAGAGCTCTCCGGCATCGGGTCGGTCGTTCACACTTTCTCCCGCATGAGGCGCAAGAGCTCGTCTTCCGACTCTGCGGTGCGCCGGCCAAGGGACGCAAGCTCGACGCTCTGCACCTTACCATCGAGGAAGGCCCGGGACTGGTTCAGCCAGACGACGGCGATACGGAAGTTCGCGGCCACCTCCCAAAACCGCAGCGCCGAGCGATCCACCTTCTCACCGCCGCTAGCCTCGTAGGCGTCCACCAGCTCTTCGCGCGTGCCAATGCCCCCCACCGGCAAAGCGTCGTTTCCGAACCGCCACGTGCGAGCGCACAGCCAGGCCAGGTCCTCGAGCGGATCCCCCACGTGGGAAAGCTCCCAATCGAGGACGGAGCGCAGACCCTCGCCGTCAAAGATCACGTTTCCGATGCGAAAGTCGCCGTGGACCACGGTGCGCCGGTTGCGTGCGGGAATGCGGGCCATGAGCCAGCGCTCCGCGAGTTCGAGTACGGGGTGGGGCTCCAACGCCAGCGTGCGGGCACGCTCGGCGGTGGCGACGACATCCGCACGCCCCGGCAAGACATCTGCTGGTGTCGCCGGGAGACCGGCGAGCGCGGGATCGGCGGGGTCGAGCGAGTGGATGCGGGCGAGCGTGGCTCCAAGTTGCGCGGTCATGACGCGTCTTGCTGTCGCGAACTGCGCGTCTCGCAGGAGACGGCGAGCCAGCGTCTCCCCAGGAACACGCTCCATCAGGAAACACGGCGAGCCTGTGGCCTCGCCGGAGGGATCACAGAACAAAACCCGCGGAACCGGCACGCCCGCCCCGGCGGCCGCGCGCAGAAGCCGGAACTCGAGCCCGCGGTCGGATTCACCCACGCGGCCGGGGGGATCGCGCCTCAGAACGAGGGCGTGCCGCTCTCCTGCGATCTCGACGTCGAGCGACCACAGCTCGCGCGAAGCGCCACCCGCCATGCGCCGCAAATCGTGCAGGCGCACCGCTTCGGGCGTTTCGCCCTGCTCGCGGGCGATCAGGGCGCAGAGACGGGCGCCGAGCTCCTCGGCCGCGGCACCGCTCGCCGCGGAGCGAGCGGGAGCCTCATGCGGACCTCGGGGCGGGGGGGTGGCCATCTGTCGGCTCAGGGTATCGCAACGAAGAGGTCAAACCCGGCGAGATTTCGGCCGATGAGAGGGAACGGGGGCGGGGGGTGGGAGCTCTAGGGACGGACCAGGCGGAGCTAGCGGCGGATCCGTGTGGGATCACGCGCGAGATCCTTTGTCAGGTTCTTGTGATGGGCCTCGAGGGTTCCGCCCCCGATCTCAAGGAGCTTGGCATCGCGCCACAGCCGCTCGACCGCGTACTCGCCCATGTAGCCATACCCGCCGAGGACCTGGATCGCACTGTCCGCCGCCCGCTTGCCCACCTGCGAGGCGAACAGCTTGGTCGCGTCCGCGTCGATGCGCTGTCCCGTCGCGCGCAGATCCATGCGTCTTGCGGTGTCGTAGACATAGGTTCGAGCGGCGCGGTATTCGGCGAAGCTCTCCGCGATGTAGCGCTGGATCTGGCCGTGTTCGCGCAGCGGCTTGCCGAAGGTCTTGCGTTCGTTCGCGTAGCGAACCATCACTTCGACGCAGCGCTGCGCGATCCCCAGCGACATCGCAGCGAGGGTCAGTCGCTCCACCTCGAGGTTGCGCATCATGTGGAGCGTCCCCTCCCCCTCTTCGCCGAGCCGGTGCGAGAGCGGAACCCGCACGCCGTCAAAGACGAGCTCGGCGGTGAACGATGCGCGCATGCCAAGCTTGTCCTTCCACTTTTGGCCGAGGCGAAAACCCGGCATTCCCTTCTCGACCAGAAAGGAGCTAATCCGCTCGGGAGCAGTGGCGGCATAGACGATGAAAACATCGCCCAGCGTGTGCTCGTCGATTCCCCCGTTCGTGATGAAGGTCTTGACGCCGTCGAGCACGTAGCACTCGCCAGATCGGACGGCGCGTGTGCGGAGAGCGAGAACGTCCGTACCGACAGCGGGCTCGGTCATGCACAACCCGCCGATCTTCGCGCCGCTCGCGGCATCCGGCAGGATGTGTTTTTTCTGGAGTTCGTTCCCGTTCACGGCGAGGTTCTGGGCGAACAGAACGGCGTGCGCCAGGACCGCGAGGGTGAAGCCCGGATCGGAGCTGGCGAGCGCCTCGCACACCTGCACCGCAGCGCTCGCGTCGAGCCCCGCGCCCCCGTACTCCTCGGGCAGCGTCACACCGAGCAGTCCGAGCTCGCCTGCGCGCCGGAAGAGGGCGAGGTTGAAGCTCTCGCTGCGGTCATGCGCCGCGGCTTGCGGCTCGACCTCGCGGGCGACGAACTCATGCAGCGTCTGCGCCAAGAGGGCGTGCTCGGGCGTCGGGACGAAGAGATCAAACTCGCGAAAAGACGTGCTCCCGCTCTCACTCATCGGGCTCGAGTTTACCTGGAGAGGGCATGAGCCGCCCCCGCATCCTCGTGCTTACGAAGACCACCGCCCTTGGCGGCGCCGAGCGACTTTTGATGAACGCGCTCCCGCACCTTGACCGAGAGCGGTTCGACTATCGCCTCGCGGCGTTCGACGACTCCGGTCCGCTCGCGCTGGCCTGGCGCGAGCAGGGTCTGCCCGTGGAGACGATGCCAGCGGGCCACAAATCGCGGCCCGGTCCGCGCACACTCCTCGCGCTGCGACGCACGCTGACCCGCGAACGGATCGATCTCGTCCACGCGCACCTACCGGTCCCCGGCGCACTTGCACGGGTCGCTACCCGCGGCCTCCCAACGCGACTCGTCTACACCGAGCACAACACGCTCGACATGTACCGACCTGCGACGCGCTGGCTCAATTCCGCGACCTACGGCTGGCAGAACGCCGTCGTGGCGGTTTCCGAGCGCGTCCGAGAAAGCGCGGTGCGCCACGTCGGCCGCCGCGCACTCGGGCGCTCGCAAGTGATCGCGAATGGGATTGAGCCCGACGAGCTCGACCGCGCGGCGGCCCATGCACCCGACCCTGCGCCGCCCGCCTTCTCGAGCGACGCCTTCCGCGTACTCGTACCCGCAACGCTCGAACGTCGGAAGGGCCAGGACATTCTGATCGAGGCCGTGGCGGCCCTCGCCGAGCCGGGCCCCCCCTCGCGCGTCCCGCCCGCGCACGTGTGGCTCGCGGGGGAAGGCGTCCTGCGGGGCAGGCTCGAGGCGCAAGCGCGCCGGCTCGGTGTGGCCGAGCGGATTCACTTCCTTGGCCAGCGCAGCGACGTGTTTGCACTCATGCGCTGCGCCGACCTCGTCGCCCTGCCCTCACGATTCGAGGGCCACCCGCTCGCCCTTCTCGAGGCCATGGCGCTCGGCAAGGCGGTGGCGGTAAGCGCAGTGGGGGGGGTCCCCGAAACGGTGCGGGACGGCGAGACCGGTCTTCTCGTGCCCCGTGGCGACGTCCGCGCACTGGCACACGCACTCGAGCGGCTGCGGGCCGATCGGGCATTGCGGATGCGACTCGGCAGCGCGGCGGCCCGGGAGGTGCGGGCCCGGTATCACGTTCGCTCGACGGTAGCGGCGCTCGAGGAGGTCTATCGTCGCTGCCTCGACCTTGGAAACGCGTAGATCGCCGCCCGTACGGGGCCCTGTGTCAGCTATTGCATGCTCGACAGGGGCGGCGTCGATGACCGGATGGATCCGAAGCGCGCCTCGAATTTACCGACGTTGTCCGCCAGCGCCTCGAGCATGGCCTTCGCATGCTCGGGACTCGTCACCAGCCGGCCCACGAGACTCGCCGCAGCGCCGGCCTCGCCGGTGAACTGCGCCAGGTCGAAGAAAAACTCGCGTGGAGTGTGACTGACCTTCATGACATTGAAGTACTGAGCCGGCGGCAGCGCCTGCGGCGTGGGATCCGACATTCAAAACCCCTTATGGTGTGCGGGACAGGAGGCTCACGGTCGGGGAGCCCCGAGAAAATCAAGGATGGCATCGTTCACGAGTCGCGGCCGTTCGAGATGCAGGAAGTGGCCTGCCTCTTCGACCACGACCTTCCGCAGCCCTTTCGGGAATCCGCCCTCCACACCACGTGCGACCTCTACGCCTACGCACCCGTCCTTTGTACCGTGGAGGTAGAGCGTCTCGACGGGCACTTCCGCACTCACGATGCGCAACTGATCTCCCGCGAGCTGCGGGTCCTGCCGACCGGGATCCAAGGTCGCGCGGTAGTAGCCGAGGGCCGCGGCCAACACTCCGGGGCTGCGGAAGCAGCGCTTCAGCGCCTCGCGATCTTCGGGGTCTGGGACAAAGCCCGGCGACCAGTCCTCCCAGATCCGGTCCAAGAACGCGAAGTCGTTCGCAGCAACGGCGGCATCGGCAAATGCCGACTGGAAGAAGAACATGTACCACGAACGCTTTTGCTGGTCGTAGCTGGTCGCGAGGGCGAGTCCCATGGTCCGGTGCGGAACGGCCAGCGTCACGAGTTTGCGCACCCGCTCGGGCCCAAGGATCGCAGCGCCCGTCGCGGCGAGTGCGCCCCAGTCGTGGCCCACGAGGACTGCACGGGCTTGCCCGAATGCCTCGATCAGGGCGAGTGCGTCGTGTGCGAGAAGTGCACTTTGATACCGCCCGTCGGCGGGAGCCTGCGTCGGCGCATAGCCGCGCATCCAAGGCGCTACCGCGTGGTATCCGACGCTCGCGAGCGCGGGGAGAAGGTGACGGAAGGTTACGGCGGTATCGGGAAAGCCGTGGAGGCAAAGAGCGAGCGGCGAACCGGAGCTCCCGGCCTCCAGGGTCGCAAACTCAAGCCCATGGGCACGAACGCGCCCCTCGCGCAGTCCCCTCACCGGGAGCCTTCCGCAAGACCGGGCTCGAGGGCGGGACAGCCCCGTCCATGAAGAGGGACGTGGAGAGCCAGAACCGAAGGGTCCAGCGCTCTCACAAACGCAGGGGTCGCTGTGGCAAGAGGGTGCGCCGCGAGAGCGAACCTTCGGCTTCTGATTTGTCGGAGCGGCATCCGTCCCCGATTCCTCGCCTCTTGCGTGCCCACGGACGCGAGCCCTCCGCGCGCGTCCGGCGCAGCGACCACAAGCTGCGAGAGGGCATTGTACGTGCCACCCGTAGCGGAGGTCGAGAGCGCGAGATCAGCTGTGAGCGAGCGTGGCCTGGACGTAGGCGAGGATCGACTCGCGCGACGCAGCGGGCGTGCTGTGGAAGACGAGCCCAAAGTCCGGTACCAGCTGGTAGGCCACCTCGGCCTGGGTCACGATCGTCCCCGCGCGGGGAAGGAGGAATTCGATCTCCACCTGCGTGCCGAGGGGCACCGGCTCCGGGCTCCGCAGGAGGCAGCCGTTCTCCGAGAGAGAGAGTACGGAGCCCCGCCACTCGTGCCCGTCGCGGCGGCAGCGTGCGGGCAGATGCGTGGGCACCCGGGGAGTCGCCCGCGGCGTCTCCTCAAGCGCTTCCTGGACGAGGCGATAGAGGTCGTGAAGGCCAGCGGGCCGCTTGACGGCACCGATAATCCGCGGGTCCACGCCGGTCACGCCCTGACGGCCGGTGAGCACGATCATGGGGATCGGCCCCCCATCCTCTTCCAAGTCCTCGGGCACCTCTCCGAGACGGCGTTCGTCCACGATTCGCAGCTCCGGTTTGCGGGTTGCCCAGGACGGAGGCAGCTCGGCCACATCTTCGATCGGGACGATCCAGAAGCCCATCTTCGCGAGGATTGCCCGCGCGAGGGGTGCATAGGCTTCAGGATGCGCATAGGAGGTCACGAGACGACGCGGGTTGGGGCGGATCTGCATGAGGGCATCTATCGGCGCTCGTCCCATGTGGATTGAGTGGCCCCGTGCGTGCCGGTCGTGACAGTGCCGTGCGAATCCGCATCCACATCCTTTCGCTCTTTTGAGGAGTTGCGCAGCTGCATGCGCTGCGGCTGCACACCGGAGGGCCCATTGGCGGGGGTGTGGTACAACTGCACGCATGGGCGCGGTGACACAGGATCCGGAGCTTGCGGCCTGGCTCGTGATGCGACGCGGAGAGATCGAGCGCGCGCTCGCGGCGCGCCTTGGCGCGGGAGCGCCCCGGGCGGCCGCGCCGGAGACTGAGGCGCTGCGACGCTTTCGCAGCTTTGCCGCCTCGTCCCTCGAAAGGGGGCGTCCGCCGGCGCCGGCGCTCGACGGCATCCACGCCGACGAAGCAAGCGTCGGGCGCCTGCTCGGTGCATGGTCGGAGGCCGCCGCCGAAGTGGCCGGCGAGCGCGGAGAGGCTGTGAGACGCGCGCTCGCGCCGCTTGTGACCGGCTTCCGCGCGGCGCTGCGCACGACCCAACCCTCTCGGCGGGCGAGCGGCGCGCCGCGGGCAAACCGCCGCGCGGTCGTCGCCGCGATCGACCGGGTGGCGGATCTATTCCTCGCGATCGACACTGCGAACGCTCATATCGTCGATGCAAATCCCGCCGCCGGTGCGCTTCTCCGCCTCTCACGAGACGCCCTGCTCGATGCCGATGTGCTGCGCTTCGTCCCGCAGACCGAGCACGGCTGCTGGTCCATCGAGCTCGAGGCGATCTCGGAAGGTGCCGAGCCCCGCCGCTTCGGCACGCGCCTGCTTGACGCTTCAGGGACCGAGGTTCCGGTGGATGCAGCGGTGACGCGCTATGCGACGCGGGAGCGCACGCTTGCGCTGTTTGTCCTGCGGGTCGGGAGCTGACTAGCGCAGGTATCGGCCAAACCAGTCCAACATCCGCTGCCACGCATCCGCCGCAGATTCCGGCCGGAAGACTTGCGTGCGCGCCTCGTTCAAGAAAGCGTGGCCGCAGCCCGGATAGACCCGGACTTCCGAAGCCACAGGCCCCCGTGCGAGGCTCCCCTCCAACTGTTTCACGTCCTCCAACGGGATGAACTCGTCGCTGTCGCCAAAAATGCCAAGGAGTGGACAGCGCAAGTCGCTGACGGCATGAAGAGGATCGCGCGGCTTCTTCGCGGGATCGAGATCCGGAGAAGAAAGGATCCCGTGCTGATACGAGAGGATCCCGTAGAAGCTCACGGCCGCGGCGAGACCTCGGCAGGCGCAGGCGGCAAGGAGTGCGTAGGTGCCGCCGATACAAAAGCCGGAAATTCCGACACGTCCGCCGCCCACGGCAGGATCGGTACGCAGGAAGTCGATTGCCGACTGTACGTCCCCAAGAATCGCGGGATCGGAGAGCTCCCGCATCCACGCGGCGGCATTTGCGATCTGGACCTCGCGCCGGTAAAGGTCGAGGGCGAGCGCGGCAAATCCTGCCTGCGCGAGTCGGCGCGCGAACTCTCGGTACAATTCGCCGATGCCCCAGACGTCGTGGACGATCACGACTCCAGGATGCGTTCCTGTGTCGGGATGAGCGAGGAAGCCCAGGGGAACGTCTCGGCTTTTCATCACCGCGAGTATACTCGCGCGCGATGCGGCAGCCGGACGGTGAATTTGCCCACGAGCTCGAGGTCGCACTCGCGGCTGCCAGTGAGGCGGCGGCGATCCTCATGCGCCACTTCGCCGGACCTTCGGAGAGCTGGGAGAAGTCCAAGGACAACCCCGTCACCCATGCCGACCTCGAGGCGGACCGCGCCATCTGCACGCATCTCCACCGCGCATTTCCGGACGACGGGATGCTCTCAGAAGAGACCGCAAGCGAAGCCTCGCGCCATGCCTGTCGACGTGCCTGGATCGTCGATCCGATGGACGGCACCAAGGAGTTCGTGGCGCGCATCCCTGAGTTTGCCGTCTCGATCGCCCTGGCCGAGGCCGGAGAGCCGGTGGCTGGGGTGGTGCTCAATCCCGCTGTGGGCGTGGCGGT
>DATFYN010000718.1:0-3512 GCA_035315025.1 Myxococcota bacterium
TCTGCCTCTCGTTCTGGGACTATCTCGGCGCCCGGCTCGGTGCCGCCGGCGCCCCGGCGGTGCCCCGCCTCGCCGACCTCATCCGCTGCCGCGGCCAGCCCGCCTGAACGGGACGCCGCCCGGGGTTCTGCTCCGATTACCGCCGATGCGAAGGTGAAAGCTGCACCTGTCATCCAGCGGTTCGAGAGCATCATCGCTGCGGCACGCAATGGCGGTAGTCGCCTCACTCCGGATGACCTCGAAGGCATCTGTCAGCAGTGGTATCGCGCCGCGCTTGCCGAGTGGTGGGAGAAGCCGGGTCAGCCGTCAGAGTGGGCCACCTACCGCGACTTGCTGGACGATCAAATCGAGCACTTCGATGACCCAGAGCTTGAGACCAATTTCGATGTGACGCGTGGGGTGTCGCTGAAGCCAGCTCTAGTGAGACCGTGTCGGATGACCGTCCGAGTTGGGGTGAATCTGGGGAGGAGTTTCCTCGATGCCGATTGCAGACTACGTCGCGGAGGCTGTCCGCGAACTCGGGCCCCGTGTCATTGAAGATGCCCTCATCGGTTACACGGACGCAGAGATCGAGGCCGAGGTTCACCGATTGCATCCGGGAGAGATCGGAGGACAGACACCCAGCAAGACAGTCTCGCGAGTGCTCCAGGAGCATGCATCAGAGTCGCCAGCTTACCTCGGAGATGAAGACCTCTATTACCGGACTGGCCCTAACCGGTGGGCGATGTGGGAGTGGCTGGAGGATCGCCCTCGCGACGATCGACACTTCGAGGACGAAGCGGAGCTCGACGACAAGCTCGGGCAGGAGGGCCGTGCGGAGCTTCGAAGACATTGGATACGTGAACGCCGAACGATACTGATCCGCGGCTTCAAGGACCGGCTACACCCGCCGATCACATGCCGCACGTGCGACTTCGACTTCGGAGTGTTCTACGGCGAGTTCGCGGAAGGCTTCATCGAGGCACACCACACCATCCCGATCGCAGACGGTGAGCAAACAACTCGACCGGAAGACCTTGTTGAACTGTGCTCGAACTGTCACCGCATGGTTCACCGCTGGGCCATACAGCACGGTGAACTTCTGACATGGCAGCAGCTGCGGGAGATCGTTCAACAGAGACGAAGGCTGCAGGGCGGGGAAGGCTAAGCGGCAGTCCCGGCGTCTCGACCGACTCAGCCGATGCTAGGCGGGATCCAGTTCTCACCATCTCCACTGCGGTCCAGGCAGGCGCGACGCCTCCGGTCCCACGCTCTTCCGTGCAGCGCTTGTTCGTTCGCTTCGCTGCTGCGCTCCCCACCGCTTGCGGCGACGCGAACCAATGACACCCCTAGCACGCGTTAGAGGGGGAAGGGGTGCCATGGTCGACGGCGCATGGTGTCTGTCGCTGCTGAGTTCGGTTGACGCTGATCGCTGCTGCCGCGTGCTGCTTGCCGTTCGCTACTGCTGCGCCGCGAGCGGGTCGACGAACTGGGACTCCAGGCTGATGCGCGACCCCGGTAGGGGTTGTCCGAAACAACTTCGCAAATCCGGTTAAAGGCCTTGTTGTTGTTATTCAGCCCGACGCTGGTGGTGAAAGAACTCCGGAACCACCTCACGGCCCCCCGCTTCGGCCGCCTGGGGCTCCACTGGGGGAGCCTGCACGACAAGGCAATGGTGCCTTGAACGGCGATACGCTGTGGCACACTCGGCGCACTGATACCGCGGAGGTGCTCGATGCTGTGCCGGACGATCTGGGTCGCCGTCGTTTTGCACGCCCCGATCAGCACCGCGGCCCGGGCGCAGGCGCCCTAGGCCAGTCGGACGAACTGTTTTCGGTATGGGCTGACGCATGGGCGCTGACCTGTGCTTTTGCTGGGCTTTCGATGGGGAGTTTCAGGGGGATTGCCCGTATAGGCTCTGGGCGGCCTGCTGGCAGCCATCAGCTCTTCGACAGCGCCGCCGGCAGAGAATGCGCGTCTGGTTCCGAAGATGCGCACCTGGGCGGCCACCTCGCCTTCCGGGCCATCCTGCCGCAGGTCCACCGTGGCCGGGCCTCGCCGGCATCGGCGGCAACGCAGGCGGTCCACGAGCTGCTCCATCGTTTCCGCGGCTTGGGCTTGGTATCAAGCACGCGAAGGGTGGAAGCCCGCCCACAGCGCCCGCAGAAGACCCGCAGCGACCACCCGAGCGCCCGCGTAGACCTCCGCCGCGTTCCCCAGGATGAACCGGCGCGCAGCTCGGTCGGGGACGGGCGTCATCCGTGAACAATACAAGAACAGCCGCACCAGCTGTGGGGCGAGGCCGGCCGATTCTTGGCGTGCGCTGCTTGCTGCTTCGTTCGGCGCGCCGCGGGTCGGAAACGCGTTCAAGCGGCGCCGCGCGACCCACCGGGGGGCATTTCTGGCGACTTCAAAACGCCGGGCTTCGGTGCGTTCTTCTTATTCATTCAATAGCCTTGGTGTTTCCTGCGCGGGGGCCCAGCCCGGAATCCTGGATGGACCCCAGCGGGATCGGAAGAGGACCGGGGGTGATCTCAGCGGCGCTCTGCGGGAGGCGGTCACGGCCGCGCCGATCACGTCGCTCGGGCGCTTCTCCGCCTCGGAGTTCCCCTAGCCCATGCCACCCAACGATCCGGGTTTAGTGATAGGGCGGCACCAACCACATATAAACTCACACGTTGCAATAATTCTCGCGTGGACGTTTGCTAAGTCCGTGCTACCAAACTGCGCGAGCTTGTAAGGAGGGCGCCTAATGGCCGATTCTGAGCCATTCCAGCTAGTGCTGGAGGGGGGAGCCAAGAAGGCGGTGAGCGAGATCGCTGAGCTGCTGAGGAAGGACAAGGACGAGGCAGTCGAACGCGCTCTTGGGACTGAGCTGTACCTGCTTGAAAAGGTAACGAACGAGAAGGCGAGGGTCTTCCTTGAGTACTCGGATGGCACGCGTTCGGAGGTCAACCTACTCGGTTGACAATCCGTGGATCAGTCCAGTGAGGAGATCAGGGTAAAGGGTACGAAGCCCCCGACGGAAGGGCCGCGTCAGCCCAACCCGCACTCCAACATTATACAGACCGATCCACCCAATCCGGGAAAGATCGATAGGATAATCCCTCCGAAGGTCGTTCATGGCCCCCCTCGAAGGCCGTGAGCGACAACCCCCAGGACCCCTCTTCGCCAACTACACCCGTTCCTCCGGCTCCACCCAAGGTCGTGACGGCAAGAACCGCGCGCTTGCCCTCCGTAAGCAGGCGGCAGAGGGTGAAAGCCGAGGATTGGGTGCGACTCGGGCTTGCCTTCGCGCTGTTCGGGCTCCTTGCAATCGAAGTCATAGCCGCCTTGTGGGTGGTCGTAGTTTGCTGCAATCAATCCACGGCGACTCCAACCCCAGCCGTCGAGAACCTCAAAAGCATCCTAACGTTGGTGCTTTCACCCTCAGGACTCCCCTCATTCCTATATTGCACCGAACGTCTCAACGAAGACCGGTTGCTCTACCAGCATTTCGGCGAACCGCTCGACGAGGGGGCGTAAGAGATGCT
>DATFYN010000719.1:0-8511 GCA_035315025.1 Myxococcota bacterium
GGCCCCCGGCGATGGTCCAGCGCATGCGCAACGTGATCTTTTGGCCTGGGACCCCCTCGAACTCGCGCACGTCTAGCAGGACCCGGTAGTCGGTACGGAAGCGCGGGTCTGCAGGATATACGGCGACCCGCGGAGTTCCGAGTAGCCGGCCAAGATCGTCCGCCACAACGCGCAGGATGTCGCTGCGCAGCGATCCGCCCCAGCGGTGCGCGTCGGCGACCACGAGGCGATGGGAGCCGTCTCGGGTCACGAGCTCCGGGCGATCGAGGTAGCGCGGGAACTCGAGGGGGCCGACGGCGAGCCCGAGATCGGGAAGCGACGCCACGGGCGCTCCCGCAGCGTCTCCCGACGCAGAGCTGACCGTGTAGAACTCAGGTCGTGGGCTTCCGCCAAGGCAGCCGGTAGCGAGGACAGAAGCGACCCACGCGGCGCTCCGAAGGCCGCGCAGCGCCGAGGAGACCATCAGCGGCTTCCCTTCTTCCCAAAGATCAAGGAGTCGGGCTGCGTCTGGAACTGATCAGCGGCTAGGCCGAGTGCTCGTGCGGCGTCAGAGAGTTCGAGGAGCGTTCGCCGAAGCTCGGCGTTCACGCCGGAGTCCGGACCGATGAGCGCGTTCGTCGAAGCGAGCGTGCGCTGGGCTTGCTCAAGCGTCGCCTTGAGCGCCGGACCAATATCCTCTGACTTCGCGAGTGTGATGCGAAGCTCTTTGAGCGATGCTTGGAGCTCGGTTCCGATTTGCTCCACCGGAACTTTGCTGAGCCGGTTCACGAGTTGGGTCAGGTTGGCTGTGATTTCTTCAAGGGGCGTCGGAATGGTCGGAAGCTCCGGAATAGGGCCATTCCAAACGACCTTGGCCGGGGGCGCATTCTTGAAGATGTCGAGGGCCACAATCAGCTGCCCGGTGAGAAAGCTGCCCGTCTTGAGCTGCGCCCGCATCCCGGACGCGACGAGCCTATCCAGGACTTCCTCGCGTTTCTTCTCGCTGGCCTGCAGACTCGTGAATCGTTCACGCTCGATCTCGATGACGACTGGAATGCGAAACTGATCCGCCGCGGGGTCGAACTCGAGCCGTATGTCCGTCACCTCTCCGATCTGGATTCCGCGGAACTCGACCGGCGCGCCCACAGCCAGGCCGCGCACAGACTGACCCCGAAAATACAGAAGATAGGGGACCCTTTTGGCATAGTGCCGGCGCTCCGCAGCGTCGTGATTTTCGTAGAGCGGATAGACCGTGTCCGCCGCCGCAACATCGGCCGGTCCTTCCTCTGGGGTCTCGAAGGCGATCCCGCCGATCAGGATCGAGACGATTGACTCCGTCTCGATCTTTACGCCGTTGGCCCCAGCCGAGACCTCAACGCCGCTCGCGTTCCAGAAGCGGGTGTTCTGGTGAACACGCTCGTCGTACGGCGCGCGCACGAAGATTCGGGTCGTCACGAAGTCATCGTTCAGATCGAGCTCAGAGGAAATCACCTGACCCACCTGGATTCGGCGGTAGTAGACAGGCGTCCCCACGTCCACCGAGCCCGCGCGGGTAGAGCGCAGCACGTAGAAGCGTCCGGGCTCCTTCATCGTCACGAGGGGCGGTGCCTCGAGTCCCTGAAAGCTCCGGGAGCGCTTGCCCTCGAGAACCGGGTCGATACCGATGTACGAGCCGGAGAGAAGTGTTCCGAGCCCCGACACCTGGCCGCCCGAGATGCGCGGTTTCACGACCCAGAACTGCGTCTTCTCGGTAAGCCACCTCTCGGCACCCTTCACCATTCGCGCCCGACAAGAGACGCCGCTCAAGTCCGGTGCCAGAATGACCTCGTCGACGACCCCTACCTCCACATCCTTGTACTTGATCTGGGTCTTTCCAGCCTCTAGACCCTCGGCGGTCTTGAACGTGATGGTGATCTCCGGTCCCCGCTCGGAGAACGCCCGGTAGGCCACGAAGGCGCCGATGAGCGCGGCCACCAGGGGAATCAGCCATACGAGCGACGGACGCCCCCGGGTCTCGATGACCGCATCCGCGACCCCAGCGAGCTCGGGGCGCCCCGGCCCTTGATCGGTCACGACGACCTCGTCTGGCTTCGATCCCAGATCAGACGTGGATCAAAGGATTCGGCGGCCAGCATCGTCAGCACCACGACAGCGCCGAAGAATACCGCGCCGAGCTCGGCTTCGATCGTCGCCAGATTGCCGAGTCGCACGAGAGCCACGAGGATCGTCACGACGTAAATGTCCACCATCGACCAGCGGCCAATGGCCTCGGTGATGCGATAGAGGCGAGTCCTCTCCACGGGTCTCCAGTCGGATCTCCGGTGTACGGAGACCAGAAGAAAGACGAGGATCATGAGCTTGAGCATGGGGACGAAAATGCTCGCAGTAAAGACGACGATCGCGAGCGGCCACATGCCATGGGTCAGCAGGTAGATGACGCCGCTTAGGATCGTATCGGACTCGCGCTTGCCCAGGGACACGACGGTCATTACCGGAAGAATGTTTGCGGGTGCGTAGCAGAGGGCCGCAGCGATTACGAACGCCCACGTCCGCTCAAGACTTCGAACCTTCCGCCGGTGGAGCTCGGCGCCGCAGCGGCGGCAGCGTGCGCCCTCGGTCGCCGGGATGGGAAGACGCGCGAGGAGGCCACAGGCATGGCATCTCGCGCAGGACGCAGCAAGTGCGGTGCCTGCGGCGGCGCTCAACTCCGGCCCTCCACCCGTTCCCAGATCGCTTCGGGTTCGAAGGATGAGGCGGCTCCGGCCAAGGCGAGCATCAGCAGCACAAACGACCAGAGTGCAAGGCCAGGCACGATGCTGGCGAGGTCTCGTAGCTTCACGACCGCAACCACAATCCCGATCATGAAGACCTCCATCATGCTCCATGGCTCCGCGTGACGGAGAAGTCGGAACGCACCGGGGAGCTGCCAGGGGACGCGATTCCAGCGCAGCGGAGCGAGCACATAAAGCAAGAGTGTGATTTGGAGGAGAGGTGCAAGCACGATCGTCAACATGACGAGTGCGGCAAGCTCCGCTTTGCCTTGGCGATAGAGGTCCACGATGCCCGTGAGAAGTGTGGTCTCTGTGGCCTGGCCATTCATTACAAATGACAGAAAGGGAAAGCTATTGGCGATGACGAACAAGATTCCGGCGGAGAGAGCGAGGGCGAAGGTTCGCTCAAGCCCATCGCGTGGGGATCTGCGAAGCACCGCCTGACAGCGCCGACACTTCGCCACGGCTCCCTCCGGAATCTCGCTGAGGGAATGCAGCAGATCGCAGTCTTGACACGCGACAAGGCTGATGGCGGGTACTCCCTCAACGCAAGAACGCGAGCGGCCAGCAGGGTTCCGTGATCGTTCGAGACCTTCCGCCGGCCCTGGTGAGACGGAACATCATACGGATCGGGCGAGAAGGCCTCAAGACGTTTGAAAACGGGATCGGAGTTCCGTCGGAGAGGTGCCGCATTGGCATGAAATGAAAGCGCGTGCTGCGACTAAGCGACAGCACGAAGCTCGCCCCATCGTTTGCTCTAGACGGTCGGGAGGCGGCGAGGAATGGGGCTGTGGTGGCCGTCACAGGCTCAGACGGCGCGATCACCGCACCCCGGGCAACTGTATCGCGCCCCGTCGTTCTCGTGCGCGCGACGCCCTGGCCGATGTGCCCGCGGCGGCGTGGCACTTCCCCCGCTCGAAGCTCATGAATTCTGGGACGGGGGGCGCGAGCGCTTCCCAACGGGTCTCGCCCGCCCGCGTGCACTCGAAAGCCAACCCTCGACGATCGCCTAATTCCCGGGGCGAAGGCCACCTGAGTCCATCGCGAAACACCCTTCGCCGCCCTCAGGACATGCAACCACGTAGGTCGTCCGCTGCCCGCAGCCAACGACGCCGATTGTGAACTCGGCGCGCTGGATACCGGCTACGACAGGACCTTGCAATGCGGGTTGGACGACTTCGCTCGAGAGCACTTCACCTGTTGCGCCTGGACAGTTCAGTTCGAACTGTCCGCGGCTTACTGCCGTCTGGAGTGCAGCGTCTTGCTTACTCATGAGAAACTGAGCCTGCGTCTGGCAAGCCATCGCGAAGAGTGCAGCGACGAGCCCCGCAAAGGCGGTTGCCCTCCCGCTCGGTAGCCTCCCGCAGTGCTGGTTCATCTGTCTTCCCTCCATTCGCCACCGCAGATTCTACTGGGGGCGTAAAAGGAGATCGGTCCGGCGGTTGTGCTCCCGGTCGCAACCGATCATCAGGCCCTTCATTTGTATCCTCCTAGGGTGCGATTCTCGTCGGGAGACAGCTCCTGCGGAGGGGGATTCTTTCGGAGCTGCGGCGACGACGCCTTCGAGAGAGTGTCGCCTTCCACGCGCTGCACAGGCATTCACTCCGGCAAACAGGCGCCGAAGATCGAAAACGCGCCGTCGCTGTCCGCGATCGATCCCGACATCCGCCCGCTCGCTTGGTCTATGACAACGCTCCACGCACGGCCGTTCTCGGCGCCCTGGAGAATCGTGAGACCGTTCACGTTCTGAAAGTTCTGGATCGTCGTCGAGCGCTCCTCACCGCTCGCGCTCACAAGGCGCTTCTTTCCGAACTGCACGTGGATGAAATTCGGGAGATCGATATCCGCGACGGACTCTCGTTCGCAACGCGCAGCGCTGTCGCACTCGACTACGTCGCTCGGTGCGCAAAGGAGGTTGCGGGAGCCGTCGAAATCCGCACCTCGCGCCGAGCGCGACGTCGTTGTCTCGAGGAAGAGAGTTGTTGTCGCTGTGAGAAGGACAGCGCATGAGATTCTCGCGATCCTCATTCCACCGTGTACCCGCGTGCGGTGAGGCACGCTTTCGTGGCCTTCTTGTAGCGGTTCTGCTTGGCCTTGTAATCGCTGTAGGCCGGATTGGTTTGACTGATTGTCTGTGGGCGCGTCGCTTCCCGGTGGCGCATGCCGCCGATGAGAGCACCGGTGCCGGCGCCAATCGCTGCACCCTTGCCTGCGTTGCCGCCGATCGCCCCGCCCACTGCACCGACAGCGGCGCCGCGCGCTGCACCGCGCGCCAACGCCCCGGAGCCGACCGCCTGTCCTTGCTGCGTGGTCGTGGTGATCGTGGAAGGTGGAGGATTGGCCGTGGAGGGATCAAAGCCTGTCTGGTCCACCGCCCAGACATGGCACTCCGCTCGGTCACGCTTTTGCTGATCGGAGCTCTGTCCCTTGGCGGGATAGACGATGAAATCGGCATTTTGGGCGGCCGCCAGAGGACAGGGCGAAAGCGCGGCGAGGAATAGCGCCAACGCCTGAGGCGTCATGCGATGTCTTCGGCTTGCGCCACCGAGGGGAACCGATTCGCACGGGTGCCACCCTGGGTCCTCGATCACCACAATGGCCTGGGTCTCAATGTGGGACATGGCTCCATTCTCACGTTGTCAGGTTCACATGCGTACGCGGATGTACGCAGCGATGGCCGAAAAGCCCCTTCATCGGTCGATTCTCTGCCGCCGCGCCTCTCTCATGCAACGGTCATTCCGGCCCGCTCGCGCAGGGATACATTCGCAATCGGGACCTTAGATCGTCGGAGACTGCGTACAATACCGGAAGTGCACGAAATAACGAGCAGGTGTCACGAGATATCGGGAGGAGGAGCTCGACGAGGAGAGGCTGCGAGATCGTGCCTACCTTTGCCCGAGTTGGGACGGGGCGAAACCCGCCCGGGGACAGCCCTCCCTCGATTGCCGAATTCGCCGCCCCACGATGGATGGCCGTCCCGACTAGGAGGTGAACGATCTCGAAGAATTGAGTGGAGAGGATGCCGCGACGTCTCAATCGACGGAGCGAAACTTCGATCTGCGGCCTGCGCGGCGGATGTCGCGACAGCTTTCCCTGGCTTGGAAAATCGCCTGCGCCGTGAGACCAGTTCGGCTCTGACGGCGTTCCCGAGAAAGCGCGTCAGGCCGAGGGCGGCTGGCTTTGAGTGTCAGCTCCGCCAAGACTGAAAGGGCGAGCAGGGCGCTCAAAGTGGAGGCGGATACCGCAGCGTCTCCCGTCCATAGCGCGAGTCGCAATCCCGGAAAAGTTCACATAGAGCACGAACTCAAGGGCGAACTTCTGCCCGTCCATCGGTCGAAGCTGCGACCATGTGGCGCTCGCGAGCCAGTGAAGCAGCGGCCCAGCGAGGGCAATCACCAAGACGAGCTCGGTCTTCCATAGCGCAATGTTGCGAGGTCGAAAAAATACGCCCTCATGCGTCCAGCTGTTCGCATTGTGGAGCCATCCAATTACGCCGAGGCAGACGAGTACAGTCCAGATGGCCAATCGATCGCTCTGCTTCCTTGGGGCGTAAAACGTGAAGTTGCCAAGGAGTCCGAGCTCCCATAACGCGATCAAACCAGCCCCACGACGACCGCGAGGAAGTACCAGCGGGCGAACTGCTCCACTCGATGGACCGCAAGGCTGGCGACCAGGATTGCAAAAAATCTGCAGGAAGATCGTGCGATAGGTCTTCAGCTTCGAAATCCTGAGTGTCCGTTGGGAGTGAGCTCGTCCGAGGTTACGGAAAATCTCAAGAAGGCCAAGGTCGAGATTCACCGAGTACGAGTCCCACTCTCCGACCGATAGGCCGCGCAGAAGGCGAGGGGAGGGCGCGGTCGCCTGCCGAGTTCGCGCCTGCGCGCCTTCGAAGATCGCCAGACCCTCACACGCGGTCACGCAGCTTTCGGAAAGTCCGACGGAGCGAGGCCCCGCGGTCTATCGGAGCCGCTTATGGCCCGAGTGGATTGCAGCGGGGCTGGCCAAAGGGCAACTCGAGGAACTCTCCATTTGCGTCGAGGGTTGCGTCGGCGTCACAGAGTCCGTTGCAGAAGTTCTCGATCTTCCCACCGGGTTGCAGGAACGTCACGAACTGCTGAATGGACGCCGGGGTGAAGAAGCGGCGGGGGTGTGGGTCGCAATGATTTGACTGGGCCGTGAGATTCGCGAGCGGCGGAATGAACGGTGCATCCGCCGGATTGCTGAGGTCGAACCCACCCGTATCATAGACCACCCACGCCGAGTCGAGCGGGCCGGCCCTGTCAGGGATTTCTGCGACACCCGGCAGGAGCGACCCTACGAGTTGCGGAAGCCCGAGCGTGCGCGCGGCGATCTCTGTGCCCTGATTTGAGACCTGTTGGTCAAGGAAGGCTTCTGTCATCAGAATTTTCTTCGCGTTCGTACCGCGCAGCGGGTTGCTCGTCACGTGGGTGGCCAGAGCAGCCGGTTCGCCACGCACCCAGAGCTCGTGAATGATGGAGATCACGAGCGCTGAGTCCATCGGGTCGCTCACACCGGAGACCTGGAGCACGGACTCGAACGGGACGAAGTCCGTCGAGCGCTGGAGCAGGAGTGAGAAATTGATTGCCGGCACATCCACGTTGGCGCGCTCGATGTCGGGCGAGAGACCGGCGAACATCGTGCCGAGAATTCCGCCAAGGCTCGCGCCGAAATAGAACATGTCACTGGTGTCGATCACGGGCACGTTGCCTGGTGTCTGGAATGTGGGGCTCACGTTGAACGCCCCGGTTTTCAGCATGCGACCAAGCACAAGGGTATTCAGCATGCCCTGCCGCAAGCGGTCCGGCAGTGCATCGATCAGGTTCAGATTCAAGACGACCTCGAGTAGATAGCTCGTATCAATGGGATTTAGGTCCGGGCTCGCGAGACCGCGCCAGTCGGTTGCCGCGACCACGTAGTCGAAGTGCGCAAGCAAGGGCTGATTCAGGTAGCCGAGAATGTCTTGATTGCTCCCGAATAGGCCATGTCCGAAGAGGTTCGGATGCTTCGGGGTACCCCCGTTTGCCAGGACAGTACAGGGAATCACGGCGGTGAACGGGGAGTTGGTATATCCGTTTTGCACCGGGTTCGCTTGTGCATCGACCTTCAACGTGCCGGGAGTAGCGGGATCGGTCACCGGATCGCTCGTCAGGAAGAGGGGAACCTGGTAGGTCCCCTCCACGGCTCTCCACACGAATGTGCCGGCCTGGGTGCAGTCGTTCTGGGTCACCTTGTCGATCGTGAAGGTGGGCTGCGTCTGTGAGGCGAGCCAGGCGAAGGCCTGATCGCGCATGAAGAGCATCTGGCCGGTTAGCCCCGCGTCGCTTTGCACCACGAAGTCGAAAGCCAAGATGAGGTCTTGGCGTTCGACGCCTGCACGGCGCAGGCGGAAGAAGATGTCTTCGAAGCGGTCGCGCCGCGCTTCAAGCGCCGCGATCGTGGTCGGGCGGCGATCCCGCAGCACGGCAAAGGGGGGCTCGGACTCGACGGCCGTACCATCGGGGTGTTTCAGGTCGCGCACCGCGACGATGTAGCGGTGGCTCGGCTGCAGACTCCGGCCAGGCCGCAGGAAGAACACTTTTCGTGCCGGGTTGCCCTGGGCGTGGGCGTCGTTCTCCACGAAGTGGAGGATGTGCTCGCCTGTGTCCGCATCGATCAGCAGCGTCGGGCTGTCCGGATCGAGGGAGCGCGTACCGTACGACCGGGCATTGGGGTCCCCGGGCTTCCCAGGAATGAGGTGCGA
>DATFYN010000720.1:0-5115 GCA_035315025.1 Myxococcota bacterium
CCACTTCGTCGAGAACCACTCCAGAGGCCCAATACCGTCGGGAGCACCCAGCCTGGCGTGGCCTCGGGATCGTCCCAAAGTCCCAAGTCGCTCTGTTAGAACTCAGCTCCACGTGCGCTGTTATTCTTGCGCCGACCCTTACCGGGGACCCTACGGCGAACTCACGAACGGAGTCACCTTCGTGTCGGAGGAGAAGGAGCAGGCTGCGATCGAGTTCTGTGCGCGCACGGGGCTTCGACTGGGCTTCGTCGGTGCGGGCGACCGCGATCACGACGAGTTTTTGGCAAACGCCGAGATTGCCAATGACCGTATACCCGGCTGCACGCGTGGTTGGATCTTGCAGCATGTCTTCTTCCTGACCGAGCGTCAAGCCGCGCGCTACGCCGCACTCGGGATCGAGGCCACCACCAGCCTCTCTTTCTCCTGGGGGAAGGGAGAGCTCTTCCGCCAGCGGATCGGCGCCCACGTACTCGCTGATCTGATCCCCCTGCAGCGAATGCTCGAGGCGGGGCTCGCCGTCGCGTGTGGGAGCGACTGGGGGCCGAAGAACGTATTCGAACAGATCCAACTCGCTGTGACCCACGAGTTCGCGGGGAGTGGATGGCGAAATGATGGACCGGCGCAGAAGGTCTCACGGGAGAACGCCCTCGCGATGTGGACGCGCGAGGCGGCGATACTGCGCTGGGAGCAGGTCGGCAACCTCGCACCCGGCGCGCACGCAGACCTGGTGATCGTCGACCGCGATCCCCTCACCTGCCCGCTCGAGGATCTGCCCGCAACCCGCGTGCTCCGCACGCTCTTCGGGGGGCGCGTCGTCCACGATGCGCTCTAGCTCTGCCCGAGAACGACTCGAGCCTGAACGCCACGGTCTTCACAGATCACCCGTTTTTTGGCTGGAGATCCGCAGCGATCGCGCCCCATTCCCGCCCTTCTCATCGATTTCCCGGCGTCTAATGCCTTCTACGCCACGCTCCACGCCCTTCCCCACCCACGCGCTCCTCCACATTGGATCCGCCGACGCGCGCGGGACGGCACCGTTTGAGATTGGACAGCTCCCCTTTTGAAGACCGTCCAACCTCCATCCGCGGTAGTCCGCAGGAGTCTCAGATCGCTAGCTGCTTCGCTGGACGCACAACGATCTCGGCGATGTTCACATGGATCGGCTGGGTAACCGCATAGATCACCGCCTCGGCTACGTCCTCCGGGCTTCCAAGGATCTTGCGCATGGCGGGCTGGATCTTCTCTAGGACCTGATCTGGAATCCGCTCGCCGCGCTTTACCTCTACTTGGAGGCCAGACGCCTGGACGAGCCCGGCGATCACCTTTGGATCGAAGTTCCGGGCAAAGTTCGTCGCAATCGCGCCCGGCATCACGTTTACGACGCGAATCGTGTCCTCCTCGAGCTCCCGTCGCAGGGTCGCCGAGATACAGTTCACCGCGTGCTTCGTCGAGCCGTACACACCCGAATCCGGCCGCAGTGCGGCAATCGAGGAGATGTTCACGATGTGTCCTGCGGCCTTGCAAGCGCGCATCGCGCGCACCGCAGCCTGACAGCCCGCGAGGAGTGCGATCACGTTCGTCTCGAACATCGCACGCCACTCTTCGGGATCACCATCGAGGATCGGCGCGGGGTAGGAGAGGCCTGCATTGTTCACCATCACGTCGAGTCGGCCCGTCTCGTGCGCCGCTCGCTCGACGAGTGCGGGAACCTGGCGCACGTCGCGCAAGTCCGCGGTGACGACCGTCGCGCGGCCCGGACCCTGCTCAATGCGCTTTTTCGCTTCCTCCATGGCTTCGCGCGTGCGACCCGAGAGGTACACGTGGGCTCCGGCGGCGCCGAGCTTCTCGGCGATCGCGCGGCCGATACCGCTCGAGGCACCCGTGACGATCGCTGTCTTACCAGAAAGGGGAAGGCTCATGCGTGTGGTCTCCTCGTTGGGGTGCTCTGCAGGCTGACGTTTTAAGCATTAGATGTCAATCCGAAACATTGGCGGCTGCTCCTTCGCGGCGCCTTGCGCGAGCCCGCTCTCCAGTGCCGAGCCCCGGCCGAGGGGACGCGGAGTGCTCGAGCGCCCTCGCGTAGCCAGGACTGGCTGCGGAATCATCGAGAGCGCTCCGGAGCTCCGGAGGCTGGGAAGGCGGCGTGCTAGTTTCGTCGGGCATGGGCGACCTTCAGGCGGAAGCATACGGACCCCGGGGCGATCCCCATCGTCATCGATCGCTCGCTGAGCTCGAGTCGGGTCTTCGTGTGTTGGCGGGGTCACCCAAAACTTCCGGGCGCTTGGCCCTCATCGTACGGCGACGTGTGGACGGCGTTCGCGAGACACCGGAGCGCTTGCGGTTGTCAACGGACGAGGGAGTGCCTGGCGATGGTTGGAGCCGGCGGCCGCCGCGCGATCCGGAGGCGCAGCTTGCGGTCATGCGACACGACGTGGCCGAGCTCATTGCCAACGGTCAGCCCCTGAGCCTGTTCGGCGACAATCTCTTTGTCGATCTCGACATCTCAGCCACCAACCTTCCCGTGGGTACGCGCTTGCGGGTGGGAGCCGCCCTTGTCGAGGTGACAGCCAAGCCTCACAACGGATGCCTCAAATTCAAGGGACGCTTCGGTGAGGACGCGCTTCGCTTCGTCCAGGCGAACCGGACCCGAGACCAGAACCTCCGGGGTATCTACTGGAGGGTCTTCGAGCCCGGGATTGCAGCTATCGGAGATTTGATCGAGGTGGTGTTCCGCACCTGAGTTGGCTCTGTCCGGCCGCCATCCTTTTCGACCCGCGCCGAAATCGCCTCGCTCAGCCGTCCAGATGATCTACCAGGGTTTCCACGGCGACTGAACAGAAGCGTCCCCGTACTGCGGTCTGCGCCGGCCTCCTTTATCCCCTTGATTGGCGATACACCGCTAGCCACGAGGGCGCCAGGGCAGACGCGGCGCGATGGCGTAGTTCAGCTGCACCAGGACAATAAAGGCGATACTCCAATACGTGCTGAAGACACATAGCAGGGCGCCGAACGCGTAGAGCGATTGCGCGATCACGATGCGACGCTTGATGCCAGCCGAGACGTGGGGCGGCATCTCCGCCTTCACAAGTCCGGAGCCGGTTGCACACGTCCAGCTGAAGTACAGTGCCGCGCCCAGCGCCAGAATGTTGGCCCAGTAGGTCAGCAGTGCGACTCGATAAGCGGTGAACTCCGCGAGCAGCGTTGTCGAGAATGGCGTGATCGAGACGGCAAACAAGAACAAGATGTGAACCCACGAAAGGCTCCGGTCGGAGCGCGCGAGATGGTTCAGCTGGGTCTGCTGGGCTACCCAGAAAATCCCAAGGGTCATAAAGCTCATGATGTACATGATAAGCTGCGGCAAGAGTGTTAGGAGTGCGTGCCACAGGTCTCGCTCGCTGTGAATCATTTGGGTCGCCGGGGCACGCAGATCAAGCACGAGGAGCGTCATCGCCACAGCAAACACGCCATCGCTCAAGGCCGCGAGCCTCTCGACGCTTTGGCCGGCGATTTGATTATAGGACGAACGCATAGCGTCTGTGGTTAGCCGCCGGGTTTCCCACTTGCGTACCCCTAGATCCATTGCGATTGCGGAGCGCGGACCAAGGATAAGCCACATGGCGATGATTTGGCGAGCGATCCGCATTTCCTCTCTCGAACGACGCCAATTCGAGCGCGGGCTTGATCTCGAGCGAGGGAGCGGCATCAACTGCATTTGGTGTCGGCGGAGAAGTCCTGCATGGGCGCAAGTTCGTCCTGCGCGCACGAATGGTGCTTGATTGCCGGGGGCCGCCCACGAACGTGCACTGTCGGTGTTCCAGAGCGCATCCAGCTCGGTCGCAAAGCCGGAGGTGCGGATGGAGTTCAATCGCGGCGGCGGAGATCCCTTCCGAGAAGCGGCGCACACATGGGTGCGGCGGCCACTCTGCGGGCGCAGTGGTATGGCCGGTGGAGGCGCTTGACGGTGCCACTCGCTGCAGAGCTGAGCCAGCGGCCGCTTGGGTCCTCCGGGTGCGGCTCACGAATCCCTGTGGACCCACGCTTTCTGCCGTTAGCCGCCGAGTCCGTAGAACCGCATGACATTCTCGCCCAGCACCTTTCGTTGTGTATCCGGCGGCAGTGGGGCCAGGCGCTCGCGGATCTCGTCCACGACGCCGAATGAGGCGTCAAGGTGAGGGTAGTCCGAGGCCCAGATCACGTAGTCCGCGCCGAGGTGCTCCACCATCGGCGCCGTAAGCGTCTCGTCCGGATCCGCCGAGATCACGCACTGGCGGCGGAAATACTCGCTCGGGAGCATTCGAAGCGTGGTCGGGAATCCACCTCTTTGTAGTTTGTGATCGAGCCGGTCGAGCCAGGCGGTGATCCAGTTCGAACCAGCTTCGAGTACAGCGCAGCGCAGCCGCGGATAGCGCTCGAAGAGGCCGGTCACCATCATCTGTGTGAAGGCGGCCATCACTTCGACCGCGAGGAAGGCGAACATGAAGAGGCCGTCCGAGCCCGTCCCTCTCCTCGCCCAGCTCGAAAACGTGAGGTCCTCTCGGGCGACCACGTGGAATGCGACCGGCATCGAGAGATCCTGCGCGGTCGCCCAGAAGCGGTCGAAGGCCTGATCGTCGAGGGACCGCCCGCCTCGCGCGGCAAGGTCCGGCGAGAGATAGACGCCCACGCAGCCGTCGCGGCGCGCACGTTGCACCTCCTCGACGGCGCCCTCCGGGTGGAGGAGCGTGATGTGCGCGATGGGATAGAGGCGTTGCAAGTCCGTATGGCAGAAGTCCACGATCCAGCGGTTGTATGCCCGGCAGTATGCCAGGGCGAGCGCGGGGTCTCTCACGCCCCCCTCCCATGCGATCCCGATCGTCGGATAGAGCAGCACCTTGTCGATGCCCTCTGCGTCGAGTACTTGAAGGCGGGCCTTCGGGTCGTAGCCGCCCGCGGGCGCGCCGTCCTGGTAGGTGCGTCGGCCAGGAATCTGAAAGGCGAGCTTCTCTTCGCCGGACGCTTCGATACCGCCGAGCGCACCAAGGCGCCCCTTCAGCATGCGCGTGGGCTTGTTGTCGATGAAGAGGTTCTCAAAGCCGTCGGAGTCAATGCCCACGCGCAGCGCCCGGTCACGGAACT
>DATFYN010000721.1:0-8544 GCA_035315025.1 Myxococcota bacterium
TTCCGGAGACTCGAAATGGCCCGGGAGGTCAGCGCGGTGCTCGATTGAAACATGTACTGAAGTGTTTGCGGCCAATCGCGATGTCCGCGATTTGGCTGGCACCGCTCGAAGCGCGAGCGTTAGAGGCTCAGTGCGCCGTGCCTGCGGGCATCGCGGATGGCTGAAAGACCGCGGAGCCCGAGTCCTCTGGCTTCGACCCCGCAGCACTTTGCGCAGTGTTCGATCAGGTTGCGCAAGGCGAAGCGAACATTCCCAGTGTTGTCGTCGAACGCCACAACGGTCGGAGCGTCACCGACTTGAGGAGAATGTGCGTACGCATCGCTTCGCTTACCTCGCGTGTCTAGTGTGCGTCTTGAGCGTTGGCCTCCCAGCGGGGGCCGAGCCGCAGTGGCAAACGCTGCCACCGACGCCGAGTTTGCCTAGAGCAGCGCGCAGCGGTTATGCGACGGTGAACGGAATTAGGATCTGGTATGCGGTGTTTGGGCATGGTGAGCCCGTCGTTCTGCTGCATGGGGGGCTCGCCAACGCGAATTACTGGGGAAACCAGGTGCCAGTACTGGCGACGCGCTATCAGGTCATCGTCATGGATAGTCGCGGGCATGGCCGCAGTACGCGCAATCATGAACCCTTTAGCTACGCCCTGATGGCTTCAGACGTCCTCGCTCTGATGGACTTTCTAAAGATCCCTAAGGCAGCGATTATCGGATGGAGCGACGGAGCCATCTTGGGTCTCGAAATCGCCATTCATCATCCAGAGCGGCTAACGAAGCTCTTCGCCTTCGCTGCCAACTCCGCTCCGAGTGGAGTGTTGGACGTCGACCAGAGCCCTGTCTTCAAGGCGTTTATCGCAAGGGGTGAAAAGGAGTATAAGCAGCTCTCGTCGACGCCGGACCAGTACAAAGCATTCCTCGACCAGATCCGCGAGATGTGGACGACGCAGCCGAACTTCACCGCAGAGCAACTGAAGAGCATTCGTGTGCCGACTTGGATCGTCGACGCCGACCGCGACGAGGCGATTAAGCGAGAGAATACCGAGTTCATGGCGAAGGAGATTCCCGCTGCCGGATTGCTGCTGCAGCCGTGCGTCAGCCACTTCTCACTCCTGCAGGATCCCGAGCAATTCAACGGGGACGTGCTGCACTTTCTAGAGCACGGAACGCCACAGTGACGAAAACGTCGCTCCGCCGCCATGGGATGGGACGTGCGGTCCGTCGGCTTCAGCCGGGATCTGAGGTCCACTGTGTTCGCGGGAACTCTTTGGTCATTATTTTGCCCTGTCGCTTCCGAATCGTCGCGTCAGGGAGCGGAGGTTCGTACCGTTGGCGCGGCAAGGATGGCACCGTCCGAAAGCCGGCCCGCGCAGGCCGTAAGGATAGGTCGCTTCGGTCGAACAGGATAAAACTCGACCTGGCGGTTGGTAGGGCCCTCGCGTGCTCGCGTCCGGCGCCATGCGAGTGCCGGTCGGGGTACTCGCCCGAGCGTGTCTCTCGTAGTTCTTAAGACAACCGAGCGTTTCCTGCGTGCGAACGCCAGTCTGCGAATCCAGGTAAGAACGATCATACGATGTGGTGCCAGCGAGTGCGCGCAGACTTCATGAGAGATAGCATCTGGAGGATGCCTTCCGTCCTTCGTGGGCGCTCTCGTTTCGGGCGAAGGCGGTATCGGGTGACGCAAGGACAGCGACGTTAACGAGGCGACGGACCTTCCCCGCAGGGAGGAAGTGGCTCATCGCGCACCTTCCACTCTCCCAACGACTCGTTCATGAGGAGAAGGGCGCCAATGCAGGCTCAAGAGAAACTCTTCGCGACTCGCGACGTCAGTCAGTGGAGAACAAGGAGCACATGATGCAACTCGGAATGATCGGACTGGGCCGGATGGGCGCGAACATGGTGCGGCGGCTTCTCAAGGAAGGTCATCAGTGCGTGGTCTTCGACATGTCGCCGAAAGCAGTGAAGGAGCTTGCCCAAGAGAAGGCGGTGGGGGCCTCCTCCTTCGCGGATCTCGTGAAGAATCTGGACAAGCCACGAGCAGTCTGGCTGATGGTTCCTGCAGCCGTCGTGGACAAATCCATCGCTGATCTCTTGCATTTCCTCGAGCCTGGTGACGTCCTCATCGACGGTGGCAACTCCTACTACGTGGACGACATCCGACGCGCCAAGGAACTCGCAGCGAAACAGATCGACTATGTGGACGTCGGGACGAGCGGCGGTGTCTGGGGCCTCGAACGTGGCTACTGCATGATGATCGGTGGGCCGGACCAAACGGTGCGGCGCCTCGATCCAATCTTTAAGACGCTGGCGCCGGGCTTGGGCGACATACCGCGCACCCCGGGACGCGAGAAGGTTGGGGGGACCGCCGAGCAGGGCTATTTTCATTGCGGTCCAAATGGTGCTGGCCACTTCGTGAAGATGGTCCACAACGGTATCGAGTACGGCATCATGGCTGCTTACGCCGAGGGTCTGAGTATCTTGCGAGACGCGAGCGTCGGTAAGCGGGAACACGCGGTCGACGCCGAAACCACACCCCTTCGCGACCCAGAGCACTACCAGTACGACCTCAACCTGCGCGATATCACGGAAGTCTGGCGGCGCGGCAGCGTGATCGCCTCGTGGTTGCTGGACCTGACGGCGTCCGCCTTGGTCAAAGATCCCGCTCTCTCGGAATTTGCGGGCCAAGTTTCCGACTCGGGCGAGGGGCGGTGGACGATCAAGGCGGCCATCGACGAGGCCATTCCGGTTCCCGTCCTCTCGGCCGCACTCTACGCGCGCTTCAGCTCACGGGGCGAGGCAGATTTCCAGAACAAGCTGTTGTCAGCGATGCGCTACGAGTTCGGTGGACACCTGGAGAAATCCCGCGGAAAATGATTGCGTGAGATAGAGAGGAAGCGATGAGCGATTCCGTCTCGGACGCCCTGGTCTTTTTCGGAGCGACGGGCGATCTTGCGTACAAGAAAATCTTTCCAGCGCTTCAGGCGATGGTGAAGCGCGGCCACCTGAACGTTCCGGTGATCGGCGTTGCCAAAGCCGGCTGGAACCTCGAACAGCTTCGGGCGAGGGCGCGCGACAGCCTCGAAAAGCATGGCGGATTGGACCCTGTAGCTTTTGCCAAGCTGTGCGGTTTGCTGCGCTATGTGGACGGCGACTACAAGGACTCCACCACCTATGAGACGCTTCGCAAAGAGCTCGCCTCGGCGCAGCGCCCGGCGCACTACCTCGCCATTCCACCCGTTCTCTTCGGACTGGTGGTGGAACAGCTCGGCAAATCGGGCTGTGCCAAGAATGCGCGCGTTATCGTCGAAAAGCCCTTCGGAACGGACCTGACCTCGGCGCGGAGGCTCAATCGAATCCTTTTGGGAACCTTCGACGAGACGACGATCTTCCGCATCGACCACTATCTCGGGAAGCGGCCGGTCCACAATATAGTGTTCTTTCGCTTCGCGAATTCGTTCCTGGATCCGTTCTGGAATCGCCAGCATATCGAGAGCGTGCAGATCACGATGGCAGAGGATTTCGGAATCCAGGGCCGGGGCGCCTTCTATGACGAGACCGGCACCATCCGCGACGTGGTCCAGAATCATTTGTTCCAGGTCCTGACCAACCTGGTCATGGAGCCGCCCGTCCGAACGGACAGCGAATCGATCCGGGATGAAAAGGTGAAGGTCCTAAAGGCCATCCCCGCGCTGGAGGAGAAGAGCGTCGTGCGCGGGCAGTTCCGCGGCTACCGGATAGAGAAAGGTGTGGCGCCAAACTCAACGAGGGAGACCTTTGCAGCCCTGCGTCTGGAGGTCGATTCCTGGCGCTGGCAAGGAGTTCCTTTCTACATCCGAGCCGGCAAGTGCTTGCCCGTGACGTGCACGGAGGTCATAGTCCGGCTCCGTCGGCCGCCCGCGGTGTTCCCCGCCACCCCTCTTACACCAAACCATATGCGGTTGCGGATCAGTCCGGATGTCACGATCGCCCTCGGCATGATGGTGATTGCTCCAGGGGAGGAGATGCTCGGGCAATCCACGGAATTGCTGGCGAGCCGCCATCCCTGCGCAGAAGAGATGGACGCGTATGAACGCGTACTGGGAGACGCGATGGCTGGAGACGCCACGCTCTTCGCACGCGAAGACTATGTGGAGGAGGCCTGGCGAATCGTGGACTCCGTGCTGAAAGCGGACACCCCAGTCTATGAATACGAGCCAGGAACGTGGGGCCCGAAGGAGGGCGACCAGAATTCGCCTCCTGGCGGGTGGCACAACCCGACGCTGACAAACTAGGCGTAGGCGTCTAGGGCGACTTCATCGTGCAGAGGCGGGGCGCTCGCAAGCGTTGCCCGCGACCCGGGAACGGCGAAAGTACGCAGACGGGCTTGCCACCGTTTCCTCTCGGAGCGGATCTGCCTGTCCGGCAGCCGAACTGCTGGAGGGAGCATGAAGTTCGAGGTGCTGCCTGATACGGGGTCGGTCGCCCGTCGGGCAGCGGAACTGATCGCCGCCGAGGCGCGCGCCGCGGCGGGTACCCGCGGTCGCTTCTCCATCGCGGTAAGCGGCGGCCACACGCCGTGGCAAATGCTGCGGGCCCTCGCCGACGAGCAGGTCCCCTGGAATGCTGTGCACCTCTTCCAGGTGGACGAGCGGGTGGCGCCGGCCGGGGATCCCGATCGGAACCTGACGCACATCGCTGAGACCCTGCTCACCCGTGTGACATTGCCGGCCGGCCACTTACACGCCATGCCTGTCGGGGACAAGGACTTGGCCAGCGCTGCCGCCCGCTATGCCCGCGAGCTCGACCAGGTGGCAGGCGCACCGCCGGTGCTGGACCTTGTCCACCTGGGCCTTGGACCCGACGGCCACACAGCCTCGCTCGTTCCCGGCGACCCGGTACTGGAGGTGAAGCAGGCCGAGGTCGCCGTCACCGGCACCTATCAAGGGCATCAGCGCATGACGCTTACATTCCCGGTGCTGGACCGCGCACGCTGTATCCTCTGGGTGGTGACTGGTGCGGAGAAGGCGGGGATGCTCCTCCGGCTCCAAGCCGGCGATCGCTCCATCCCGGCTGGCCGGGTTCGCAGCGATCGGGCGGTAATCCTGGCCGACGCAGAGGCAGCCGCCCGAAAACCCCGCGAGCCATGACGGAAGCGAAGACTACCTCTCAGACCAATCTCGACCCCCTTTGCATCAAGACCCTCCGTCTTCGATGCAGCGGGCGCAGGCGGCCCAGTTTGGCTACGAACCGGGTACCGTGCTGGATCGACCCCTCGCACCCGTAGTTTCAGCGAAGGTTCTTGCTTCCATTGGCGCTTCCCCCGTACCCCCTACGACCTTCCCGGACCGCCCACCATCCTCAAGTGCGCGCTTTTCGAAGCCGAGCATCCGGATCTCGGTTGTGTGCTGCGCCAAGAGCTGACCGCGAATCGATAGGCTGCCCGCGTTGACGAAATCTTTTGTAACGCTCGCACTCGACTTCAGCCACAATAAGTGCCAATGGCTGACACCAAGCGACCAGGAGCGCTGCGCTCGGCGGAACACGCGCGGCTCACCGATGCGGCCGCGGGCCGACCCGGGCGGTGGAAGAGGCTCGGCCCGTACGTGAGCGAGCGCGCCTGGGGCACAGTGCGGGAAGACTACAGCGCGAACGGTACGGCCTGGGAGTACTTCCCGCACGACCATGCGCGATCGCGCGCCTACCGTTGGAGCGAGGACGGTCTCGCGGGAGTCTGTGACCTTGAGCAGCGAATGTGTCTCGCACTTGCGTTCTGGAATGGTAGAGATCCGATCCTGAAGGAGCGGATCTTCGGCCTCACGGGCAACGAAGGCAATCATGGCGAGGACGCGAAGGAATACTGGTGGTATGTCGACGCGACGCCGACTGCGTCGTGGCTACGCTGGCGGTATCACTATCCTCAGGCCGAGTTCCCCTACGCGCGCCTGCGGGCAGAGAATGCGAAGCGCGGTAAGGCGGACCGGGAGTTCGAGCTCGTCGACACGGGCGTGTTTGACGGCAACCGCTACTGGCAGATCGAAGCGGACTACGCGAAGGCAGCGCCGCTCGACCTGTGCCTGCGCCTGCGTATCCGCAACGCGGGGCCTGAGGCTGAGGAGCTGCATGTCCTGCCGACGCTCTGGTTCCGCAACAGATGGTCATGGGAAGCGGGAATTGCGCGACCCGAGATCCGCGCTGAAACGCCGAGCGATGGGGCTGGGGTGGTCAGCGCGGTCGCCGAGGAGACCCAGCTCGCTCGATGGCGGCTTGCCGCCGGACCGGATCCCGCGGGTCGGGCGCCCCTGCTGCTCTTCTGTGACAACGAGACCAACTTCCATCGCATCTTCGGCGGCGGACCGCAGGCCGCCTACCCCAAGGACGGAATCAACGATCACGTGGTCCACGGTGCCGCCACGGTGAATCCTACGCAGCAGGGCACAAAGCTCGCCTGCTGGTATCGCGTTCGTGTTGCCCCAGGAGAAACCGTCGAGCTTCGGCTTCGTCTCGCGCGCGCGGGTTCGGAGGCAGCTCCCGATCTCGGCGCGGGCTTTGAGCGGACGTTCGCCGACCGCGAGCGCGAGGCTGACGAGTACTACGCTGAGCTGTGCCCCGAACGTGCGAGCAAGGACGAGGCCGCTGTCATGCGCCAAGCCTTCGCGGGCATGATCTGGAGCCAGCAGTTCTACCACTACGATTTGGGAGTTTGGCTCCGAGGTGA
This sequence comes from Myxococcota bacterium, assembly GCA_035315025.1. Lineage (GTDB taxonomy): Bacteria > Myxococcota_A > UBA9160 > UBA9160 > UBA9160 > UBA9160. The sequence goes on from DATFYN010000721.1 coordinate 6,685, forward strand.
CCCAACCCAGCCGCCGCCGCCCGCGGCGCGCAAGTCCGGCCGCAACGCGCAGTGGTCTCACCTTGACAACCGCGACATCATTGGGATGCCCGACAAGTGGGAATATCCCTGGTACGCAACCTGGGATTTGGCATTCCACTCCATCGTTCTTGCGCGGATCGACCCGGCCGCTGCGAAGCATCAGCTGCTCCTGCTTTTCCGCGAGTGGTACATGCACCCGAGCGGCCAGATTCCAGCCTACGAATGGGCGTTCGGCGACGTAAACCCTCCGGTCCATGCATGGGCGACCCTCGCGCTCTTCCGGATCGACGGGGGTACCGATTTCAAGTTCCTGGCCCGCGCCTTTCACAAGCTGCTTATCAACTTTACCTGGTGGGTGAACCGCAAGGATGCTCTCGGCGACAATGTCTTCGAGGGCGGCTTCCTCGGGCTCGACAACATCGGTCCCTTTGATCGCTCCGCCATGCTGCCACGCGGTGAGATCCTTGAGCAGTCCGATGGTACTGCTTGGATGGCGAAGTTCTGTCTCAACATGCTCGAGATGGCGCTGCGTCTCGCCAACCAGGACCGCTCTTATGAAGGCGTCGCGATCAAATTCTTCGAACACTTCGCCTCGATCGCCGCCGCGATGAACGAGCTGTGGGACGAGGAAGACGGGTTCTTCTACGATCGCCTTCGAAAACCGGACGGCTCGATCCTTCCGCTGCGGGCGCGTTCCATGGTGGGTCTCCTCCCGATCTTCGCGGCGGTGGAGCTCAGCGCATCGCTGTGGGAGAACCTGTCCGAGTTTCGCGCGCGCGCCAACTGGTTCATCGCACACAAGCCGCAGCTCGCGGGCTTCCTGCGGTACTTCACGAAGGACAGCCGTCCCGAGCTCATCTCCATCGTCGATGAGTCGAGGTTGCGGCGCGTCCTCGTCCGCATGCTAGATGAAGCGGAGTTCCTCTCACCGTACGGGCTGCGCTCGCTCTCACGTTACCATCGCGACCATCCGCTGGTAGTCGGGCTTCCCGGTGGCGAAGCGCGCCTCGACTACGAACCGGGCGAATCGACGACCGGTCTCTTCGGCGGTAACTCGAACTGGCGGGGCCCGATCTGGTTCCCGCTCAACGATCTCGCGCTCGAGTCGCTCCGACATCTGCACGGCACCCTCGGCGCGGGCTTCACCGTCGAGCTTCCCACCGGCTCAGGAGTGAAGGCGAATCTGGGCGAGGTGGCCGACGAACTCGAACGGCGGCTGCTTCGGCTGTTCCTGCTCGACTCCAAGGGTCATCGTCCGGTGTATGGAGGAACTGCGCTTTTTCAACGCGACCCAGCCTGGCGCGATCACATCCTCTTCTACGAATACTTCCGCGGCGAGACCGGCGAGGGGCTCGGGGCGTCCCATCAAACGGGGTGGACAGCGCTCGCTGGTGCCCTGATCGCGAAGCGGCGGCGCTGAGCCTAAGAGGCAGTGCCTCGGCGTGGAGCCTGCAGCGACGCGTAGGGTGATGAGCCGATCACAAGAAACGTCGGACCGAAGGCCGTGTCGTCTCGGTTGGCGAGAGGGGTTCATCGAGAGAAAGCGATCACCTGGCGCTGGGAGCCGCAGGGCTGCGTCGTGCAGGCGAACTAGACCGAAGTTCCCCGTGATTTGAGGCCTTGATTTCGCGTATGCCCGCGAGATCAGGGCCTTTTTCGCGCTTGCACGCTGGCTGAATGTTCCCATGTTTATTCGAACTTTTCGCTTGCATTCCAAGAGATCTCGTGGTAGCCAGTTCCCATGTACATCGAGGTGGTGCCGAACCGACGCTCCCGGCCCGCCATCCTGCTCCGCGAGGGCTGGCGCGAAGGCCAGAAGGTCCGCAAGCGCACCCTCGC
>DATFYN010000722.1:0-3294 GCA_035315025.1 Myxococcota bacterium
CCATGGACCTTCTGACTTTCCGGCGCTCTCGCCAGCCCGTGCGCAGGGGCCGCCGGGGCCGGACGTGGGCCGCGAGCAGGGGGTCGCCATGGTTGTACGAGAGAGTTGCCGCGATCAATGCGCGCGCTGCCGGCGAGTAACCTGCCGACACGCTCACTGCGCCGAACAGCATCTTGACCCTCGGCCTGGCAAGCACCAAGTGTCCGATCCCCTTCCAGAGCAACATCAGCGCGCAAGCCGAGCGCTGGTACTCCGCGCGTACGAAGGAGCGGCCAAGCTCGATCGCAGGTCCGAGCTCGGCGAAGAACGCATCGTCAAGCTCAAAGAGAGTATGGGTGTATAGGCCGGCCGCGCCGAACACCGGCCGCAGGTGTTCGGTCTCGGCAAGGCGATACGCCCCCACAAGCTCGCCGGCCTGTCGATCCCATACGAAGAGATGCTCGTAGGTTCGATCGAAGACGTCGAGGTCCAACTCCCGTCCGGTGCCCTCGCCGGCGGAGCGGAAGGTGATCTCGCGCAGGCGGCCGATCTCGCGCAGCAACGCCGGGATCTGCGCCGCACGAGCGGCGGCGACCAAGTAGCGGTCGTGGGGTACCAGCGCGGCGTCTTCGAGGCGCGCCACCTCCTCGCGCATCCAGTTCTCGTCGCGCCGCGGCGCGATCGGTGCCGGCCTCACCGGCTGTACACCGCCAGCACGCGTCTGACCGCGGCCTCGCAGACCAAGCCAGGGAAGTCCAGTCCGCAGGACTCCGACACTCTGGTAGGACATGACGGACCTCCACTCCCCGAAAGGTCTCTCGTCGAACGCTCGGTTGGCTCAAGATTCGGCTTGGCGATTCACGGTACTGTCTCAATTGAGGGACGAGCGCGTGACGTCCCACTTTCTCCCCCGCCGCTTCACGCGAACGCCACGACGCGGGCCGAGCTTCCTACACTGGATCGCAGGCCGCGGAACCAGCCCCGAAGGAGATACCGCTTATGGGACCGCTCGGTACAGCCCGCGTGACGTTGCGTCTCTCAGCGTTGGCTGCGCTGACCACGTTCACTGTCTTGCGCCTTAAGGTGAGCGCGAAGCTCCGAGGAAGCTGTCCCCATGTCGCCACCCGACACGGCCATGCGTGGGCGCGTCGGATGGTGAGCCTCCTCGGTGTGCAGGTCGAGGTGCACGGCAGTCCGCCGGCAGGTCCTGTGCTCCTCCTCGCGAACCATCGCTCATACGTGGACATCGCTGCGCTCCTCGCCCAGCGACCTTGCGCGTTCCTTGCGAAGGCGGAGATCGGAGAGTGGCCGCTTTTTGGAGCGGCCGCGCGCGAGACGCACACCGTGTTTGTGAGGCGAGAGGACAAGGCGAGCCGCCGGGCGGCTCGCGCAGGGGCATTGGCCCTACTGCAACAGGGCGTCGCTTTCGCTGCATTCCCGGAAGGCACGACGTCGCGCGGGCCTGGCGCGCTGCCATTTTTCCCAGGCCTCTTCGAGCTAGCGGCCGAGCACCGCATCCCCGTCGTGCCGGTCGCGATCGAGTACGCGAACCGAGACGATGCCTGGGTGGGTGACGACGGGTTTATCCCCCACTTTCTGGGCTGCTTTCGCAAGCGTCGCGTGCAGGTAGCGCTCGCGTTCGGTCCCGTTCTGCATACGGCCGACAAACATGGCCTACGGACCGAGGCGGAGTCATGGATTCGCAGCCGCCTGGAGACGCTGACGCCCCGCGGTGCTCTTGTGCCTGGAGAACTCCCCCGTACCTCGGGCCCGGCGGCGGCCCCGACACCCGCGTAAGCGATCGGGTAACCCAATCGGCGGCTGTACGGGCGGCTTCAAGGCTTGCCAGCGCTGCCCCGGCCGGCCCGCGCGCCACGCTCGCTCGCGGCCGCTTCCTCTGCCCTTGCCGGCCACGGCGGATCGCCTGCCGGCGGGCTGGACAAGCGGCGTGCTGCGTCCTCGCTAGGCTTCGGTCTCGTACCCATCGAATCTTCGTCGAACGGGAATGCGCCGGGCTGATTCCTCGATCTGCGAAAGCGCGTCAAGCCGCCCACCGCGGGGGGCTTGCGGACGTACCGGGGTTCGGGACGATGCGCCCTGCTGAGCGTGCCGCGGAAGGCCAGCACGCTCACCGCGTCTGGTAGGTGGAGTTGTGCATGCGATTCGTCCGTGTCGCTTGGCCGCGTACCGCGCACGCGCAGATCGCGATTCATGTGCCGATGCGGCGAACGCCCTACCTCGACCCACCGGGGCTGGCCTGGTGATCCGCCGTTCGCGGCTCCTCATCTGGGGCATCGCTACCGTCCTTTGGGCCAGCTCCGCGCACGGGGCGGCTCCGGACGAACTGCGGTCTCGCGTCGATGCGATCGCCGCCCAGCATCTCGGGCAAGGGGCCGCCACCAGTCTTGCCATCGGTGTCCACGACCACGGTCGCGAGGCCACGTTCTTCTACGGCGACGCCGGACGTGATCTCGGAACCCCCACTGCGGACACCCTCTTTGAGCTCGGCTCCCTGACCCAGGTCTTTACCGCCACCATCCTCGCCGACCTCGTCGAACGCGGACTCGTTCGGCTCGATGATCCATTGCAGCAGTTCGTGCCCAAAGGAATCACCGTCCCTAGCTTCCAGGGCCAACCGATCCGGCTCGTCGATCTCGCCACCCATACGTCTGGCCTGCCACCAGACATACCGCGCCAGGGCGCAACGCTCACGCTCGAGCGCATGTGGGAGTTCGTAAATAGGTACAAGTTGGACCGTCCGCCGGGCGTCCGGTATCTCCCCTCCAACCTCGGGTTCGCGTTGCTCGGGCGCGCCCTCATCAGGGCTGCGGGTACCCGCGGTTACCAAGAGGTCCTAACGCGCGAGGTGCTGGTACCTCTCGGGATGAGCAGCACCTGGCTCCTTCCCGAGCTGCCAAGCCGCGCAAAGCTCGCCGAAGGCCGTGGAGTCGACGGGGAAATCGCACGTTACGACCTTCCGAGCTGGCCCGCCCTTCTGCCCGCGAGCGGTCTCAGTTCGAGCCTCGACGATATGATGAAGTTCCTGCGTTTCGCGATGGGCGTGCGCGAGACCGCTCTCTCGCCCTTGCTCGAACTCCTCGAGCGACCCCGCCGCCGTGCCGCACCCTACGGAGACGTGGCACTCGGCTGGCAAGTGCATGCACTCGAGGAAGACCAGGTCGTCTTGGTGGCGAAGAACGGCGGAACGCTCGGCTTCTCAAGCCTCATGGCTTTCGTGCCTTCGCTGCATTTGGGCGTCATCGTGCTCGCGGGCTCGCCGCATCAGGCAAGGCAAATCGGAAGTGAGATCCTGCG
>DATFYN010000723.1:0-2472 GCA_035315025.1 Myxococcota bacterium
AGCCCTGAAGAAGAGACACACAGATGCGTGAGGTTTGCCCACGGCATGCCCACGGGCCAATTTGCGAAATTAATTCTTCAATGATATCGGATACTTATGGCGGGGCGGACGGGACTCGAACCCGCAACTTCCGGCGTGACAGGCCGGTGCTCTAACCGATTGAACTACCGCCCCGGAACCATCTGAGAGGGTTTGTCTTTAGCTCACATCGTTGCGGCTTGCATCTGCATCATGAGCGCCATATCGCCCGCGATCTGGATGCGTCCCGCCATAAAGGCCTGCATGGGATCGAGCTCGCCGCGCTCCATCGCTGATGCATCATCCGCAGAGATGGTCACCGTCGTGCTGGGCTCCTCGGGAATGGGCCCGGGACCAAGCTTGAAATTGACCCTCCAATCGCCTCCCGGCCCGCCCGCCACGATCATCCGGATCATGCCGCGGAGCGCCTGAAGGCGGCCGAGTGCAGCCGGGTCCATGGGGCGGCCCCCTGGGCCTGCTTGTTGCTGGGGCGCGTTCGGCCGAAAGAGGCCCGAAGCCTGCTTCCCGAACGCACCACCCCGCCCCTCCCACAGCGCTCCGCGCCAATCCGCGACGCTTTGGATGAGTGTAAAGGCAGCCTCCTCGGTGGGTCCGGGACTCACCGAGACGGCGCCGGCGCGCAAATGGAAAATCCAATCGCCTCCGCCGTCACCCTCGAGGCGAATGCCGAGCCTCACGTCGACGGTCTTTGCGTTCTCCGGAAGACCGGCCTCGGCAACCGCCTTTGGCAGCCAGTTCTCCAGGAACTCCTTGGGCGACGTCGTAGCAGGGGGCAGCGCAGTCATGATGAGATGTCCTCCTTCACCGGGATGAGCAGAGCCGATCGGCGCGGAGTTTAACGCAAGCCGCGCGAGGTTCGACGCCGGGTTGGTCCGGACACGGGGTCGCCGCCGAATACCGGGTCCCGCCGCACCTAGGCGGACCCTTGGTGCAACGCTTGCCACCCGAATCCGCGCCAGGTCGATTCCGAGCAGGGTTTTGTCCGGGGAGCCGTCACCCAGACCCGGATTCCTGTACAGCATCAGCGAATGAGCGAGCCTTTGGCGCTCGAGACGACGAAGGGATATTCGCGAAGACGCCCGCCGCCGCACGCCATCGTCGCTCCGAGGCGCTCGTGATTTGCGCTCAGACCTGGTCTGGTGGTCGCGCTGGAGCCGCCGGCGTTCCGCCAGACGGACCAAGCATCTCCAGAACTCCTTGGAGACAAGCGCTCACGTCTCGAGCGTGAGCTGGGCGATCTTCCGGCCGCTGCGCAACGAGTTTCAAGATCAGTTCGGCGAGGGCATCCGGAATCCCAGGCGTGTGCCCTCGCGGGTCTAACGCCGCGCGAGCGTGACGCCCCGCGCTAGCCGGGTCTCCCGGCGGATCGGGGACGACACCGGTCAGCATTTCATAGAGCGTGACACCCAGGGCGTAGAGGTCTGCCCGGCCGTCGACTTGCCGACCCGCGGCCTGCTCAGGAGCCATGTAGGCGGGGGTTCCGCCGATCACCGTCGCCCCCTGCCTCACCTCGGCCAGCATCTTCGCGATCCCAAAGTCCATGATCTTTAGGGTGCGGTCTTTCGGTAGGAAGAGGTTCGCTGGCTTGATATCGCGGTGCACGATCTCGTGGTCATGAGCGAACTGAAGGCCTGTGGCAGTTTGGATCCCGAATCGCGCGACGTCGCGTGGAGTGAGTCGACCGATCCGCCGGAGGATCGTGTTCAAGGACTGGCCCTCGAGAAATTCCATGGTGATGAACAGGATGCCGTCTTCTTGATCGACATCATAGACGGTGACGATGTTCCGGTGGTTCAGGCGTGCCGCGCTCCGCGCCTCCCGGAGAAAGAGTTCTACGGCCTTCGGGTGGTCTCGCAGATCATCGGTGAGGCGTTTTAGGGCGACGATCCGGTCCAGGCGTTTATCGCGCGCTCGGTAGACGATGCCCATACCGCCGCGTCCCACTTGTTCGAGGATCTCGTATCGACCTCCAATCGGGAAGGCCGGTGGCCCGTGGTCGGAGCGTTCGGCGGTATCGAATGCGATGCGTTGGACGCTGATCCGCTTACGCAACTCGTCGAACCGCGTGCCGAGATGGGCGCGACTCGGCGAGCGGCTCCGCACTTGCTCAAGCACCCCGAGAGCCTGCTGTGCGCGGCCCGCTTTCTCAAGCACTTCCGCGTACCACTCGAGAACGTCGACCGGCACCGTATCCGTGCCGCCGAGCGTCATGGACTCATCCAGCTTGTGCAGGGCGAGCTCAGTCTTGCCCTGCGTGTCGTAGGCGCGGGCCAGTAACTGACAAGCTGCAGCGTAATCTGGGTCGCGCGGACTCACTTGCTGGAGAGTCCGCACGGTGCGGATCCAGTCCCCTCGCTCCGAGGCCATCTTCGCAGCCTCGAACAGGGAACCCGCTCGCTCAAGCGCGTCGATCAGCCGCTCCGGATCCCCCAC
>DATFYN010000724.1:0-16560 GCA_035315025.1 Myxococcota bacterium
AGTAGACCAGCCGAGGTATGACGTCGGTACGGCGCCACGGCCCATCCGCGTCTGCGGCGGCGGGCGCGGTGAGGCGTTCTGCGGGAGCGGTCACGGCGAATCCTCCTCCAAGCACTGCGCGGAGAGCATAGGGGAGAGGTCGGCAGAAGACGTGGGTTCGCCTGTGAAACTTGCGTAAAACCGCTGCGTGGCGGCCGTTTGGGGTGAAAACGCGCAGGGGCTGCGTGCGTCTGCTAGGGTCCGCGCCCGATGCGCCGTCCCCGCAAGGAAATCCGCAATCTCGCGATCATCGCGCACGTGGACCACGGCAAGACGACGCTGGTCGATGGGCTCCTGCGCCAGACGGGGGCATTTCGCGCCAACCAGGCCGTCGCCGAGCGCGCCATGGACAGCGAGGACCTGGAGCGCGAGCGCGGCATTACCATCCACGCCAAGAACACGGCCATCGAGTTCGAGGGCGTCCGCATCAACCTCGTCGACACACCCGGACACGCCGATTTCGGCGGCGAGGTCGAGCGGGTACTCGGCATGGTGGACGCTGTGCTTCTGCTCGTGGACGCGGTCGAGGGCGTGATGCCTCAGACGCGCTTCGTGCTGCGCAAGGCGCTCGCCCACGGGCTTCGACCCATCGTCGTTGTCAACAAGATTGACCGGCCCGAGCAGCGCGCCCACGCCGTCGTCGACGAGGTCTTTGACCTGCTGGTGGAGCTCGGCGCGAGTGACGCGCAACTCGATTTTCCCGTGGTCTATGCCTCCGCCAAGGAAGGGGCCGCAGCCTTGGATCCGGGGGCACGGCGGGTGGACCTGCGACCTCTGCTCGAGACCATTCTTGCCAAGGCGCCGGCCCCTCGCGTGGACCCCGACGGTCCCGCGCAGTTCCAGGCGGTGACCCTCGGCTACGACGATTTCCTCGGCCGTCTCGTGATCGGTCGCGTCGAGCGCGGAACGCTGCGCCGGGGTGTCACGGTGGTTCGGATCCCGGAGCAGGGCAAGCCCGAGCCCTTCCGCATTACGAAGCTCTTTGGCTCCCGTGGCCTCGAGCGCGTGGAGCTCGAGGCGGCAGAGGCCGGTGATCTTTGCACGATCGCCGGCGTCAACTCGATCGAGATCGGCGACACGATCTGCGATCCGTTGGCGGTCGAGCCGCTGCCGCGCATCGGAATCGACCCACCGACGATCCGTGTTCGCTTTTCTGTGAATACCTCGCCCTTCGCCGGCCGCGAGGGCCGCTTCCTGACGAGCCGCCAGATCGGCGATCGACTCCGCAAGGAGGCGCTTGGCAACGTCTCCATCCGCGTCGAAGCGGGCGACGGCCCGGACACCTTCGAGGTGGCAGGCCGCGGTGAGCTGCAGCTCGCGGTTCTGATCGAGACGATGCGTCGCGAGGGCTACGAGTTCTCTGTCTCACGGCCCGAGATCATCGTACGCGAGGTGGAAGGTCGTGCTTGCGAGCCGGTCGAGGACGTGGTGGCCGAGGTGCGCGAAGCCTGCGCCGGCTCGGTGATCGAGAAGCTTTCGGCCCGCAAGGGGCGCCTGCTGATGATGGAGCAGCGCGTCGGGCAGGCGGTACTGCAGTTTGTCGTACCGAGCCGCGGTCTATTCGGCTACCGCAGCGAGTTCTTGACCGACACACGCGGGGAGGGTGTGCTGCACCGCACCGTGCGTGGCTACGAACCCTTCGCCGGCGAGCTCCCTCGGCGTGGCGTGGGAGCGATCGTCGCGAGCGACTCCGGCGTCGCCACCGGATACAGCATTTTCCACATCCAAGAGCGTGCCACGCTGTTTGTGGGTGCAGGGGAGCCGATCTACGAAGGCCAGGTGGTCGGGGAGAATCGCCGGCCCGGCGATATGAACGTCAATCTCGCGCGCGCCAAGAAGCTTACGAATATCCGCGCGGCGGGCCGGGACGAGAACACGATTCTCACCCCGCCCCGTAGGCTGACCATCGAGACCGCCCTCGAGTGGATCGAAGAGGACGAGCTCCTCGAGGTCACGCCTGTGTCGCTGCGACTGCGCAAGCGCGAGCTCCTGGCGAGCCGCCGCAAGCGCTAGTTTCGCCGTGACGCGGAGAGCCCTGCGGGCCACACCGGAAGAGCTCAGGGCCTACCAGGAAGACGGATTTTTCATCCGCCGAGCCGTCTTCGACCGCGACGAGCTCGCGGACCTGCGGGCCGCGGCCGAACGGGCGGTGGCGGAGGCCGCGTTCGCAGCCGCTGCGCCCGACGCACGCTACGCCATCGACGGCAATCGCTACGTCGAGGCCCGGGGCACCACGATCCAGCTCGAGCACCGCGAGGGCTCGCAGACCGTGCGCGTCCTCGAGCCCTTCCACCGGCTCGATCCGCGCTTTCACGAGCTGGTGGACGACCCGCGCTTTGTCGAGCCGATGCGCGACCTCGTGGGCGCGGATGAACTGTGCCTGTTCACCGACAAGCTCAATCTCAAACGGCCCCGCGAAGGCTCTCGCTTCCGCTGGCACCAGGATTCGCCCTACTGGGTCTTCGACTGCGCCCACGTGGACCGCTTGGTAAATGCGATGCTCGCCCTCGACGAAGCAAGTCGCGAGAACGGCTGCTTGTGCCTCGTGCCAGGAAGCCACCGCGCCGGCCTGCTTCCTGGCCTTGCCGGAGAGGGCACGCTTAGTCCGCTCTTCACCGACCCGCGTAGCTTCGATGCGTCGCTTGCGGTGCCCGCGGAAATGCCTGCCGGGAGCCTTCTTTTCTTCAGCCCGCACGTCGTGCACGGCTCTGAGCCAAACCGGTCGGATAGACCCCGACGCGCGCTCCTCTTCACCTACCAGCCCGCGCCCCATCGCATGTTCAAGATCCCGTCGATACGACCCGCGGGTTCCGATTTCGGAGGGTAAGCGCGCGGGCAAACTCCGCCCGCAGCTCGTCGTAGGTCTGCGCAACCGGAAACTGGGGAAACTCGCGCACGACGTTGTTCGGAGGGCGGAAGAGGATCCCGGCGTCCGCTTCTGAGAGCATCGCGGTGTCGTTGTACGAGTCTCCGGCCGCGATCACCCGAAAGTTCAGCCCGTGGAGTGCCCTGACCGTCTGCCGCTTCTGGTCTTGCATGCGGATCCGGTAATCGACTACCCGTCCAGTGGCGTCGACGTGGAGCTGATGGGCGAAGAGCGCGGGGAATCCGAGCTGCCGCATGAAGGGTGCAGCGAACTCGTAAAAGGTGTCGGAGAGAACCAGCACTTGGAAGCGCTCGCGAAGCCAGTCCAAGAAGGACGTCGCGCCCTCGAGCGGCCGCAGGGTCCCGATCACACGCTGAATGTCCGGTAGCCCGAGGCCATGCTCGGCCAGGATCTGAAGACGCCGCTTCATCAGCACGTCATAGTCGGGCTCGTCCCGCGTCGTAAGCCGCAACTGCGAGATGCCCGTGTGTTCCGCGACATTGATCCAGATCTCGGGCACGAGTACGCCCTCGAGATCAAGACAGGCAATCTGGGCGGCGACTTCCACGGCGCGGAGGTCTAGCAAAAGCCCAGCGGCGGCGCGCACCTCTCGCCCCTCGCGTCTGGCAAGCCCGGGAAAAGAAACGGAGGGCAGAACTCGACGTTCTGCCCTCCGTTTTGGTCGAGATCCTCGCCTAGGGTTCGAGGATGGGATGCAGGCGCTGGGCAGGGGCCGTCTCGCGCAGCTTCTTGAGTGCACGGGCCTCGAGCTGGCGCACCCGTTCACGCGAAAGCCCAAGCGACTGGCCGATCTGTTCGAGGGTGTGTTCCTCCTCGCCGCCGAGCCCATAGCGAAGGCGAAGGATGAGCTGCTCACGCGGCGTGAGACTTCCGATCAGCGCACCGACGCCGGAGCGCATGCGATCCCCGTCGATACCGCCGTCCGGGGCCGAGGCCGTCGGATCCGCCACGAAGTCCTCGAGACGCTTCTCCGTGCCGGCTACCGACGACTCGAGGGAGATCGCCTCCCGCGAGAGGCGGTCCAGTGCCTCGAGGGAATCCGTGTCTGTACCGAGCGCCGGCGCCAGCTCGGCGGCCGTCGGCTCGCGGCCGAGCTTCCCTGTGAGCTCCGCACGCACACGCTGGCTCCGCTGCAGGCGGTCGTGCACATGGGAAGGAAGCCGGATCGTCCGCGAGTGGTTCTGGATTGCGCGAACGAGGGCCTGCCGGATCCACCAGACGGCGTAGGTCGAGAACTTGAAGCCGCGCCGGTGATCGAACTTCTCCACCGCACGGATCAGTCCGAGGTTTCCCTCCTGGATGAGGTCCGGGAAGGAAAGGCCGAGATTGCGGTAGTCCTTCGCGATGGCGACGACAAGCTTCAGGTTGTGCTCGATGAAGCGGTTCTTGACCCGGGTCATCCGCTCATGCGCGTCGTTGACCGCGCTGGTGAGCTCGATCAGGCGCTCCTTGGTGACACCTGCCTCGGCCTCGAGCTCGCGCAGCCGGCGCGTGCCCTTGCGAACCTTCTTCATCTCGTCGGCGATCTGGAGCACCCGGTCGCGGAGCTCGGCCAAAAGTCCCAGCGAGAGCTGAGCACTCTGGAGCTCCTGGTTCACCTTCACCGCCAGCCGCTTGTGGGAGAGCTCGCTCGCACCCGTGGTGAGGAGCTTCTCGCGCTGGACGAGGAGCTTGCGCAGACGCGCCACGGCGCGCTCGACGCGGGCCGCAATCTCTCCGGTTTCCTCGTCTCCGACGGATTCCGAGAGCTTGGCGCCGGTGTGGGAGAGCGCGCGCAGCGCATCCCAGCGAGCGACCACATGGTGCGTGGAATAGGGGATCGCGTAGAGCGAACCGCGCAGCTCCGCGGTCGCAGCCTCGAGCTCCTTGGCGAGGATGACCTCTTCCTCGCGACGCAGCGTCCGAGTTCCGCCAATCTCCTGGAAATAGGACTCGAGCGGGCGGCGCTCGCGGCCGGGATCAAGCTCCTCGGCGGCGAGCACGGGCGTCGCTCCGAGCGGCGCTCGAACGGACTCCTCTCCGGAGGCAGACGGGAATCGGTCTTCGAATTTCACTACCTTACCTCTCGGTCCCTCAGTGCAGGCCCGTTTAATCGGATACCGCCCGGGGGGTTCCGGTTTCATGACCCACTGTGTGCGGTGGGGCCACACACTCTCGCGATACCGTTGCGCGGCGTTCGCCGGCGCAGCTGCCGGTCGGGCATTCGTGGCCGTGGAGCGCGGCGTACATCACCCAACCGAGGATCAACGTAATGCTCGTTGTTCGGGGGGCAACCGAGCGGATTAGAATATTGCCGTCCCGAACGAAATTTCGCCAGCGTTTTTTCGGGCCATCGATCACTTTTTCCTCCTGGGCTCGCCCGGCCGGGCTTTTCTCGGCTCGCGCCAGGCCCTCCGGCCCCTCCCCGCGGGTTCGGGGCTATAGTCACCCACTGTCCCTATCGGCTGCCCGAAGGCGTCTCCTTATTCCAGTACCCGCGGGGCATAGATTCTATTTCGACTCCGATCCCACCAGGGACCTCCCCACACAGAAAACCCTTGGGAGCCACTGCCCGCGTCGGGTGCGGCTGCACTCCCTAAAACAGAGGACGCGGTAAGAGGCCTGGTTGGATGACGCGCGCGGCGTCCGGGTGCGCGCTCCGCCGGATCGGCAAGACTCTGCGCCCATGAGCCAGGAGCCCGCCGAGACTGCTCCCTCCGCCACGTCGTTCACGGAGAAGGACTTCTATCTCCGTGAGTTCCGCGGGCGACACCTTGCGATCGCGGTCCCCGCCGCCGATCTGCGCGCCCCGGCTCCCCTGCGCGCGGTCCTGGGCGAGCTCACCGCCAACGGAACGCGCGTCGTCCTGATCTCGACCGAACGCAGCGCCGTCGAGCCGCTGACCGCAGGCCATGTGCTTTCGGCGGCAACACCCCGCCTTGAGGCGGTGGTCTGGCGCAGCTTGCGCGCGAACCCCGTCCTGGGACTCGTGGTCGGGGGCTCCCTCGCCTTCGCCCCGGCCTGTCGGGATGTCGCGCTCCGCCTGCGCTGCTCGAAGCTCGTCTGGATCGACCGCGATGGGGCACTCCTTCGCGCCCCCGGCGACCGCCTTTCCTTTGTTCACCTAGACGAGCTGCGCAAGCTCCTCGCCGCAGGCGGTACACCCCTTGGCCAGCGCCGCCTGGCCCTCCTGCGCGAAGTGGAATCGATGCTCGACCTCGGACTGCCTGCCGTGAACGTGTGTACGCTCGATGGGCTCGCGGAAGAGCTCTTCACCTACGCAGGGTCGGGTACGCTCTTTACGCGCGAGCGCTATGTGATCGTGCGTCCCCTGGGCCTCGACGACTTTGATGCCGCCGACGACCTGATCGCACGCGGTGTCGACGAAGGCTATCTGGCGCCGCGTACGCCCGAGGAAGTCGAGGAGGTTCTCGCGAGCGGCTTCGGCGCGTTCGTCGAGGACCGTCACCTCGCGGGCATCGGGGCGCTCTTGATCGAGCCCGTCGCGCAGGCCGGCGAAATCGCGTCGCTCTACACCTTGACGCGTTTCCTCGGGGAGGGCGTCGGGACTCATCTTGTCGCCTTCGCGGTCGAGCTCGGGCGCCGCCAAAAGCTCGCCTACGTGTTCGCGTGCACCACGTCGCCTCGCGTGTGCGCGTTCTTCGAGCGCAACGCCTTCCGACCCGTGTCCCTGGACGAGCTCCCGCCCTGGAAGTGGCGGGGCTACGACCCGGAGCGCCGTGCTCGTGTGAGCTGCTATCGACGCGATCTCGAGTGACGTCCCGTCCCTACCAGGCGGTCGCGAACCCGCGGAACGCCGTGGGAATGCGCTGCACGTCCTGTACGAGCTCGCGCGCCAGGCCTGCCGGAGTGTCCTGCGCGAAGGAGAGCGCAATGGCGTCCGAGAGGCCGCCGAAACGCTTCTCAATCGCCCCCGCGATCTGGTCGTAGGTAGCGACCGCCGCGAAGGTGTGTACAAGCTCGTCGGGGATCTCCTTCGCCATTTCCTTCCACTGGCCCTGTTTCGACATCTGGTGGAGCTTCGCGGCGAGCTCGTCCCAGCCGTGGAGAGAGAGCACCCCGGCGTAGGTGCGTGTCGAGCCGTAGAAGCCGATTCGGTAGCGGACCCAGTCCATCATCTCCGCGACCGCCTCATCGTCCTTGCCCGTGGCCACAAATCCGCCGCCCCAGACTTGGAACGTCGCCCGGCTCCGACCGGAGCGCGCGAGGCCCTCCTGGATCTGCGGCAGTGCCACCTCTTCGAGATAGCGGCGCGTGCAGAAGCCGTGAAGGCGCACGCCATCGCAGGCTCGGCCGGCCAAACGCAGCATGTCCGGGCCCACTGCGGCGATCGTCACGGGAACCGGCGGCAGGCCCGACGGCGGCGGTGAGAACTCAGGCGTCATCAGGCTGAAGCGGTAGTGCTTGCCCTCATAGCGCAGGGGCTCGCCGCGTTCCCAACAGCGCCAAATCGCGCGCAGTGACTCGACGTACTCTCGCAGCCGCGGCACCGGGGGACCCCAGGGCACGCCAAAGCGTCGCTCATTGTGTCCCTTGACCTGCGTGCCAAGGCCAAGACAAAGGCGCCCGCGCGAGTTCAGCTGGAGATCCCACGCGAGGTTCGCAACCACCATCGGGCTGCGTGGGAAGGCCACAGCGATCGCGGTGGAGAGTTGGATGCGCTCGGTGGCGAGCGCCGCAAAGGCGAGGGGAATGAAAGGATCGTTGGCGATCTCCGAGCTCATGAGGCCGTCAAAGCCGGTCTCCTCCGCGGCCTTGGCTGCCCGTGGGATGGCGCGCCAGTCCGCCTGGGGAATGGTGGTTTGGACCTGCATCCGCACCTCCTCCTTGCTCGGGCGCGCCAGTATAGACGCGGCGTGGAAGGCAATGGTGGAACCCCTTTGGATTGCCCCTTCGCGGACCAGGCTCCGCTACAAGCGCGTGCTGCAGCCCCGTTCGCCTGTGCGGAGGGTGGGGGAGCGCGCGGCGTGTGACCCTTCGAGCGGAGGCCGGAGGCGGACTGTAAGCCGGGTCCTGTTCCGGCGGCGGGTCGCCCCGACGCCGGTGAGGATCATTCATCTAGGCGCCGCATTGCTGCGGCGCTCGAGCGCTCTAACCCAGGTGCCGCCGCCGCCTCGCGCGAGGCGGCGGATCGAACGGGCCGCTCTTCACGGCACCTCTATTCGAGCTTGCTCCGGGAGGGGCTTGCCGCGCCGCCGGTCACCCGGCCGTCGCGCGTGGGCTCTTACCCCACGTTTTCACCCTTGCCTGTGCCTTCGAGGCAGCTCGCGCCGCCCCGGGAGGCCATCGGCGGTGTGCTTTCTGTTGCGCTTTCCCTCGGGTCGCCCCGGGTCGCCGTTAGCGACCTCCCTGCCCTGTGGAGCCCGGACTTTCCTCCCGCGGACGGTGTGTGTCCGCCGGCGATCCTCCGTCCACCTCCGGCGGCGCCAGCCTACGCAGATCAACGTGGCCGGGCAAGGCTAAGCCCAGTCCTGGGCGTCAAGGCGGCGTTGGGGACACCCGATAGGCCGGGGGATGGGTCCGCACCTTGTCCGGGCATTCGGCGCCACCCCCGTGCGGGGGAGCCACGGCTCTCCCACCGTGGCGTTCGCCGTCCTCGGGATCTTCGGATGCGCTCTTTTCGCCCACGGCTTCGTGCTCTGGCGCAGAAAGCGCGCGATCGAGGACACGCCGACGGCGAAAGTCCGCTCGGTCGCCCTCGGCGCCGCCGAGCTCGAGGGCATCGCCCGCCCCAAGGACCCGCTCGTGGCGCCGGTTTCGGGCGTGCCGTGCGCTTGGTATCGCTACCGGATTGAACGCGAGACCCACTCCGGAGATCGACGGGAGTGGACCACCGTGGCCTCGGGCGACTCCGCGGATTGGCCGTTCTACCTCGAAGACGAGACCGGGCGCGTGCGGGTCGATCCCAAGGGCGCGACGGCGGAGATCCCGAATCAGATTCACGAGACCGACCCCGAGATCTCGGCGCCTCTCGCGCAGCTGCTCACCGACCACGGCATCGACTGCACCTCCGGCTGGATCGGCAACCGTTCCCGCCTCCGGGTCAGCGAGGCGCGCATCGATCCCGGTGCTCGACTCTACGTCTACGGCGTCGCCCAGGCTCGGCACGGAGTGCTGGAGGAGCGCCGCTTCCAGATCGCAGCGCGCCTTGCAGAGATCAAGAAGGACCCGGCCGCCATGAAGGCCGCGGATCTCGACGGCGACGGCGAGGTCTCGCTCGAGGAGTGGGACGCGATCCGCCAGCGTGTCAGCGAAGATGTCGACGGCCAGCCCGTGGCCGATCGCGTCGTCATCGCACGGGATCCCCTGGGCGCGAGTCTCTTCGTACTCTCGACCGAGCCTCGGGCGGCGCTGGCCCATTCGCTTTCGTGGCGTGCGCTGGGCTCGGTCTTCGGGGGGGCAGCCCTCGCCATCGTTTCGCTGGCGCTCCTGCTCGAGCGCTTCGGCATGCTTGGGAGGATGTGAGATGGCTTGGATCGTGCTCGCCGTCGTCGGCTTCATCGCGATCGGCTCGGTCGTGTACGTGGTGGGCCTCTACAATGGCCTGATCAGTCTCAAGCACGCGGTGGATCAGGCCTGGGCGAACATCGACGTGCTTTTGAAGCAACGCCACGACGAGCTGCCCAAACTGATGGACACCGTGAAGGGGTACATGGGGCACGAGCGCGAGGTGCTCGAGCGCGTCACCGCGGCCCGCACGGCCTACCAGCAGGCCCAGACGATGGAGCAAAAGGGTGCCGCCGACGACGCGGTGCGCAGCGCGCTCGGGCGGCTGTTTGCGGTCGCCGAGAGCTATCCACAGCTCAAGGCCGACGCATCGTTTCGCCAGCTGCAGGAGCGGATCTCGATCCTCGAAGAGGAGATTGCCGACCGCCGTGAGTTCTTCAACCACAGCGTGAACGCCTTCAACGTTCGCATCGAGCAGGTCCCCGACGTGTTCCTCGCCCGCATGATGGGACTCACCGCGCACACGCTCTTCCGGGTGAGCGACGAGGACAAGCAAGACGTGCAGATTCGCTTCCAGTAGGGCACAATCGCTACTGCTTTAAAACTCCCTTAGTGCGCCAATTGATCATCATCGAAGTATCTGCTAGATACTTCGGTGATGACCGTACGGATAGCCAACTCCGCTCCCCCCGGCGTCCCGCGCCCCGGCCAGATCTTCGACCCGGTGGGCCGCGCCCTCGACCGCGTCGGGGACCGCTGGACCCTGGTCCTCGTACGGCACCTGCTCGGCGGTCCCCGCGGCTTCCAGGAGCTGCGCACGCGCACGGGCATCGCTCCCCGCGTCCTGTCCGCGCGGCTGCGCCGGCTCGTGCAGGCGCGCCTGGTGGAGCCGGTGCAGGCGGAGGGGCGGGGCGCCTATGCCCTGACCGAGCACGGCCGCTCCCTCGAACCCATCGTGGCGGCGATCGCGCGCTGGTGGGTGCTGCACGCGATGGAAGAGCACGTCGCTGGCTTTGGAGCGTTCATGGAGACCTCTGCACAGTCCATCCTCGAATCCCTGCCTTTTCTGCTGCGGGAGGACCGCACCGCCGGGGTCGATGTCACGTTTGAGATCCGCCTTTCGGGAACGGGCGGGGGCGTCTGGACGGTGCGCATCGCCAATGGAGCGTGCGCCGTGACCCGGGGCTTCGCCGAGCGAGCGGACGTCCGCTACACGGCCGACGCAAGCGTGTGGTGCGGCGTGGCCCTCGGGCTCATCGACCCGCGCAAGGCCCTCGCCGACGGGCTTCTCACCAAGGACGGCGGCCGCGAGGCCCTCGATCGCTACTTCCACCAGATCCCGCGACCGTCGGGGTCGGCGCAGATCGCGTCCGCTTCGCGATCCGCGGACGATGTCGACCGCAGAAGTCAAAGGAGAGCGCGATGATCTCGTTTGGCCCGACCGAAGAGCAGTCCGTTGCCCGCGAGGCGATGCGCGAGTTCGCCACCCGGGCCATGCGCCCGATCGCCCGAGAGTGCGACGAGACGGCGAGTGTGCCCGAGAAGTTCCTGCAGAGCGTGTGGGAGCTCGGATTGACCGCGACACAGATCCCAGAGGCCTATGGCGGCGCCGGGGAGGCGCGTTCGCCGGTGACGAACGCGCTCGTGCTCGAGGAGCTGGCCTATGGCGATGTGTCGCTCGCCCTCGCCGCGCTTACCCCCTCGCTCTTTGCAAACGTCATCCTCGACCTCGGGAGCGAGGAGCAGAAGCAAGCCTACCTGCCACTTTTCGGCGGGGAGCGCTTCCATGCGGCCTCGCTCGCGATGATCGAGCCCTCACCGGCCTTCGATGTGCTGAGTACGCGCACCGCAGCGGAGCCCAAGGGCGAGGGCTTCGTGCTGAGCGGGCGCAAGTCCTTCGTCCCGCTCGGCGACCGTGCGAGCCACTTTCTGGTGGTGGCCCGGGGCGGCGCGGGCTTCGGCTTCGATGCGCTTGATGCGTTCATCGTCCCGCGCGATGCGCAGGGTCTCACGATTGCGGAGCCCGAGAAGAATCTCGGGCTCCGGGCGCTCACCACCGTCG
This sequence comes from Myxococcota bacterium, assembly GCA_035315025.1. GTDB lineage: Bacteria > Myxococcota_A > UBA9160 > UBA9160 > UBA9160 > UBA9160. The sequence goes on from DATFYN010000724.1 coordinate 11,436, forward strand.
GGCTCGTGCTTGACCGCGTCGAACTGCCCGCCGCGGCGCGACTCGGCGGCGAGCGCGGGATCGACGCCCGGCGGCTGGTCAACGCCTCCCGCGCGGCCCTCGCGATTGCGCTGACGGGCCTCGCGCGCGCGGTCAGCGAGTACTGCATTCCCTACGCCAAGGATCGTGTCGCGTTCGGCGAAGCGATCGCGAAAAAGCAGGCCATTGCATTCGGGCTGGCGGACATGCGGATCGAGACCGATGCCATGCGCCACCTGGCATGGAAGGCCGCGAGCCAACTCGAGCATGGGCTCGACGCCACCAAGAGCGCGCAGCTGGCGCGTGACTACGCCGCCGAGGAGTGCATGAAGATCGCCGACAACGGCGTCCAGGTGCTCGGTGGCCACGGCTACATCCGCGAGCACCCCGTCGAGATGTGGTACCGCAACGCCCGCACGCTCGGCGTGCTCGAAGGCACGGTGACGCTTTAATCCAAAGGACCGCGCCCCGGCCGGAGCGCGAAGGAGACGGCATGATCGACTTCGAACTCACACCGAAAGATCGCGAGCTGCTCGAGGCGATCCGCCGGGAAGCGCTCGTCGCGCGCGGCTACGCCCGCCACTACGACGAGAACGAGCATGAGTTTCCGCCCGACGAGCTCCCCGAGGCCAAGGACTTCCCGAGCGTTTTCTCGCTCTTCGCCGGTCGCGGGAAGGAAGATACCGGCATGGGCGTGATGTCCATGTTGCTCACGGCGGGCCAGACCTGGGGCGACTACTCGGTCCGGATGCGCCGAGGCAAAGGTGGGCTCGGCAATGCCGCCCTGCGCGCGGCAGGCACGCTGGCACAGCAGGAGAAGTGGAAGGACTTGACGCTCGCGATGGCGATCACCGAGCCCGGCTGTGGCTCCGACCCGTCGGCCGTCCAAATGACCGCCGTGCTCGACGGCGAGGAGTGGGTGCTGAACGGCGAGAAGATCTTCGTGACAACGGGCTGCCGGGCCGACGGGGTGGTGGTGTGGGCAACGATCGACAAGGCGGCGGGGCGCGCCGGCATCAAGTCGTTCCTGGTCGAGAAAGGTACGCCCGGGTTCATCGTGGCGCACAAGGAGAAGAAACTCGGCATTCGCGCCGATGACACGGCGGCCTACGTGTTCAAGGACTGCCGCATCCCGCGCGCCAACCTGCTGGGCGGCGAGGAGACGATCCCCAAGGCCGGCTCGGGCGGCTTCCGGGGCGTCATGAAGACGTTCAACATGACCCGGCCCGCCGTGGCGGCGATCGGTCTCGGCATCGCGGAGGCTGCCCTCGACTTCACACGCGATCAGCTGCGCGAGGTGGGAATCGAGATCGAGTACGGGGGCGGGATGGGCAGCCAGTCTGCGGTGGTGCGCCGCTTCCAGCGCCTCGAGGCGCTCTACGAGGCGGCCATGCTGACAGTGCTGCATGCCGCGTATCTTTCCGACCACGCCAAGCCCAACAACACGGAGGCGTCGATCGCGAAAGCCAAGGGCGGCTCCGCCGTGCGCGAGATCACCCAGGGATGCATTGAGATCCTGGGACCGCTCGGTGTGTCGCGGGATCATCTGCTCGAGAAATGGTTCCGCGATGTGCGCATCACGGACATCTACGAGGGCACCGGGCAGATCCAGCGCCTGATCATCGCCCGCGACATCCTTGGCTACTCGAGCGCGCAGCTGCGATAGCGTAGAGGCATGAAAGCGATCGTGTTCGACGCGCCCGGGGACGAGCGCGTGCTTCGCCTCGGCGAGCAGCCCGCACCTGCCGCCGGTCCGCAAGACCTGCACCTGCGCGTGGTGGCGACGGCGGTGAACCGCGCCGATCTCCTCCAGCGCCAAGGCTTCTACCCTCCACCCCCCGGCGCCTCCCCGATCCTGGGCCTTGAGTGTGCGGGCGAGGTCCTGGAGGTTGGCTCCGAGGTCCGCGGCTGGCGCCAGGGCGAGCGGGCGATGGCGCTGCTTTCGGGCGGTGGCTATGCGGAGCAGGTTGTCGTGCCGGCGGTGTGCGCCATGCGGGTTCCCGATGGCTTCTCTTGGGAAGAGGCCGCCGCCACACCTGAAGCCTTCCTCACGGTCTTTTTGAATGTCTTCGAGCTCGGGGCCCTTGCGCCGGGCGGGGTGGTGTTGGTCCACGGCGGCGGGAGCGGGATTGGGACGGCGACGATCACCCTCGTACGCGAGGCGGGAGGTCGCGTGTTCGTGACCGCCGGTTCTGAGGCGAAGTGCGAGCGCTGCCGTGCTCTCGGCGCGGCCTTGGCGGTGAACTACAAGACGCAGAATTTCGCCGCCGAGGTGCGTAAGGCCAGCGAAGGCCGGGGCGTTGATCTGGTGCTCGACTCGATCGGTGCGCCCTACCTTGCGGACAACCTCGCCTCCCTTTCGGTCGGCGGCCGGCTCGTGCTGATCGGGCTCATGGGAGGCGCGAAGGCGGAGATCGCTCTCGGGGAGCTGCTCATGCGGCGCCTCCACGTGATGGGGTCGACGCTGCGCGCGCGGCCCGCACACGAGAAGGGATCGATCATCGCTCGCTTCAGGGAGCGCTTCGGCGCAGCCCTCAGCGCGGGCCGTGTGCGGCCTGTCGTCGACCGGGTGCTGCCCCTCGCCGAGGCCGCCGAGGCCCACCGCGCAATGAAGGCGGGCGAGCACTTCGGGAAGATCGTGCTGCGGGTGGCCTAGGGCCGCACCGCGGCTAGCCTCCCGGCCGCTCCGCGAAGCTCCGCACCGCCGATCATCCGAGCGGGCGGGCGGATCACAAGACCGCAAGAGGAGGCAAAGCAAGGGAAATGGAGAGGACGCTCTCGATCGTGAAGCCGGACGCTGTGGCAAAAGGTACCTTCGGAGAGATTCTCCGCCGCTTTCAAGCCGATGGCCTTCGCATCGTCGCTCTCAAGCTGATTCGTCTCACCGAAGAGCAGGCACGCGGCTTTTACGCCGTCCACAAGAGCCGGCCCTTCTATGAGTCGCTCGTGAAATTCATGACTTCCGGCCCGGTCGTGGTGAGTGTGCTCGAAGGCCGCGACGCCATCGCCCGCAACCGGCGCCTGATGGGCGCGACCGACCCGACGAAGGCCGATCCCGGGACGATCCGCAGGGACTTCGGGTCGGACATCGAGCGAAATGCGGTTCACGGATCCGACGCCGTAGCCACAGCGCAGGTCGAGATTCCGTACTTCTTCAATGCGACAGAGATCCAAGGTCCCGTCGAGGCCCTTCCGGGCTAACCGACTGGCGGAGCTTTCCGCTGGCCTAGGCGTACGCTCGGGCCATCAGCAGGAGCAGCCCCACATACCCCAGGACCAACCACAGACTCTGATTGCGAAGCGCGCGACTCACGAGGCCCCCCGAGTTCCCTCGTGCTCATCGAACCAAACAAGGCGACACTTGAGTGATAGCACAGACGCACGGAAAGCAAGCCCGGAAACGTGACGGCGATCACTCGTCCCCGAAGACGGGCTCGCGCTTCTCTCGGACGGCGGCGATTCCCTCCTTCAGGTCCTTGCTCTCGAAGCATTCTGCCTGACGTTCCGCCTCGAAGCTGAGCTGATCCTCGAGGGAGGCCGAGAGCGACCTAGCGAGGGCGCGCTTCACCCCGCGAACCGCGCGGGGCGCGCTCGTGGCACAGGCGCGGGCCAGAGCAAGCGCCTCGCGCAGAACGTCTTCGCGAGGGACGGCGCGGTTTATGAGACCGATCTGCACCGCTTCTTCCCCGTTGAGAATCCTGCCCGTGAAAAGCAGCTCCGCCGCCAGGGCCGGGCCCACGAGCCGGGGCAGCGTCCAGGTGGCCGCCATGCCGGGATGGATTCCGAGGCGCGTGAAGTTGAGTCCGAGCTTCGCGTCTCGCGCCGCCACACGCAGATCACAGGCGAGCGCCACGCATAACCCTGCGCCGATCGCGGCGCCGTTGAGCGCGGCGACGGTGGGGCAGGGCAGCTCCCGTACGGACAGGAAGAGTTTGTAGAAGGCCCGCATGGAATCCCGGTTCACCCGGCGCGGCGGCCCGCCGGGGTCCGACGAGCCCGAAGAGGCCCGCGAGCCGATCATGCCAAGGTCGCCCCCGGCAGAAAACGCCCGTCCCGCACCCGTGAGGACCACGGCTCTGAGACTCGGGTCGCGTCGCAGCACCGCGACATGGTCGGCCAACGCCACGCCCATGGCTTCGGTCATCGCGTTCAGCCGCTCGGGGTCGTCGAAGGTCAGGACGCCGATGCTCATCCGTCCTTGGAGTTCTTCGCGGACAAGACGCACGAGGGGATCAGGCATGGCGGCCAAGCCTGCCCGAGCCCCTCGCTGCGATCAAGAGCGCTAGTCCGCCGAACGCCGGAGGAAGGTGGGCCGCTCGCGGTCCTCCGTCTTGCCTTTCTCTGGATTGCTGCGCCGGATGAACGTCGGTACGTCGAGCTCGTCCTCGAAGGGCGAGAGCCAGTCCTCCGGCGATTTCGGCCACTCGACCTCTGGGGCCGCAGGCCGCGCTGGCGGTGCCGCTGTGGGAGCCGGTTCGGGGCCACGCTCAGCGGCCGCCGGTACGGGGTCCGCGAGCGGAGCCGGCTCGCGCCGCAGGGGCCGCACGTTTGCGAACTCGTCCGCAGGGCTCTCGGTGTCGCGATCCCGCTCGCGTCGCATGCGGCCATCGTCGAGGCCCGTCGCGATCACGGTGACCCGCACCTCGCCCTCGGGGATCCGCTCGTCCAGCACCGCACCGAAGATGATGTTCGCCTCCTCGTGGGCCGCCTCCTGAACCAGGGTCGCTGCCTCGTTCACCTCGAAGAGCGTCATGTCCGGGCCGCCCGTGATGTTGATCAAGACGCCGCGGGCACCGTCGATCGAGAGGTCCTCAAGCAAGGGGCTTGAAATCGCAAAGCGCGCCGCCTCGACGGCGCGGGTTTCTCCGCGAGCGACACCCGTGCCCATGAGCGCCATGCCCATCTCGCTCATGATCGTCCGCACATCCGCGAAGTCGAGGTTGATGAGACCGTGGACGGTGATCAGATCCGAGATGCCCTTGACCGCGTTCAGCAACACGTCGTCGGCGAGCTTGAAGGCGTCGCGCATCGCGGTGGTCTTGCCCGCGAGGGCGAGAAGCCGATGGTTCGGGATCGTAATCAGGGTGTCGACCACGCGATGCAGCTC
>DATFYN010000725.1:0-20368 GCA_035315025.1 Myxococcota bacterium
CGTCAGATCAACGGCCTTGCAGCGGGAGCCCTCGGGATGGAGCGCGCGCCGTTTCTCATCTGGAATGCCATCGGGGCGCTCCTGTGGGTGGGGTTCTGGGGCTTTGGAGCCTATGGCTTTGGACGCGATTTCGACGCCATCGCGTCTGCGACTCACCGAGCGGGCCCGTTCCTTGGGCCGCTGGTCCTGGTCGGAGCCGCTCTTCTCTTCGTCTATCTCATGCGCGTACCTCAGCGCCGACCAAAGGCCTAAAGGAGAACTCGTTCGGCCGGCGGACTGACCCCGCCACGCCATCCGCGCCCAGCGGGTCTACGCGGACCGGGCCGCTGCCTTGGCCGTGTGGGGACACGGTATGCGCGCCAGAGAGGCCGTGCGCGCGACTTACGGTCGTTTGCGCGCCGCCGAGCGCTCGTGGCGTGGACCTGACCCGCGGTCGGCTCGTGCGGTGCGGCGCTTGCTTCGGAGCCACAAGAGCGCCGGGAGGACCAGGACAAGCTCGCCACCGGCTCCGCAGGCTGGCTGCCAGGCAATGATTTTGCCCATTCCACACATCGAATTGGGGGTGGATGTTCCAATCGGGGCGGTGAGTTGCCTGAGGCTCGAGACCAGGTCTGCGGGAATGACGACCCCGATCCCGAGCCATTGCTGCCGCAGCGCCGCAGCACCCGCGGCCACCGGTGCGCTGAACGACGTGCCGTAGGAACCAAGGAGTCCATAGGTGTAAGTCGAGGTTCCATCGGGGGCGCAAAAGTCCGGCTTGGTTCGCCCATCGGTCGTCGGCCCCTGGCTGGAGTACGGCTCAAGCGGGGGGGTCGCCTCCGAGTAGGAGGATTCAGGGATCGCACCCACTGCCACCGCGCCGTGCGCGTCGGCGGGATCCATCGTGCTCGACGCCGCAATGGCCTGGCCAAAGGTGTTGTCGAAGCTGAAGAGCGTCACATCGAGTCCACTCGTGGGCCCCGAAACCCACACGACCTCCACCGTATAGGGAGCCCGGGACGGATCGTAAGTGAAGGAGACGGCCTCCGAGGGGTCCTGTGGACCGTCCTGGAGGCTGGTGCTGGAGCCAGCGATCGCGCCTGTCCCGTCGAGCACGTAGAGATCCAGGTTCGTCAACGAGTTCCCGTACTGGTTCCAGTTGAGAAACACGGTGATCGTGCCATCGATCAGTCCCAAGCTGAGCGTGTTCTCGGTGGGCGAGAAATTCAGTCGCCGGTCGTGGTCAGGATCCGACCACGTGCCCCTCCAGTGTTGCTGCGCGGCGTTGCCTGCTGCAACGCTCCAGAAGACCCCGTCATTGTCGTGCGAGGCATTGATGACGTCATTGATCGGACCCGTGTCGTCGTAGTAGCTGCCGAGCACCCAGGCGACCGAATGATTGGCGATGTGAATCCCGTTCTGCCGCAGGTAGGTCGCCGCATTTTGGAGGTCCACTTCATCACCGATCTTTAGACAATAGAGCTGGACCCCGGGTGCCATGTCGAGGAGCTCCTCGGAAACGGCAACACCATGCCGAGTTGTTGATTCTATACCCGTTCCCGTGAAGTCTACGCTGATCGTGTTTGCGGGAAGCTCCCCGGCCGCGATGACCGAGGAGAGGCCTTGAAATCCGAGATCCACCACCGCGGCCTTGACTCCGGCACCGGTGAACTGCAACTGGTTCTGGAGAGTGGCTGCATTCGTGAGTGCAACGCTCTCGGACACGATCGTCCCGAAACCCGAGACCCCTGTCGCGATCGTTGGCGTGCGCACGACGCGCACCTCGCTCAGCTCTGCCAGGCGCCTTGCGTCGACGGGGGGCACGAGGACACGGAGGAAGGAGTCGGAGACTGCGTCGACGTGCCCACCCAAGGCCTCGATCTGCCGCGCGTCGATCTCGCGCGTCGAAATCCCGGGGCGAGGCTCGAGGATCACGGGAATGAGCGCACCTTGCGCGGACTCACGAAGCTGCATCCGCCGAGCTGCGGCAAGGCGCCGCAAACCAGCTTCGCCGCCGCGATCATATTCATCGAGCATTTGAAGGAGCAGGGAAGCAAGGCGCCCGGAAGTTGCCTGCGTCGGCGGCACTCCCTGTGCCACACGCACGGGCAAGAGCATCGTCACCAGGAGAAGACCGATCGCCCGGCTGGCCAGCCCCATCGCGTCCCCCGCGGCTTCTCTGATCGTTCTTGCATTCCCGCGAAAAGCCCCGTTCCGCAAGGCGGCTTCCGCGCGCACACGCAAATACCGCAGCCTTCGCAGAAAAACCACACGGCGAAGTCCCTTGCGGAGCGAGACCAAAGTGCTCGTGAGCGGCGTCACAGATGTTCTCGGCGTACCTGCCGATCCAAGAATCGGCCAAGGGGGGAGGGAAGGGTCATCGCCCAATCGAACGACGTCCTCTTGCTCGGCGCCTCTGCGCCCTCGCTTGAGCTCTTGCGCGAGCGGCTCGTCCGCCTCGGCTATCGCGCCGTGCCCGCGAAAACCCCGGAGCAGGCGCACATGTTGCTGCGGATCTCCCGCGGCGCGATCGGCGCGGCGGTGCTTGCACCCGATCTGCCGGTAGTCGATTTGCGCCGCACGCTGCGTTTCCTGTGCGATGTCGCCACGGGCGAGCTGTGGTTTCTGGCCGCGGGTCCGAAACCCGACCGCGCGGACCTTGCACGACTTCGTTCCGCGGGCGTCACCTTCCCGCTCTTCGAGCCACTGCACCAGCACACGATCCGCTTTCAAATCAACCGCGCCCTCGCAGGCTCGTCTGTGGTGCGCGGCGAGAGACGGAGTCTGCGAGCGCCCACGAACTGGGAGATTCCGGTCTTCATGGAAGGCCGCAGCAAAGCGGCTTTGGTCTACACCGTGTCTTCTTCGGGAGCCTTTCTCGGTACACCAGCGCCCTCACCTCGGGGCGCCCGGATCGCCATCGAGCTTCCCGTGCCAGGCTTGCGCGGCCGACTCACGGCGCGCGTCGTGATGACCAACGTGCCGGGCAACTTGCAACACAAGAATCTGCCCGTGGGGATGGGCGTGCGCTTTGAGAACCCGCCGGTGGACGCCGAGGCGCTGCTTCATGTGTTCGCCCAGGAGCGGCTCTCCGAGCTGATGCTCTAGGTCGAGCCCTCTCTCCGGCTCCGCGAGAAGTCTCCCTTCTCAACCCCGATCCGTGTCAGAATGCGCGCACAATCTCGGGAGGGCCCGCGTGATGACGACCCCGTTTCTCTGTCTCGCGATCGCCTGTCTTCTCCCCTATGTCTGGGCGCCGTTCCAGATTCCATCTCGCAGAACGCAGTTCGGTACCGTGGACAACAAGCTTCCCCGAGTTCAGCAGGCGCAGCTCCAAGGTCGCGGCGCCCGCGCGCTCGGAGCGCATCAGAATGCGTTCGAGGCACTGATCACATTCGCGCCCGCCGTCCTGGTCGCGCACCTCGCGGGCGCTGACGCTGTCTGGTCCGCGCGCCTCGCGGTGCTCTTTCTGATCTGCCGCGTGCTGCACGGCATCTTCTACCTGACGGACCTTGATCTCGCGCGCAGTGGCGTCTTCACTGTCGGGTTTGGCTGCGTGGTTGGGCTCTTCGTCCTGGCTGGGATGGCGCCTCACTAAGCCTTTGGGCTGCGAGAGAAGATCTCCACACCGCTCGGCCTACACGGCCTAGGATAGAGCACGTGCGACGATCTGGCGCCGCTGCGTTCCGGCAGGAAGGGCTCCGAAGAGGAGCCCGGCCTCTCGTTGAAGTCGGGCGTCGCAGAAGGCGTCGGCCACGAAAGACGGCGCGCAGCGCACGAGGAGCGAGCCCTGGAGTGCAAGCGCCATGCGCTCGACGAGGCCGCGAGCGCGCGGCTCTGAATCCGTGGGATCCGCGATCTCGCGCTCGAGGGCAGCCACGGAGGCGTCGAGCGTTCGGTTCGCTCCCCGCGCGAGACGCAGTTCGTCCAGGAAGGCCGGAAGACTCGACGGCTCGCGCACCACCGCCCGGAGGACGTCGAGGCAGATCACGTTGCCCGAGCCCTCCCAGATGGCATTGACCGGCGCCTCCCGGAAAAGCCGCGGCAGGATGGACTCCTCCACGTACCCGTTCCCACCGAGGCATTCCATGGCCTCGGAGACCATCGCCGGCGCGCGCTTGCAGACCCAATACTTCGCGACCGCGGTCGCAAGGCGCGCGAACGCACGCTCTGGCTCGGAGGCCGGTGCCTCATCATAGGCGCGAGCGAGCCGTAGCATGAGCGCCGTTGCCGCCTCCGACTCGAGGGCGAGATCGGCCAGAACGGCTTCCATGAGCGGTTGGTCGACGAGGCGCCGCCCGAATGCACTGCGGTAGCGCGCGTGGTGGAGGGCCTGGGTGAGCGCTTGGCGCATGAGCCCCGCGCTTCCAGACACGCAATCCAGGCGCGTGTGATGAACCATTTCGAGGATCGTGCGTACACCGTGCCCTTCTTCACCCACCATCCGGGCGAGCGTGCCGCGGAACTCAATTTCGCTCGATGCGTTCGAGCGGTTGCCGAGCTTGTCCTTCAGGCGCTGGATCTGGAAGGGATTGCGTGTGCCGTCGGGGAGAATGCGGGGCACGAGAAAACACGACAGTCCACGCTCGGCTTGCGCGAGCGTCAAGAAGGCGTCCGACATGGGTGCGGAGCAGAACCACTTGTGTCCGATCAGCGTGTACTCCGCGCCGGACCCGCCCGCACCGAGCGGATGGGCGCGCGTCGAGTTCGCCCGTACGTCGCTGCCACCCTGCTTTTCCGTCATGGCCATGCCGACCAGCACCGCGCTCTTCTCGCGCGCCGGCAAAACACGCGGATCGTAGACCGTGCCGAGCAGGAGAGGTTCCCACTCCTCGGCGACTTCTTTCTGGTGGCGCAGCGCGGGCAGGCAGGCGAAGGTCATGGTGATGGGACAACACGTGCCGCTCTCCACCTGCGAGAGGAGCGACAGCATCGCGCTGCGCGCGACGTGCGCTCCCGGCCGCCGCGCACGCCAAGGAAGATTGTGCACCTGCGCCGCCATCACGAGCCGCAGCATCTCGTGCCAAGCCGGATGGAAGGCCACCTCATCGAGACGGTGACCGAAGCGATCATGACTGCGCAGCTCGGGCGTGAAGCGGTTGGCGTCGCGCCCGAGCGCGAAGACGCGTGCACTGCCGAGGGTCGCGCCGAACTCACCTACCGCGTCAGCGAAGCTAGTCGCGCCCTCCCGGGCAAGCCCCTCGCAGAGCGCCGCATCCGCCTCGAGAAGGTTCACGTCCTCAAAGGACGGAGGCTGGTTCACCACGTCGTGAGTCGTACCGAGACCTTGCAGATCGTGCTCATGGGACATCATCGCGTCCTCCTATCGCAGCTTGCCGATCACCGTCTCTGCGAAGCGCTCCAACGCGCGCTCCTTGGTCGCCAGCGGGTTTGGATCTCCGCCGTAGAGATACCAGGGCATGCTGATCAGGTCGGTGACCCCGGCCTCCTCGAGTCTGCGGTAGCCGTCGAGATCGAAGACGTCGGTGCAGACCACCTTGATCTCGAACGGCTCCCCGGCGCGGCCGGCTTCGCCCCGCAGGCGGGAGAGCTGCGCAATGAAGCTGCGCAGCTCCGACTCGCGATTCATGACCGAGATCCAGCCGTCGCCGAGGAACGCCGCGCGACGCAGCGCAGCCTTCGAGAGCCCTCCCACGTAGATCGGGACCGGCTCGCTCGGTGCCGGGCTCATCGCAAGCCGTTCGAAGTCGTAGTGCACGCCGTGATGCTCCACCATGCCGCCCCGGAGAACGGCGCGAATCACGACAATCGCCTCATCGGCGCGCCCCCCGCGCGTCTCGTACTCCTGGCCGCAGAAGCGGAACTCCTCGGGGATCCAGCCGAGGCCCACTCCGAGTGCGACACGATTGCCCGAGAGGACGGCGGCCGAGCCCACGGTCTTCGCGACAAGGAGGGGATGGCGGATCGCGAGCTTCAGCACATTGGTGTAGAAATGCAGGCGGCTTGTCACCGCAGCCATGGCGGGAATGGCGACCCAAGGCTCGATCCACGGTGTCTCCGCGCTCCAAAATCGGCTCCCGTCTTCGGTGTAGGGATAAGGAGCGGAAACGCGCTCGGGATAGAACACGGAATCCGGGACGGCGACGGCATCGTACCCGCATCGCTCGGCGGTCACGGCGAGCGGAAGCATCTGCGAAGGCTCAAGCAGGGTGAGTGCTACCGAGAATTTCATGCCGCTCTCCTCACGGGTCTGTAAGCTCTGCCAAAACACAGGGAGGACCCCATGATCCTGGATCGATTCCGACTCACGGACAAGGTGGCGATCGTGACCGGTGCCGGACGCGGGATCGGCCGCGGGATCGCGTTGGGCCTCGCGGAGGCGGGCGCTTCCGTCGTGTGCGCGGCCCGCACCGCGGCCACGATCGACGAGGTGGCACAGGCGATCCGGGGGGCTGGGGCCCGGGCGCTCGCAGTCCCCTGCGACGTCAACGACCACGCCCAGCTTGAAGAGGTGGTCTCGAAGACCCTGAAGGAGTTCGGCCGCATCGACGTCGTGGTCAACAACGCCGGGGGCTCACCACCGAGCGGCGCGCTCAAGACCAGCGAGCAGGCCTTCGAGCAGGCCTTCCACTTCAATGTCACGACGGCCTTCGTGCTTACGCGCCTGGCTGCGCCGCACATGTTCGAGGTTGGCAGCGGGGCGATCATCAACATCTCCTCGGCACTCTCTCATCTCGTCGAGAAACCCTTCGTCGCCTACGGAACCGCGAAGGCGGCGCTGAATCACATGACGCGTCTGCTGGCTTACGAGTTCGCACCGCGCATCCGGGTGAACGCCATCGCTGTAGGATCGGTGGAGACAGACGCCCTCAGCCCTTTCCTCAAGGCCAGGCCGGACTTGCGGGCGAAGATGGAGGAGCTGACGCCGATGAAACGCATCGGCACACCCGAGGACATCGCCGCGGCCGCGCTCTACCTGGCCTCGCCTGCGGCGGGCTGGGTCACGGGCAAGGTGTTCGAGGTGGACGGGGGAACCTTCGCCTCGAACTGGCCGCTCGATCTCTCGGGGATCTAGGATCTATTCCGTCCAGGCGAAGCGCACGCCCTCCGGCGTGGTCTCCTGCGCGAGGGCGCCGAGCGCGAGCACGCGATCGATCTCCTCCGCCACCACCGGAGGGGCTCCGTCGGTTGCGAGCGCTACGGCCTGCTTGAGCTCGCTCACGGGATCTGCGCCTTCGAAAGGTCGCAGACCTTCTACCACGTCGTCGAGGAGCAGCTTCCAAAGGAGAGATTGACGCCTTCGCCGCAGGTACATCTTCTTCTCGAAGCCCTCGAGCTTGCCCTGCGCGAAGAGATAATCTTGGTATTTCAGATACCGCTCCATCGTCGCGTCGTATTCGTCCGCCACGGCCTGGATGGCCTTTGTGTTCGCGCCTTCGGTGCGGGTCACCACGTGGTTCGCGTCATACTTCGTCCAGTCGCTGCTCAGGATCTCAAGGCCATACTCGCCGGCACGGTCGCGCACCTCCGTCCCAGGGAAGGGAGAGAGGATGTGAAAGCCATAGAGCGAGCCGAACTCGGAGTGCAGCTCGTTGGCGAACTCCACGGTCTTTCGCAGCGTCTCCTCGGTCTCGCCGGGCAGCCCGATGATGAAGGAGGCGAGGGCGCTGATGCCGACCTTCTGCGTCATGCGCATGGCCTCCTTCACCTTGTGAAGATTCGACTTCTTCTTCACAAGATCGAGCACCTCTTGGTTGCCGCTCTCAACTCCGAAGCAAATCGCTTGACAGCCGGCTTCGGCCATCGTTTCCACGATTTCCGGCGTGATCGTGTCGACGCGCGAGAACGCATTCCAGCCGATCCCTGTATTGCGCCGGATGAGCTCACCGCACACAGCCATGAAGTGCTTTCGGTAGAGCGTGAACAGATCGTCTTCAATCGTGATCTCTGTGAAACCGAGCCCGGCGAGCTCTTCAATTTCGTCGACACATAGGCTCGGGTTTCGGTAGCGCACCTTGCGACCGGTCCACTGAGGCGCCGAACAAAAGATGCACTCGTAGGGACAGCCGCGCGACGTCACGATGCTGGCGTGACTGTCAAAGGCGAGATAGCGCGCGAGCGGCACGAGCTCGCGCGCGGGATTCGGGAGGGTGTCGAGGTCATCCTCGAGGGGCCGAGGCGCTGTTCGTACCACGCGCTCGCTGCTGCGGTCGCGGTAGGCGAGCCCCCGCACGTCGCGCAGATCCATGCGACCCCGAAGGGCGCGTGCGAGCTCCACCATCGTGTGTTCGCCTTCTCCAATCCCGATGAAATCGAGGGCGGGGAGGTCGCGAAAGGAGCCTTCGATTTCGAAGGAGACGTGCGGCCCTCCCATCGCGATCGGCACCTGGTCGTCGCACTTGCGCACGATTTCGGCGATGCCGTTGGCGATGTGGTGGTTCAGCGTGACGGAGGTGATGCCGACGAGCTCCGGCCGGAAGCGCGCCATGCGCCGCTCGATCTTGTCCGGGGTGGTGCGCGCCAGCAGGAGGTCCAAGATCTCGACCTCGTGCCCCTCCGCGCGCAGGGCGGAGGCGAGGTACGGCAGCGTCACGAGCAGGCGCGGGAACTCTTCGAACGGGTAGGACGGATTCACCAGCAAGATGCGCACGGGGCCCTCCGGCCTCGCCCGAGCCGGGAGCGAGGTGGGCGCATTCTACGCGGCTCTGCGGTGCCGAGTCACGAGCGCTCCCGCGGGGCTCAAGGCCCATCTGCGGGCCTCCGATCTCTTCTTCGGGAGGTCCGACGTGGCCGCTACCCGCAGCGTCCTCCTGCTCGATGGTGCAAGTCGCCGCCTGGCCGCGGTGGCGGAACGGCTGCCCCTTCTGGGGTTCTCGGCCGTGCGGGCAAAAACCCCCGAAGAGGCGCTTCAGCTTGTCGAAAGCCCGCGTTACGACTTCGGCGCCGCCCTCCTGTCTCCCGACCTGCCGGTCGCGAATCTTGCGGGGGCGCTTCAGGTCCTGCGGGAGCGAGGCGCGCGCCGCCTCGTATGCATCGCGATCGGCTCGAAGCCGGGACCCGAGGGACTGGATCGGCTGCGCTCCGCCGGGGTCGAACTGGCGGTGTGGAACCCGATCGACGATGCCACCCTGCGCTTTCAGATGAACCGGGCGCTCTTCGCCTTCCAGGGCGAGTCCCTGCGCCGGGAGGTGCGCGCGCCCACGGACCTGCGCGTGCGCTTCTCCGCCGGGGGGCGCCAGAAGGAGGCCGCGCTCTACACGTTGTCCGCGCGCGGCGCCTTTCTCGCGACCCCGCGCCCGTCGCTGCGTGGGGCAAGCGTAGCGGTCGAGCTCCCCCTGCCGGCGGAGAATCTCGCGGTGGGGGGGCGTGTTCTCTACACCAACGTCCCTGGAAATCTCCAGCGCGCGACCCTGCCCCTCGGCATGGCCGTTGAGTTCACGGCACTCACACGAGAAGCTGAGGTTTCGATCCGACGCTCCGTGGCGGAGCGAGCCCTCACCCTCGTCGTCTAGCCCAACTTCGTCAGTTTCGAACGAATTTAGCGCGATTGGAGCGCGCGCGCGGGCGTAAGTGCGCGAAAGTGCATGCCCGAAGTTTCGGATCGGCGTGTAGTGCCGACCTCCCCTCTTGATGCGGTGTGGAGTTCCTGAGAGAACTGTGGCGGAGGACCTTTTCCGAGCGGCTCAGCACCCGCACGCGGATCGACGAAATGTAGTGCCGACTTTTGAACCTAACTCCGTGAAAAGCCACGAATCCGCCCCGTCAACTGGCGAAGTTGGGCTAGCGCCCGGCGGGCAGAATCCAGCGCAACTTCTTCGCTGAATCAGAGCCCAACACACAATCCCTTCCCCAACTTGTTCCTCGTCCGGCTATTCTCTTCCCCGTCGGGGCAGCTCGCTCTCCGCAGTGGAGGCACGGCCGGCCCCTCCCGCCACTTGCGGCGGGGGTCCGCGGCAGCGGCCCGAGAACTTGGAGGACCCAGAGCGATATGGCGGCTCGCACCAAGACGACCGCGAAGAAGAAGGTTTCGCGTACGAAAAAGGGGAAGGCGGCGGTCTCCCGGCTTGATCGATTGACGAAGGACCTTCCGCCGACCTTGCGCGAGTTCTCGAAGCAGGTTCAGGGACGGCTCAACCGCCTCGAGAAGGAAATCGATCGGGTGCAGGCCAGCTACCGCAAGCAGGTCGCCCATCTGATCCGAGTGGCGAGCCACCGCCTCGGCCAGCTCGAGGCCCAGGGCGAAGGGCAGTGGCGGCGCCTGGCCGAGCCGGCGCGCAAGGAAGTCATCCGGCTTCTCTCGCAGCTCGAGAAGGCCATCAGCCCGCAGACCAGACAGGCGAAGAAAGTCGTCCGCGAAGTGAAGAAGGGCGTCGAGCAGGCGAAGCGGGACGTGAAGCACACGGCCGAGCACCTGAAGCAGAACGTCCAGAAGGCTGCTGCCACCGCGGCCGCGGCCATCCCCCGTCCGTCCTCTGTACCGAGTCCTTCGCATCCCCTTCCGTCACACGGATCCGAAACAGGTGGAGGAGCCTCTTAGCCCGAGTGTCATTTGACCCCAGGAGTGAGGCGGGAGGGCCCACCTTTTCCCGGCGGGATGCCCGGAGAGGTTCTCCTTGCGGCACGTCCGTTGCACAACTCCTTTCTCGCGTGCCCGTGAACCGCAATCGCGAGCCGCGTGAGGAGGGGTCATGGCGATGTTCGCCGCGGGAAGCTTTGGGGTGGGGGCGCTGGGCAGCGGCGCACGGTGGTGCGAAGTCGGTGTCGGAGGAAGAAGGCTGCGCGCGCACGGCCTCGCCGCGCGACTTTATGGGCGTGGCGAGATCATCTTCAGCCCGGGTGCCGAGCACCAATCCGTCTATCTGCTCGAGTGCGGCCTCGTCCGCATCTTCCGGCTCTCGGCGTCGGGCGCGGAGACCACCTTCTACTACGTATCGCCGGGTGAGATGTTTGGCGCGGAGTCGCTCCTGGCGGGCGATGGCGAAGAGAATTTCGCCCAGGCGCTGAGCCCCTCGCGGGCATGGAAGGTCCCGCATGGGGTCTTTGAGGAGGCCCTCGGTCGGGACAGCTCCGTGCTGCGCGAGGTGGCTCGCCAGCTCGGCCGCCGGCTCAAACTCGCGGAAAATCGCCTCGAGGATCGCGTGTTCCGAGACGTCGAGGCGCGCGTGGCCCGGATTCTCCTTGAACTCGCGGAGCGCTTCGGGTCGAGCGCGGACGAGGGATGGATGCTACTCGACCTGCCCGTGACACAATCCGACCTCGCGACTCTCATCGGCACCACACGTCAGTCCGTGAACGCAAGCCTGCGGCGACTGGGAGATGCAGGGCTACTCACTCGCGAAGGCCGGCGCGTCTTGCGCATCTTGCCGGCGGCGCTGCGAGGCATTGCCAACGCGACTCTCGCCTAGGGCGAAGGCCCGGAGTGCAGCGCAGGGTTGCGTTCGCGGCTTGCCGCTATGCGCGAAGTGCGCGCCAAGATCGAGATCGACGGACTTCGTGCGCAGGACCAGGACCCGGCGGCCGGGCTTCTCGCACGGGCCTTCGAGAGCAATCCGCTCAATCTCGCGGCTATCCGGTCGCCGGACGCTGCGAGGCGCCGACGCTGCAACCTGCAGGGGATGCGCTGCCTCTTGCCCGTCGCGAGGGTACACGGCCTCGTGCTCGCCGCCTCGCTCGAAGGCCAGCTTGCGGGCGTGCTCGTAGCGGCCCCGCCTTTTTCCTACCCCTTCCCCCCCGCGCCGCTCTGGCCGCGGATGCGCACGGTTTTCAGCCAGGGGCTCGCGGTTGCCCGCCGTTGGCGTGAAGCGTTCGAGAGCCTTGACGCGTGCCATCCGACCACCCCGCATTGGTATCTCGGGACGCTTGGGGTCGAGCCTTCGCTCCAGGGCCGCGGCGTCGGGACAGCCCTCGCGCAGAACTGGCTCGCGCGGGTCGATCCCGATGGGGTCGCGGCCTACCTCGAGACCGACCGTCCGGAGAACCTGCTCTTCTACGCGCGGCTTGGCTTCCGGCCGGTCGCCGCGTTCCAAGTCCTGGGCGCCCCCGTGACCGCCATGGAGCGCGCGCCTTGCGCCGAAGTGAGGTAAAAGATCCCCACTATGTTTGGACGCCGTGCCGACGCCACGCTCGTGCGAGATGCCGCTCCCGTACGCCGCTTCATGCCCTTCCTCTCACCCGGTCGCAACGAGTCTCTTGTCTACTTCGCCCAGGAGATCGACGTCGAGCGCGCGCTCGCGTTCGTCGAGGAGAAAAATCGCTCCCGGCCGCCGGACCGGCCGATGACGCTCTTTCACCTCGTGCTGCGCGCGATTGCACGACGCCTCGACGAGCGGCCCCGCCTGAACCGCTTCACGGCCGGCGGGAGGCTCTGGCAGCGCGATGGCATCTGGCTGACCTTCGCCGCGAAGAAGAGCTTCAATGACGATGCAGCCGTCGCCACCGTCAAGCGTCGCTTCGATTCCGCAGAAACGCTGGACGAGATGTGTGACCGGCTGCTGGACTCGATCCGCGTCTCCCGAGGGGACAAGAAGAGTGCCGCAGACCACGAAGTCGATCTTCTGTTGCGGCTGCCCGCAAGCGTCGTGCACCTCGTGATGCGGCTCGTGCGGCTTGCGGACGGGCTCGGACTGCTGCCCCGCGTGATGATTGACTCGGATCCGATGTTCACCTCCGTATTTGTGGCGAACCTCGGCTCGATCGGATTGGAAGCGGCGTACCACCACCTGTGGGACCACGGCACGTGCCCGATCTTCTGCGTCGTGGGCCGCATCCACGAGGACGACAAAGGTAGGCGCAAGATGACACTCAAGTTTAGCTTCGACGAACGCATCGAGGACGGCTTCTACGCCGCAAGATCGCTCGACGGTCTGCGCGAGCTGCTCGAGTGCCCGGAGAAGCTCTGACGTGGCGGACGCCGCCGGCGGGGGCAGCCGCCGCAAGAATCCCTACGAGGTGCTCGGAGTCGCGCGAGACGCCGACGAGGACACGATCCGCAAGGCTTACCGCAAGCTCGCGCGCAAGCACCATCCCGACGTGAATCCCGGAGACAAGGCGGCCGAGGAGCGCTTCAAGGCAATCTCGGAGGCCTATGCGACCCTCTCCAACGCAGAAAAGCGTCGAGCCTACGACGAGTTCGGTGACGTCTCCCTCGAATCCGGCTTCGATGCCGAGGCCGCGCGGCGCGCCCGCGAGGCGTTCGGCCAGCGCTTCGGTGGTGCTCGGGCCGGTGGGGGAGGGGGCTCTGGCGGCGAAGAGTTCGCATTCGGCGATCTGGATGATCTGCTGGGTGACCTCTTCTCTCGGCGTGGCTGGGCCGGCGGAGCGGGCGGGGCCCGCGGCGCCCGCGCGGGGCGCGCGGGCCTGCGGGGCCCCGACATGGAGGCCGAGGTCGCGCTGGATCTGCGCGAGGCCGCACGTGGGGGTGAGCATCGTTTCACGATCACGCGCCCCACAGCGGACGGCACCGCCCGAACGGAAACGCTGACCGTGCGAATCCCGTCCGGCGTCGCCGACGGCGGGCGCATCCGGATTCCCGGAAAGGGTGGCGAGGGGATCGGCGGCGCTCCCGCCGGCGACCTGCATGCCACCATCCGCATCCGACCTGACCCGGTGTTTCGGCTGGATGGGCGCGATCTGCACCTCGAGCTGCCGATCACCGTGCGCGAGGCCGTGTTGGGCGCGAAAGTCGAGGTGCCGACCCTCGAAGGACGCGCCACGCTGCAGGTGCCGCCGGGCACCGACAGCGGGAAACGGCTCCGGCTGCGAGGCAAAGGAATGCCGAACCCTGCGGGTGGCGCGCCGGGAGATCTGTATGCCGTGGTCCAGATCCGCGTGCCCAAGGGACTCTCCGGCGACGCCAAGTCGAAGCTCGAGGCGCTCGCCAAGTTCGACCCACCGGATCCCCGCAAGGGGCTGTTCCGATGAGCTCTCGCACGTCCGTCAAGGAGATCTTGAGGTTCCTCGGCGTGGACGACGCGGAGCTTCTGCCGGAGCTGCGGCGCGAGGGGCTGTTCGAGGCGGAGGAGCTCTCGCCGGAAGAAGCGGAAGAATTGCGGATGGCGGCAACCTTGATTCGTGAGCTTGGAGTGAATCCAGCCGGTGTCGACATCATCTTGCACATGCGCCGGCGTCTTCTCTTCCTGGAGGAGCGGATGCGCGAAACGCTGCGTCGGCTGCTCGAGGAGCGGTGAAGAGCCACCGCAAAGTCCTCCTGCTCCACGTCCCGCAGCGGATGGATTTCGTGAACATCACCCGGGAGGTCGAGACGGCCGTGCGCGAGAGCGGCGTACGGGAAGGACTTTGTCTTGTGAACTCCATGCACATCACCTCGAGCGTTTTCATCAACGACAACGAGTCCGGCCTGCACGAGGACTACAAGCGCTGGCTCGAAAAGCTCGCCCCGTACGATCCGAGTGCCGAGACCTACCACCACCACCGCACCGGCGAAGACAACGGTGACGCCCATCTCAAGCGGGAGGTGATGGGCCGCGAAGTCGTCGTGGCAATTACCGGCGGGAAGCTCGACTTTGGGACCTGGGAGCAGATCTTCTACGGCGAGTTCGACGGGCGCCGCGAGAAGCGGGTGCTGATCAAGATCGTGGGAGAGTAAGGCGTGGCTTCTGCAGGAAGAAGCCAGGAGCCGGGCCTTGCGCCGCCGGGTTCTCCCGCCCCCTGGCGCGCCCTCGCAGCTACGTCCCTCGGCCCCGCGCCCAAACGCGTCGAGGCCCGAGCGGCGTATCGGTCCTGGCCCCCGGTAGAGGTTGTATGCGATCTTGTTTGCGCACACGCGCTTCGGCCGGGGGGGGACCGCGACGCCCGTGACCACCACGCCGACCACGCCGCACCATCCGGCCTCCCCGCGCAGTCGACGTCCGCTGCGGCCCGACGACGGGCGGCTCGTGCGCGGCCGCAAGGCCAAGAGCCGGATCCGTGAAGCCGCGCTCGCGCTGTTCCGCGAACGGGGCTTCGACGGCGCGACGCTGCGCGCGATCGGTGCCCGGGCCGGCATGGGCGCGAGCTCGATCTATCGCCACGTCGAGTCGAAGGAGGAGCTCCTGATCGAGGAGCTTGCGGCGCGGCAGGAGGAGGCGTGGACGAGCTTCCGCAAGGGCGATGACCGCCGCTCCACGACGCGCGAACGTCTCGGCCGGTTCCTTGAGCTCGAGCACGCGCTGCTCGCGCAGGACGCGGATTTTACGACGATCGCGCTGCGCGCGAGCACGCAGCCCGAGGCCCGAGTCGCGAGGAGGGTGCTCGCGCTCCAGGACCGCACGATCGGACTCGTGGCCGAGATTCTCCAGGCCGGCAAGTTGCACGGAGAGCTCGCGCGCGATCTCGACGTGCTCGCCGCATCGCGGGTGATTGTCCACATGACGACGGGCGCCCGTATCCCCTGGGCCAACGGACTCGTTTCCGCCGAAGGCTGCCGCGCGTCGATCGCGGCGGCCCTCGACGTGCTGTTTGGCGGCATCTGCGCGCGTTGACCGTCCGCGCTGAAAAGGGCGAGAATCGCCCAAGGTTCCCGAGGAGAAGAACCCGCATGGCTGCCGCGCTCCCCGAAGACCTCCTGACCGTTCACGCCGCACAGCGTCCCAGCAAGATCGCGGTGATCGACGATCGCCCCGCCTCAGGCCATGCACCCGCACGCTGCGTCGGGCGCAGCTTCGCCGAGCTTGAGTGTGAGGCAAACCAGCTCGCAAATCTCTGGCTCGAGCTCGGCGTTCGGTCCGGCAACAAGGTCGTGTGGTGCGGCCAGAACTCCTTGGCCCTGGTCCGCGCGATCCACGCCGCACGCAAGGCGGGCGTCATCGCAGTGCCGCTCAACTACCGGCTCACGCCTGAGGAGGCGGCGTACGTCGTCGACAACTGCGATGCGGTTGCCGTCTACACCGACGCCGAATACGCGGAGCTCTTCGAGAAGATCCTGCCCCACGTACCGAAGGTGCGGCATGTGCTGGTCTTCGATGGAACGCCGGGAAAGGACCAGCTCGACGCGGACGCCCTCCTCGCACGAGCGAGCAGCGCACCCCCGGTGGGCCCGTCGGAACACGACGAGGGATCGACCATGATCTATACCTCGGGCACGACGGGCCATCCGAAGGGAGCGCTCCGGCGCGGCGCGGGTCATCCCGATCAAGTGCGCGCCCTGATGGCGTTCATCGGCTACGTGCCCGAGGACGTCTATCTCACGACGGGCCCGCTCTATCATTCCGGCCCCGGCGGCTTTATGGGCCTCGCCCACAGCATCGGCAACACCGTCGTCGTCCAGCACAAGTTCGACGCCGAAGACTGGCTCCGCCTGGTGGATCGCTACGAGGTCTCGACCACCTTCTCTGCGCCGACCCCGATCCGTCTGGTCTGCAATCTGCCCGCCGAAGTGAAGGCAAAGTACGACCGGACGAGCCTGAAGCGGATGATTGCCAACGCTGCACCGTGGTCGTTTGCACTGAAAGAGGCCTACCTGCGGGACTTCCCCGAGGACTCGCTGTGGGAGGTCTATGGCTCGACCGAGCTTGGTGTGAACTCGATCCTTGAGCCAAAGGATCAGCGCCGCAAGCCGGGCTCGTGCGGGAAGCCCTCACCCGGCGTCGAGCTCAGGTTGCTCAACGAAAGTGGGGAGGAGATCTCCGAGCCGCGTCGGCCGGGCGAACTCTACGTGCGCAGCAAGAGCGTTTTCGCCACCTACTACAAGGCGCAAGAGAAGTACGAGAAGAGCCGACGGGAAGATTTCTTCACGGTCGGCGACATCGCCTACCGCGACGAAGAAGGCTTCTATTTCATTTGCGATCGCAAGAACGATATGATCATCTCGGGCGGCATGAACATCTATCCCGCGGAGATCGAGGCCGCCCTCGAGCGCCATCCCGCTGTGCTCGATGTGGCGGTGTTCGGTATCCCAAGCGACGAGTGGGGGGAGAGCGTGCACGCCACGGTTGCGCTGCGGGAGGGCCACACGCTCGTCGATCGCGATCTCATCGCCTTTGCGCGGGAGCATCTGGCCGGTTACAAGCTCCCGCGCTCGGTGTCCTTTGTATCGGAGATACCGCGCACTGGTTCGGGGAAGATCCTGAAGCGCGTGCTGCGGCAACCCTTCTGGAAGGGCCACGGGACGAGCGTTCTGTGAGCGCGGGCGGCAAGAGCGCGAGCGAGTTCCGAAACTACGGGGCCGAAGCGCGGGCCGGCGTGGCGGATTTCTACCGCGAGAACCATGTGCGCCAGACGCTCGCGTTCGTGCTTGCCAAGAAGGCGGAGTACTTGCCGCTCCGCCGCCGTCGCATGGGCGTGTGGCAGGCGGTCGAGTACCTGAGCCAGCTCGTGGACGCGAGCGATCCCGATCTCGAGCTCCCGCAGATCGAGCACGCGCTACAGACCGCGGAAGCGCTGCGCCACGAGGGGCGGCCCCAGTGGATGGTGTTGGCCGGCTTTCTCCACGACCTGGGAAAGGTGCTGTGTCTTTTCGGCGAGCCGCAGTGGGCGGTGGTGGGGGACACGTTCCCTGTGGGTTGTGCCTTTTCCGACAAGATTGTCTATGCCGAGTTCTTCTCCGCCAACCCCGACACGGCGGTGCCCGAGTACACGTCCCGCACGGGCATCTATCACGAGGGCTGCGGTCTCGACGCTGTCCACCTTTCCTGGGGGCATGACGAGTACCTCTACCACGTCCTTCGCCCGTACCTCCCGGAGGAGGCGCTCGCGATCGTGCGCTGGCACAGCTTCTATGCCGCACACCGCGACCGAGAATACGAGTTCTTGATGAATGCGAGCGATCACCGTCTGCTCGCGGTGGTGCGTGAGTTCAACCCGTACGATCTGTACTCGAAGACCCCGGAGCGGCCGGATTTCGATCGCCTTCGCCCGTATTATGAAGACCTGGTCACTTCCTTCCTGCCAGACACACTTCAGTGGTAGAGGCGCCCGTGGCTAGAAGCTCCGCCACGCGCCGATCGCAACGACGACGCAGCCGAGCAGGGTGACGAGAAAGCCGGCGGCGCCCGCGTAACAGAAGCCGAGGACGAGGCGCCGATCGGCGCCGGGAATCTTGTCGTTGAGCTGCGTCGGCTGCAGCCACCAGCGCGCGGGAAGCGGGCCGTGGCGCAGAAGGCTGCGCCGCAGCGCCAGGTGGTAGAGAAGGCCCGTGGGTACGCCGAATGCGAGCCCCCCCAAAACGAGCCAAAAGCCTGCCATGAAGACGGTCTCCACCGCGACGGTGGCGCTCGCCAGGACCCATCCGGCCATCGCGACGAAGACGCAGAGCACGACGAGGATCTCGAGCAAGGAGCGCTCCTACCGGCCTTCTCCACGTTTCGGAGGACCGCTCGGGCGACTTTCCCCGCGCCCCACGGAGGCTCTCCGCGCGCGCAGGGTCGCCCGACGATCCGTCGCAAGGCACGTTAGGCGACCGGGCTCGCCCGCGTCCCCTTGGCACGGGCCGGAGCCTGGATCCTGCGCGAGGAGCCTGGCGCGCGAGCCAGGCCATGATCGAGCTTCCACAGCGAGTAGAATGCACGAGTCGATACGAGGAGGCCTGTGATGCGCGCCATCGTGGTGGACCGCTGGATGGAGCCGAAAGAGCTCAAGGTGCGCGAAGCACCCGAACCGAAGCTCGTTGCAGGACACCTCGGCGTCGAGGTGAAGGCGGCGGGCTGCAACTTCTTCGACATCTTGATGGTGCAGGGGCGCTACCAAGTTCGTCCTCCCTTCCCGTTCATCCCGGGAGCCGAGCTCGCCGGCCTGGTGCGAGAGGTCGGCCCCGGCGTAGCGGGTTTCGCGGTGGGCGACCGCGTGCTCGGGTCCGTCCCGCTCGGGGCCTTCGCGGAGCGCGCGGTCGTGGCAGCGAAGGCGGCGTGGAAGATGCCGGCCGGGATGTCGTTCGAGCAAGGAGCGGCGCTCCCGATCGTTTATCCCACGTCCTACGCCGCGCTGGTCTTTCGGGCGCACCTTGAGCCCGGCGAGAACCTCTTGGTGCACGCCGCTGCAGGAGGTGTTGGCCTCGCCGCAGTGCAGATTGGAAAAGCGCTCGGTGCGCGGGTCCTAGCGACCGCGGGCGGCCCTGAGAAACTCGAAGTCGCGCGCAAGGCCGGGAGCGACGTCGTGATTGACTATCGAGATCCGAACTGGGTGGATGCGATAAAGCAGGCCACGGGCGGTCGAGGAGCGGACGTGATCTATGACTCCGTCGGGGGTGAGATCACGGACCAGTCGCTCAAATGCATCGCCTGGAACGGACGGCTGCTGGTCATCGGATTTGCAAGCGGGCCGATTCCTGCGATCAAGGCCAATCGCATTCTGCTCAAGAATATCTCGGTCGTAGGGCTCCACTGGGGCGCGTATGCCCTGCACGAGCCGGAGCGGATTCCTGAGACCTTCGACGCGCTTTTCCGGCTGTTCTCCGAAGGGAAGGTCGAGCCCGTGATCTACGGCAGATACCCGCTCGAGGAGCTCCCGCTCGCGCTCGAGGCGCTAGGCTCCCGCAAGACCCATGGCAAAGTGATCGTGGTGCCGGTGGAGCCTTAAGTACGGGGCGTCCACGAGGCGCACTACCCGCCGTGGCTCTAGCCGCATGATGTGAGGGACCGAGCGGAAAAAGAAGCCCACCACGCGGTCGCCAAAGCCGTACTTTGCACGAAAAGCGTCCTTGACGCGCTGGCAAAGAGGGGCGTCCTCCACGGACACGGCGCGCAGCGGGTATTCCTTGCTCTCGATGCGCAGCACCACATCGGGGTCGCACTCGATGTTGCTCCACCACCCTGTCGCGTGCGGATGTAGCCGTTGCCGTCCACCACGGCGAGCCAGATCGTGGTGTCTCTCGGCGTGCCGTCTCCGTTTTTGACGGTGTCCACCGCGGCGACCGCATTCCAGTCGGGTCGCGCTGTGTTCTCCACGGCGCGAGCCACAAAGAGTGCGCCTGCACCCAGAAGGAGTACGGCGCAGAGGAGCCTCGAGGCGGAGCTCATGGGGGAGTCCTTTGGGCGCGCCACGACCGCATTCTACCGCGCGCCTCGGGAAGCCCTCGCAAGCAAGTCCGGCCTTTTACGCTGCGAAACCTCGTAACCGGCCCCTCGAGCCTATTCGGCTCGGCGTGCGGGAGGTCGTGGCCCTCGCACCGGGGCGCTCTACGAACGCGGCGCATAGCGCTCCCAAAACAGGCACTCTTCCACGGGGCGGCGCGGCGGTCGGCCGTATCTGCCGAGGGGCCAGCCGATCGGCAGGAGTGCGCAGCTCGGGCAGCCCTCGGGCAGGCCGAGCCACGCGTCGATTTCCGCGCCGAACGCGCGATGCACGGTCGTGAGAGAGGCCCCAAGACCCACGGCGCGGCAGGCCAGGAGCACGTTCTGGATCGCGGGAAAGAGCGCTTGTGTCTGGGGTTCGCCGCGCCGCGTCCAGCCTGCCACAAACAGGTGCACGGGCACCTCTGCCAGGTGATCGGCGAGAT
>DATFYN010000726.1:0-9576 GCA_035315025.1 Myxococcota bacterium
AGAAGATCTTCGCACCGACGCGCTTCGCTCGCGCACGAAGCCGGGGGAACTCCTTCCTTTTCCAGTGCTCGATCGCGACCGGATCGCGCTCGTAGGCGCGCCGCAGCGGCTTCTGCGGCGTGATGTCCAGCTCGGCGAGCAGACGACCGACGGCCGTCACCCCGAGCCGCACCCTGAACTTCTCCTCGATGAGCGCGGCCACAATCCGGCGCGTCCACAGCCCGAAGTCAAAGCCATACTGGCGAGGGTCCTTCCCGTTGATCCACCCGCGCACCTGAAGCTTCTGCCTCGGAGACAGGAACGGCTTGCGTCCCGGATGCCGGCGCGCCTTCAGCGACTCCTCGCCACCCCGCTTCGCCGCCCGTAGCCACCGGTAGATCGTGGTCCGGCACAACCCGTAGCTGCCAATCACCGCGCTCGGCGCCTCGCCCGCGTGCACGCGGCGCACCGCCATCAGACGGATGTGCTCGGACATTTCGTGGGACAGCGTGCGACCGTCGACTCTCTTCATGCACGCTGAGATAGCACATTATGTAGCCTATACAAGAGACCTATTAGTATATGACCTCGGCGACTACCACGTTTTTCGTGTCATGGTCCTAGACATACGACCTGCGACCACCGCTGTACCAGCCCTGCTTTCCTACCGGGGAAACAACATTGTCCAATATCCCGGCGTTATGGATAAGTTGAAGCACGGGCATTCAGGAGCCGCGCACCCACGGTCGACGCGCCTGAACCGGTCCGTGATAGGTTCCGTATTCGCTTTGTCAGAGATATGGACGCCTCGGTCCTAAGGGAATGGCGAGCCTCCAACAACAAGAAGCACTGGCAGAAGGCCGTCACGATTCTTGAAAGTCGGAATCTGTCAGTAGCGAACATCGCCACGAAGATAGAACGAGCTGAAGGCAACATGCTCCCCTGCGACGAGGCCCTCCGACGATGGCATCGGACGTACGGTCCGACGTTCTCTCGTTCCTTGGAGATCTCGAGCCAGCGGATGATTGACCGAGACCTGGCCCCGTTCTTTGGTACGAAGGACTTGCGCGAGATCGACGAGGAAGCGCTTCTCGGCTTTGTGCGCGCCAAGCTCGAGGCGGGGCTCAGCCCGCGCACGATCGAGACGACGCTGTCCGTTCTACGTCGCGTGTTGTCCATTGCCAATCGTCGCGGAGAGATCGCGAGAAATCCCGCTCTGCGCCTTGGCGAGATCATGCGCCGCGTGGATCGGCGCGCCGCGACCGAGGTAGAGCAGACTCAGGCGTGGACACGGGAAGAAGTAGCCACTCTCCTCGCCTTGGCGCGCAAGCATGATTCACGCTTTGCGCCGCTCCTCCGTTTCCTCCTGGCGACCGGAGCCCGCCGCGGCGAGGCCTTGGGCCTCAAGTGGGAAGACGTGGACTTCGAACGGGTCCGCATCACGATCCGTCGGGCCTACGTGGTGGGAGAGCTGACTACGCCCAAGAGCGGGAAGGCGCGCAGCGTCGCCATGCCGCCCGCTCTCGCCGCCGAGCTCTTCGACCTGCTTGCCCAACGTCGCGTCGAGACCGTGCGGCGTGGCTGGGGCGCCGTACCGGACCTTGTCTTCCCCTCTGAGACGGGCGGCCCGATCCATCACGCCAACCTCGAGCGGTCCTGGATAAGGCTGCGGCGAAAAGCCCAGGCGTTTGGCGTCCCCGGCCATTGAAGCTCCACTCGACGCGCCACACCTACGCAAGCCTCGCCCTTGCCTCCGGCAAGAGCGTAAAGTGGGTGGCAGACCAGCTCGGGCACTCCACGCCGATGCTCACGCTGCGGACTTACGCACATGCGATGCGGGAAGAGGAAGCCGACCTCGGCTTTGCGGATTTCACCACGGGGCCGCGGAGAACAGTTCCGGGCATGCCCACCCCCGAGCAAAAGGACGCGGCGACCGTCGCTTTCCGTCACTATCCGTCGCCGGGGTGTGAGCCCGCGAGCGCAGACGAAAACGCCCCCGGCCTAAGTGGCCGAGGGCGCTCAGAAATCCTGGAGCACGAGACGGGAATCGAACCCGCGACATCCACGTTGGCAACGTGGTGCTCTACCAACTGAGCTACTCGTGCTTGATCGACTAGTCTTTACGAGACAGAAAACCGCCCGTCAAGGGTGGTTCCAGTCGGCGAGCTCACCCCACCGAAGAGGCTAGCGGCCTTCGCTCTCGGTCGGCTTCGCCGTTGTCTGCGGCGGCGGGTCTTGAATCGGGGGAGAACCCGGTCCCGGCTGGGGCGCGGTCTCGGCATCAGGCGCCCGACAGAACAAGTTGCTGACGTCGAGCCCCATTCCGCCCGCGTGCGAGACGCCCCCGCTCCCGACACCAATCGCCCCGCCGACGCGCGGCTGCACCGCCGGCTGTTCGGGACGGCAGGTGTTACAGCCCTGCCACATCACCAATGCGAAAAGGAGCCCGAGGGCACGGGCGGAGTGCTTTCGCCTCACAACTTGCGGATCTTCTCTCGGGCTTCGCGCACGTCCTTGGTCGCATTGCGGGTGTCGTAGATGCGCTGGGCCTTCGCGACCACGCGGCGGTAATCGATCGCGGAGTGGTTGGTGACGATCACGACGAGGTCCGCAGTGGAGAGCACGTCGTCGGACAGATCCACGCTCTTCAAGGTGGCGCCGTCGAGATTGAGCTCGAGGACGTGGGGATCGTGGTAGGTGACTCGGCCGCCCTTTTGGAGAAGAAGCCGGATCACATCCAGTGCCGGAGACTCCCGCATGTCAGATACGTCTGGCTTGTACGCGACTCCGAGCACGAGGATATTCGAGCCGTTCACTGGAAGGCGATCCTCGTTCAAGAGCCCTGCGATCTTCGACGCCACGTACTCCGGCATGTGGCCATTGATCTCGGTCGCAAGCTCGATGAATCGAGCCGTAAAGTTCAACGCCTTCATCTTCCATGCGAGATACGTCGGGTCGACGGGGATGCAGTGACCGCCAAGACCCGGGCCCGGCAGGAATTTCATGAAGCCGTAGGGCTTGGTCGATGCCGCCTCGATCACCTCCCAGACGTCGAGGCCGAGCTTGTCGCACATGAGCGCCACTTCGTTGGCAAGGCCGATGTTGATGGCCCGGAAGGTGTTCTCGAGAAGCTTCACCATCTCTGCACTCTGAGACGATGAGACGGGCACGACCGTGTCGAAAATCTTCTCGAAGACCTTCGTGGCGAGCTCGTTA
This sequence comes from Myxococcota bacterium, assembly GCA_035315025.1. Classification (GTDB taxonomy): domain Bacteria; phylum Myxococcota_A; class UBA9160; order UBA9160; family UBA9160; genus UBA9160. The sequence continues at coordinate 3,196 of DATFYN010000726.1, forward strand.
CACAGCGGGGTTTCGCCGCCCACCACTTTCGGCACCGCTCGCACGTGCCAGACCTTGTTGGCGGGGTCGATGCGTTCGGGAGCGAAGGCGACGCAGAAGTCGACGCCGACCTGTAGGCCGGTGGCCTCCAGCATGGGCACAAAGAGCTCGTGGGTCGTGCCCGGGTAGGTGGTGCTGCCGAGGATGACGAGCTGCCCCGCGCGCAGCCGTTTTCGGATGTCTTCCACGGCGCGCACGATGTACGAGACGTCAGGATCCTTGGTTTTGGTGAGGGGAGTGGGCACACAGACGTTGATCACGTCCATGGCGGCGAGCACGCCGAAGTCGGTCGTGGCGGACAGGTGCCCGCTCGCGCGGTACTTGGCGACGTCGGAGGCGGGTACATCCTCGATATACGAGTGACCCGCCGAAAGCATGCGCACCTTTTCGGCGTCAAGTTCGAATCCCGTCACGCGGTAGCCGGCCCTCGCGAACTCGACCACGAGAGGTAGACCCACGTAGCCCAGGCCGACGACACCGATGCGCGCCTCGCGGGACTCGATCCGCCCCCCGAGCTCCTGCAAGCGATTCATGCCCTAGCTCCCTCCACGCGCCCGATCGGCAGGGGGCCCGCTGAAGTATTCCGCGAAGTAGACATATCCCGACCATAGCGTGAGTGCCGTGGCCAACCCGAGCAGTGTCAGCCCCACCGCGTGGGCGGGAAGCCCGAGAGTGGGATCCGGAAACAAGAGCGCTCCGATGCTAACGTTTTGGGACAGCGTCTTGGCTTTCCCGAGGGGTGAAGCCGCCATGACGCGACCTCCTGCAGAGGCGATCCCGCGGAGCCCGGTCACCGCCAGCTCCCTGCCGATGATGACCACCACCATCCAGGCCGCCCAAGGCGGAATCCGGCCGACGGAAAGGAGAACGATCAGGGCCGCAGTGACCAGCAGCTTGTCCGCGAGGGGATCGAGGAGCTTCCCTATGCTCGTGACCTGTTGTCCCCTGCGGGCGAGCCAGCCATCCACGAGGTCGGAGACCGCGGCCACGATGAAGAGCCAGGCCAGGAGCTGGCTCCCGAGCCGACCCTGAGCGACGGGAAGGAGGAACAATACGGGAACGACGGCGGCCCGCAGGACGGTGATCGTATTGGGGAGGTTCCAGAAGTGCTCTTGCGCATGATCGAGGGGCAGCCCCGCGGTGGCCGTCCCCGCACGATCATGGACGGAAGTCGCCATGATAGTACCGATAATAGGCCAGAACCCTGCGCACGTATTGCTGGGTCTCCGGATACGGCGGAATACCTCCGTACCGGTCGACACTTTCGGGGCCCGCGTTGTAAGCGGCGAGAGCGTCGGTGAGATCGCCAAAGCGGTCCCACAGGTGGCGCAGATACCTCGTGCCGCCGTCCACATTCTCGTCGACCCGTAACGGATCGACCCCGAGCATGTCCGCAGTCTCGGGCATGAGCTGCATGAGACCGAGGGCTCCTTTCGCGGACACGGCGGTGGCGTTGAAGTTGGACTCCGTGGCGATCACGGCTTTGACAAGCGCCGGGGGTAGGCCGTGGTGGGCGGCGGTGTGCGCGATCAGGCGGTCGAAATCGCGCGCCGACACGGCCGGAGAACGCGCAAATGAGGTGAGCCCGAAGCCTCGCCTCGGTCGGCTGAAATCGCTCAGGACCAAGCGCTCATAACGGGCGTCGGTGGGGCTGTCGGTGATGTGGATTACCCCTCGGGCGTCGACGTACCGATAGAGCTCCCCTGCGCCGGCCGCCGGAGCGGTGGCCAGGAGGCTACAGGTGAGCAGCGCGCGATAGGCAGCTCTCGCCAACGCCATACGATCCACCTTCGGTTGGCGGTAGGGGGGGCCGCCGGTAGACTCGTCATCGTCTGACCCGTACCCTTTATCGGAACCCTGCCAGCAACGATTGAGGTCACAGGGCGCAACGCCTCACCGCTGGAGTGGTCCCAAAACCCCCTGGGGGCCCGAGTGTCCGACCGCCGCGACTTCGACTTCCTCGTAATCGGAAGCGGGATCGCCGGTTTGTTCTTCGCACTCCGTGTCGCAGATCACAGTCGTGTGGGAATCGTGACCAAGAAGCGGGCCGCGGACTCGGCCACCAATTGGGCCCAGGGCGGTATCGCGGCTGTTTCCTCGCGGGAAGACTCGCTCGAGGACCATGTACGGGACACCCTCGTCGCAGGCGCAGGCCTGTGTCGAGAGGAGGTGGTGCGGTTTGTCGTGGGCAGGGGCCCCGCGATGATCGAAGCCCTCTTAAAGCTCGGGGTCGAGTTCGACCGTGGGCCGGCCCCCCCAGGCGAGCGCCACGGGTTCGACCTTGGACGAGAGGGCGGCCACACCCGGCGCCGCATCCTGCACCACCGGGATGCGACCGGGCGCGAGATCGAGCGCGTGCTCCTCGCCCGCGCATCCTCCCACCCGAACATCACCCTGTTCGAAAACCACGCAGCGGTGGACCTCTTGACCTCCGCGAAGGCAGGTCTCGCCGGTAGTAACCGCGCCCTTGGCGCGTACGTGCTCGACGCCGGGACGGGGCAGGTGGAGCGGTTCCAGGCGCGCATCACGCTTCTCGCGACGGGCGGGGCGGGCAAGGTCTACCTCTACACCACGAACCCAGACATCGCCTCGGGCGATGGCATGGCGATGGCGTACCGGGCGGGGGCGACCCTGGCCAACATGGAGTTCATGCAGTTTCACCCCACCTGTCTCTGGCATCCGCAGGCGAAGTCCTTCCTCATCAGCGAGGCCGTTCGAGGCGAAGGTGGGATCCTGCGCACCCAGCGCGGGGACCCCTTCATGACGCGCTACCACGCGATGGCCGACTTGGCTCCGCGGGATATCGTCGCCCGAGCGATCGACAGCGAGCTCAAGCGCTCGGGCGACGAGTGGGTCCTTCTCGACATCACGCACCGCGCCCCGGCGTGGGTCCGTGAGCGCTTCCCAACGATCTATGAGCGCTGCCTCTCCTTCGGGATCGACATCACGCGAGAGCCCATCCCTGTGGTGCCGGCCGCACACTACTGCTGCGGTGGCGTGCACACCGATCTTCGAGGCGAGAGCGATATTCCAAATCTCTTCGCGGCGGGTGAGGTCGCGAACACGGGGCTCCACGGCGCCAATCGCCTCGCGTCGAACTCACTGCTCGAGGGCGTCGTCTTCGCGGACGCGGCGGCAACGGAGTCATTGCGGCGGCTTCCCCACCTGCCGGAGCGGGAGGTCGACGCGCCCGCCTGGGATCTCTTCGGCGCGACTCCAAGCGACGAGGCGGTGGTGATCACGCAGAACTGGGACGAGATTCGTCGTCTTATGTGGAACTACGTCGGCATCGTGCGCACCGATAAACGGCTCGCCCGGGCCCACCGGCGCATCACGCTGCTGCAAGAAGAGATCACCGAGTACTACTGGAACGTTCGCCTCACGCCTGACCTCGTGGAGCTGCGCAATCTTTCGACCATTGCAGAGCTCGTGGTTGAGGCCGCGACCGCGCGCCGGGAGAGCCGAGGTCTCCACTACACCCTCGACTACCCCGAGCGCGACGACACCCACTTCTTGAACGACACGCTCCTGCGCAGGCCGGGCCCCGCCGTTCGCGCTTGACTCGGCCAGCGGCGCGGGGTTCTCTGGGTAGGTGCGCGCCCACGCCCGTTCTTCGAGGATGGCGACCCTCGCCCTCGCGATGGGTTGCCTCCTGCTCGCGGGCTGCGCGCCGGGAATCGATCCCATCCCGAAGGAACAGGCGCCGGCCTCGGCGGACACCGCGCGCTTTGTGCGCCTGCGCGTGGAGGAGGCCCGCGCCTACCGCCTCCAGAACCGTTTGGATGCGGCGACCCAGTCCCTCGAGCGTGCGCTCGCCGTGGCGCCCAACGATCCCGAAGCCCTGCGCTTGCTCGCACGTGTGCTCGGCGAGTCTGGACACGAGGAGCAGGCGCGCGCGCTGCGGGCCCGCGCCGATCGTGTCGATCCCCCTCCCCCGCCGCCGCCGGATGAACCCCTTGCGCTCGCGAGCGAGGACCTCCTCGTCGTGCTGCTTCCCCCCGAGCCCGAGGATCCCGCCACGACCGGCCTTGCCGAAGAGTGGCCCGATCGGCGTGCTCCGGATGTGCTAGTCGCGCGGTTACACAAGCGGTTGCCCCACGCGGCCATCACCGAGCTTTCGCCTGCGACGGTTGCGGAGGCCCGGGCCTGGCTCCGCAGCCGCTCGCCGCGCGCCGTCCTCTCGCTGCGCGTCGACCGTGCGAACTGCGGCGATTCCGCCAAAGACGGGCCGTTCGCACTGGCGGCGCTCACGGTGTCGGCGGGTACGCCTGAGCGCCTCTCCCTGCACCCCCTCTCCGTGCGCGTGGTGGACGGCGATCCGCCCGTCGGGAAGAGCTGCGCGGACCCTGCACTCTCCCGCGTGCTCGAACGCGTCTTTGCCGATCCAGACGTGCGGGCCGCTCTCGCGACCGGACCTGTGCCGGTCACGGCAGCCCTCTGGCCTTCGCCGGAGATCCGCGCGCTTTTCCCGGGGCTCGGGCGCAGGCTCGCCGCCGAGATCGACCGTGGCCGGGCGCGTCTCGCCGTAGGGCGCCTCAACGACGCGGAGGAGTCGTTCCGCCGCGCCAAGGCGATCGATCCGGATGACAAGGACGTTCGGACCTACCTGGAGGAAGCGCGGGCGACCCTCGCCCTCGCGCGCGAGCTCGAACCGTCCCTTCCCCCCTCCCGCACAGCTGCGCTGGGTGAGGACCTGATCGAGGTCGAGCTTTCCCCTGCGCAGCGCGCGGCCGCCGAGCAGATGCTTTCCGAAGAGCGTGCGCGGCGTGACGCCCTGCTTGCCGCGATCTCCCTGGTGGGCGCGGAGGGGGACGAGCTCCCACCGGCGATCGAGTCCGCGCTGAGGCCTGTCGAGCTCGAGAAGCAAGACGCGCCGGGCCCGCGCCTCGCGACACAGCAGGCGCACGGACCTGTCGCAAAGCGCGTCCTCTTTGCGCCAGACGGCCGAACACTGGCCGTCTTCTACATCGCGACCGCGGGCGGCCCACCGGTCTTGCGCGAGGACAGTGCGGACGGAGAGCCAGAGCGCTGGACCGCCTATACGGATCGGCGACGGAGCGAGGTATGGGAGGACCGTGAGCACGCCGGCGTGCCCACGGCCCACTTCGTGCTCGGCCGGGACGGAAACATTCAGAAGATCGAGGTGCTACGCGCCGCCGACGGCACGCCTGTCCGCGTGTTCGAGTACGCCGGAGGGCGCCTCGTTTCCGAGGCGCAGGACACAAACGGCGACGGCGTCCTCGATCGCTTCGAGCGATTCGATGCGGACGGCGAGGTGATAATGCGCGAGGAGGATCTCAACGGCGACGGCAAGATCGACGTCCGGAGCTTCTTCGAGAAGGGGAAGCTCGTGCGTCGCGAAATCACCGACCCCGAGCTCTTGCAGGGCGTCGCCCCGCACGAACGCGGAACTCCAGCGCGTTAGCTTTTCTTGGGCTTCTCGTTCGAGGGAGGGGCCGGGCGGAGTTCCGGGACCGAGAGAACCCCGCGCTCCACGAGCGAGGCGAGGGCTCTGTAGATCTCGGCGTCACCCACCGGAATCACATCGCAGATCCGACCGACGGACGCCCCTGCCGCGGCGAGATCGAAGACCGCCTGCTCCGTCTTCTCGAGCGCCTCGGACTCGCGGTCCAGGAGCGCACGATGAACCCCGAGTACCGTCTGCGGTGGCAGGGTCGCAAGCGGGGCCCGTGCGATTTCGTCTACTTGGCCCACCGCTTCGAGGAGCGCGGCGTCGAGCGGGAGCGGCGGCTCCGCGTCGGGCACGGGCTCCACGCCCCCGTGGAACTCGAAGCTGCCCTCGCGCCAGGCGAGAAGGCGAACCAGCGCCTTTAGCCCCGACACGGCGCCAAGTCGCACGGCGAGCAGCATGCCGTGCTGCAAGACGACCGTGCCCTCGTTGCCGCTCGCGCTCAAGATAACGGTGCCTTGTTGCGCACCGGTTCCGAACATCTGGAGCAGGTTCGCGACCCCGAGCTCGGCGATCGATCCGGCGATGCCGCTAAGCCGCCGGGCATGTTCGACGGCTTGGACTTGCTCGACGAAGCGCTCGATCACGGGCTGCTCGGCAGGGCTCGGAGCAAAGCGCACGGCGACCGCGGTCACGCCCTCGTCGCCCGCCACGTGGCGGACGACGGTGCTCGAGACTTCGAGCTCCTCGCCGCGCGTGGGATGGACGAGGGTCACCTTGAGTTCGTCGCCCACGGACGCGGCTTTGCCGGGCGAAGAGAGGAGCGCGCCGGAGGTGGAGAGATCACGCGTGCGCGTACCCGCACTCGCCTCTCCGGTCGTGACGCGGGCTGGCACCCGCGCGCGAGCTCGGCGGGCGTCGCGGCGCTCGGG
>DATFYN010000727.1:0-2440 GCA_035315025.1 Myxococcota bacterium
AGAGCATCGAGAATGTCTCCTAAGAACGACATGGCGATCTTCTCCCATGGTGAAGCGGGGATGACGCGCTTCCCGCCGAACGTGGAGCAAATCACGGTTGTGCACGATTCGACGGTGACATGGCTCTGCGTTCGACGCAACGCGGTCGAGCTGCGCTTCCCGCTTTCCGACAACGATAGGCGGCATCTAGCCAAGCTGCTTCTTCAGTTCTTGCCGGATGCTGCTGCCAACGCGCGTGCCGGCCACGTCCAAAGTCGCGAGGAGAGGGAACCAGCATGAGAGCCGCCATCTACGCTCGAATGAGTACCGACAAGCAGAGCGCTGACTCGCCGGCGGATCAGATCGCGCGCTGCCGCACCTTCGCTGCGTCGCGCGGTTAGAAAGAGAGGGGTCGGGGTGACGGCAAAGGAAGATCCTGAGTTCGCGAAGAATACACTCGAGACCGCAAACAGGTCGGGCTTCCCGTTCCAAATGGCCGTCAAACGCATGATCGAGGATTCAGAAAAAGATCATCACTGGGAGATCGTCGGAGCGGAGCAGGCTTGGGGCGATCCAACAGGGCGGGGCGGATTCATCGACATCGTTGCGCGGAATGGGACCGTCGACCTCATTATCGAGTGCAAACGAAGGGCTGAGGGAAGATGGGTTTTTTTGCGCGAGTCATCGTCGTGGATTCGGCGGGACGTCTTGATAGTCGGGAGCGACGTCAACCAACGCCACTTGGGGAAGGGCATCTACGAGCTGGCCGCGAGCATCGAGCCCGCCACCGTTGAATGCGAGTTCTGCGCGGTTCCCGGGGCGAGCGAGAAAGATCGAGGGCGTTCCCTTGAAGGGCTGGCAAGCGATGTGGTCCTGGCGGCGGAGGCATGGGCGGTTCGCACCGTCTCCGATCCCGATCTTGGCGCTCGATTCCCGCGCCGGGCGTACATTCCGATGATCGTCACAAATCTTGAGATCGCCGAGTGCGCTTTTGACCCGGCTAAGGTGCCGTTGTCCGATGGACTCATACCGCCAGACGAGGCGGTTCCTGACGTCGTGCCAGCCGTGAGATTCACGAAGAGTGTAGGCGGATCTTTCCCCCCGGGCTTCGTCACAAAAGATCGTCGGCGGACCGTGCTTGTGGTGAGCGCTCCGCAATTACAGGCGTTCTTATGTCAGATGATGTGGCTTCGTCCAACCCTCCTTGAGGTGCCCCAATGAAATCAAAGCCCAAAGGCCAGAAGTACCGGAACCTCACACTGCGCGGTGGAGTCATTTACTACCGCCGCATGATGGGCGGCCGCCGCGTGCGCGTGTCGCTCGAAACCTCCGATTGGGAGATCGCGGCGCAGGCGAAGGACATTTTCGAGCGACACAAGATGGGAGGTCGGGGTGCCCCGGTCGAGGTGCCGAGATTCGAGGCCTTCGCCGCGCGCTATCTCGCCGAGGCGACGGCCGATCTCGCGGGCACGACGCGCGAGGATCGCGTGAAGCTCCTGCGCCCGGGTGGCATCGTCGCGCGGCCTTTTGCGGGTCTGCGCCTGGACGCCATCACCAAGCCCATGCTGATCGACTGGTGGCAGCGCGAGGTAGAGGGAAAGAAGCGCTCACCGCGCACAGGACTCAACTACTTGAGTGCGCTGGCCGGCGTTCTGAACTACGCCGTGGACCTCGAGCTGCTCGAGGAGAATCCCGTGGATGGCCTTCGGAGCACGCTGCGCCGACGGCGCCGCACGAAGCGGGGAAGGGCAGACGCAGACCGCGCGGCGCACGTGCGGCCGATCGAGGCCGCTGTCGAGCTCCAGCGCTTCGTGGAGGCCTCCGCCGCGGCCTCGGGCGAGCGCTTCTGCGGGAAGCGGCGCCTGCAGCGCTGGCGCGGGCACGTCGCGGACCTTCTCATGCTCGACGCGGGCCTGCGCACGGGCGAAGTCTCGGGCCTGCGCTGGCGCGACGTCTCCTGGGGGCGCGATGCGGGCGACACTTCCCGGTGCCTTGTGGTCCGCGAGTCCCGCGCTCGAGGCAAGCACGACGGTGCCCCGAAGAGCGGCCGGGCGCGGCGAGTGGCGCTCTCCCTTCGCCTCCGGCGCACCCTTCGCGACCATTGGCTGGCCTCGGGCCAGCCGGGCCCGATGGAGCGCGTGGTGCCCGCCTTCCAATCTGCGAACTACGCCACGCGGCACTTCGGCGCCGTCGTGCGCGAGGCGGGGCTCGGCGAGCACACCCCCAAGGACCTCCGCGACACGTTCGCCTCGCAGCTCTTGACCGCCGGAGTCCCGCTGCCCTACGTCTCGGTGCAGCTCGGGCACGCGGACATTGCCGTCACGGCCAGGCACTACGCGAAGTGGTGCGCAGGCGACTCCTACCGCGCGCCGCTCGAGCTGAGGGAGGGCGAGGTGCCGGCGGATCTTTTGACGCGCATCGTCGAAAATTGGCCCCAATTTGGCCCCACCGAGGACACGAC
>DATFYN010000728.1:0-14407 GCA_035315025.1 Myxococcota bacterium
TGAACACGCCGTCTTGCGCTCGTTCGTCGCCGTGCGTTCCGTCGTCGTACAGGGGCTCGTCGAAGCGGAACGCGTCCTGGAGCAAGGCGCTCCCTGCCACGCGCAGCGAGCTCGTCCGGGGCGCATTCGCGACGCGCAAGACGACCGTCTGCGCGTCGGCCGACCGCGGCGCATCGAGCGGTCCGGCCGGCGCGAGGCCGCGCTCGCGAGCGCGCCGCTCCTCAGCCTCCGTCCGCAGCGCACGGAACCGCGCGACGAGGTCCAGGGACCGGAGCGGCGCGGCAGCCGCGGCGCGGTGCAGACCCTCGACTGCCGGCGTCTCCATGAAGTCGGTGTTCAGGACCACGAGGTCGGCGCCGGCGGCGCGCGTCATCGCGTCGACCTCTCGGATCGCGGCCTCGATCTCCGGAATCGCGACCCGCCGGCAGGCGCCGGCCGGCTGCGCTGCACAGCCGCGGCCGGGCTCGGCTCGACTCGGCGACAGCAGGCCGGCCAGCCGGTAGAGGTTCGTGCGCGCGAGGCGGCTCGCGATCCGCCGGTACGCCCGCGCGATCCAGCTCGTCGAGCGGCCAATGCGCTCGTTGTCGGTGACCGTCGTCGGGAAGAACTGGTCGTTGGTTCCATGCCCGATGACGACCACGTCGGGCCGCAGCGCGAGGCCCTCGAGCTCGAGGTAGCGACGACCCTGGATCCAGGACCATCCCGGCACGCCGGCGTTGATCACCTCGAAGCGCCGGCCTGGGTACCGCCGCCCGAGCAGGGCGTCGAGCTGCCGCGGATAGGTGTCGTCGGCGTCGACGTTGAAACCGTAGGTGATCGAGTCGCCGACACAGAGGACTCGATACACACCCGGGTGATCTGCCGCGAGGCTCGGCGGTCCGCTGCGGTAGCCGCGGGCGTCGACGGTCACGGTCCAGGAAGCCGGTCGATCGTACGCCTCCGGGTTGATCGGCTGCGTCTTCTCGCTGCCCGGCCGGTTGCGCCACAAGAGCTCCGGATCCGGAGCGAGCGGGACGGGATTGATGTCCAGCCAGGCCAGCACCCCGGCGGCGAAATCCTTCCGCGTCTCCTCGAGATTCGCCGCCAGGGTCGCGGCAAGCCTTCGCTCGAGGTACACGCCGGCGCCCCATTCGGCGCCCGCCAGCAGGAGCGCCGTGAGCGCGACGGCGACGAGCGCCTCGACCAAGAGCCCGGTGAGTCGGCCGATGCGTGGTTCGTGAGGGACGGCAGGCTGCATGATGGGAACGTATGATCGAATCGAGTCGACTCGCAACGGCTCCGAAAGGTCGGCGCCGGCACGCGCCGCCGCGTCCGGGAACCGCGGCGGCGGCTGCCGAAGCGCGGCCGGGCCGGGAGGGGGACACCGGACGAGGATGTCGATTCGATCCCACCCAGAGGGTGGATCGGAGGCGCCGTACGACATGCGTCGACCGCTCTCGTCGCTGATGCTCGCCGCGGCTATCGCATGGGCCGGCTGCGCCGCTCCGCGCGTGTACGCGCCAGTGACGGCGCTCCTGCACCACGATCCCGGGGACAACTCCGGTCGACTCGCGCTGCTCTCCGTGACGGGCAGCGGCTTCGGCGTTCGGAGCCCCGCGTCTGACGTGCGCCTCCGCGGCGCGGGGGGCCGGGTCGTCCTGGAGATCGGACGGGCACCTTAACCCCATTCCGCTTGCCGGAAATCCAACCGTTCAATGATTAGAAAACGCGCTCTTCGAGGGATCCTGTCTCTTGCGACAGAAGACTACTACGGCCTGTGGGAGGTCCGGGGACGGCTGCAGACGATATTCCCAGGTATCGAGGATCCGGCTATTCGACAGCCTTGCGGCGGACACGGTGGGTGAGCTTTTCGAGAGCGGCTTGGTTTGTTTCTTCACCGGGCAGCATTCGCGCGCTGGCCGGCCTTACTGTCCAGAGCGGTACGGCCGCGTGCCGCTCAGCGACCAGGCGTTAGGCTATTGCGACCGTGCGATCACTTCGCTCGACTGCGAGAGCTTCTTCGTCGAGGCCCTGGGCGATCAGGCGGCGGGGCGAGAACTCTACAAGCGCGCCTGCGCCGCTAGAGACTCGACGCCGAAGGTCATTCTCCACCAGACTGCCCGGCTCGTATCGCTAGCCGATTGGATGGATGAGGTCGCTCCCTCACGTCCTGCCCTAAAGATCTTCTTCTTCGTCGTGCTCGCCGAGGAGGTCGCCAAGATGGCGTTTGGCTTCGTCGGTAAGGGAAAGTCTGCGGAACACGTCCACCGCTTCTTCTGCGAACTCTGTCCCTCGCCGGATCGTGAGAGGCTCGCTCGATCTTTCCGGCGGACCGATACGACTCCACACGCGCAGCTCCTCGCCGCGGATCACTCGCCCAGCGGCGGCCCTGCCGTCGCCAGCCGCCAGTTGACAGACAGGCATCCAACGAAAGACAAAGAGTTCGATCCAGCCGCGTTCCGAGAAGTCAAGGATCGCAGCGACCGCGGCTTGGTAGCTTTGCCAGAGTTCCGACTCTGAGAACTTTGAACCCAGATCCCAGATAGCTTCAAAGAGGCCCGCTTCTTCGGAAGTGTTCAAGAAGATCAGCTCACGGACTTGTGCGGGGTCCATGGAGTCGTCCACGGTTCTCCCTAGTGGCGGTGCTGGGCCGTCGGGTTGATGGCGAGCAGCGTGCCACAACTGCCAGCCATAAGACCGCACGAACCCGAACTGCAAGGAAGCTCAAAGTATTACCTATGTGTCCGAATGTTCAGGCACATGGGAGGAAAACCTTGGGTTGTGTTCAAGAAAGGCCGCAATCAAAATCTCCTATGAAGAAATGGGTTCATAGTTCAGTAAAACTTTACCGTTACGAAAACTCCGCGTCTTGGTCAGCTTCAGGGCAAGCTTGTCTTTGATGCCTTCGAACATCGTCTTTCCCCTTCCTATGACAATTGGATTCACGATGATCTGGTATTCATCAATCAATCCGTGCTGCGCCAATTGTGAAACGATACTGCCGCTTCCAAATATCACCAAATCTTTGCCGGACTGCTGTTTTAGCTTTCGTATTTCTGCCAGCAAACCATTCTTCACTAGCCGCGTGTTTTTCCAGTCGACCTGATTTAGCGATCGAGAAATGACGATTTTCTCCAGGTTATTCATTCCTTCGGCCACGACGGGATCGTTCTTCATCGCTTCTGGAGTGGGCCAGTAGCTTGCCATGAGTTCATAAGTAATCCTGCCGAACACCAGGACGCCCCCGGCACTTGCATTACCCTGAACAAATGCCTTGAACTCGGCATCGTCGCTACCGTCATGTGCCCAACTCATGTCGCCATTCATGTCTGTAAAGTAACCATCTAATGTCACGTGATTGAAAACGGATAATTTCCGCATCTTTTCGTCTTCACCTTTCGCGCCGCCTGACCAAGCGGTCCACCGAATGAGCGACCGCTTCTTTGCTCCGGCCCGGACGACCAGGTGCGGCCACCATCTCCCATTGGGTGGCGGCGAGCGGTCCGCCGGGGCGCTCGACGGACGAGAGCGAGCCTTGCATGCGCAACGGCCCGCTGGCCAGCACAAACCGCGCGAATCGCGGCATCGCGCCACGGCGATTGGCGATGAAGCAACGGGCACTCTCAAGCATCGGTTGAGGGTTGCTGAAGAATCGGGCGGATCCGTGCCGCCTGGGGGAACTATTCCTCGGACCCAGACGAGTAGCTGATCTCGAAGTGAGTCCGGATGCGGGAGTGCCACCGCTTGTCTGCCGACCGCTTCAACGGGTCAGGGATCCTCGCCAATATCTCGTACTCCGGTGCATTACTGACACAAGTCTCGGTCCAGCCCCTCCTTGGGTCGCAAGTCCGCGTCTATGTCCTCTTGAGCGAGGACTCTCTGTTCGAGATCGTGGGTCAAGTCGTTCGACATGTGGAAGATGGCTTCGCGATTGAGTATGCCGACTTGCGTCCCGAGCTGCGTCGCCTCGTCGATGATGCCGCAGCGATGGTCGGCAACCCGCGGAACGTCCCGGCGGGCAGACACCCGCAGTCGTGAGACGATTGGCCGAGGACGGAGCGGAATGGAAACAAGCCCCGGGCAGCGCCAGACGGTGGGCTTGAGACTAGGTAGGGATTCGGCGCCGAAACGAGGCGGGGAAGGAGAACTTCGTGATGCGAAGAGTGCGGCCGACCGTGGCTGGTCTTGCGGTCCTCGTCGGCGCCTTGGGCTGCTTTATCCCCGTCCCCGTTTACGAGCGGCGCGGCGAGGACCGCTTCGAGGCGGAGCATCGGGACCCCCAATCGTGGTCATTGAGACGGAGCCGCCGCCGGCGCGCGGGTGCTGGAAGCATGGGAACCACTGGCACTGCCACCGCGACGAGCATTGAGGACAGAGAGAGCTGTCTTTTGAGCTATCCCTCGTCTTCCTCACCGGCTGCACGACCTCAATTAAAGGCGGGCGACGCTCGACGCTCGCTGCCCAGAGCTGGGTTCATGGCTACAGGCTTCGCAGCTCGCCCAAGTACCAGTCCGAACTGCGCGCCGCTGGAGAGCCATCTGTGGCGAAGCTTAGACTTCAGTCGTTCCGAAAGACTGAGAAATTGGAGCACCCACGCGCTTCACTTGTCACACTCATCTCGGTACCGTTCTAGACCAATACAATCAATAAGCTCCAGGTGGTGGAGGATCTGCCTGCAAGCCTCGGCCACGCGTACACGATGACGGGCTTCTGCCTCTGCGACCTCACGATTTTTCTCGGCGACCGCCGCCGGAGCCCAGACTTCGCGGGCTGGCCCCACCGGAAGGTGATCCGTTTCGCTGTCCACGGCGATCAGGCTCGTGTGGACCGATTTGAGCACAGAGTCGTCCAGCTCGCGAAGGAGTGCGACCAACCGGCGGACCCCTTCGATGAGGGTCATGCGCGCCGCTAAGACGGATCTTGCGCATTCGACGGCCTGAGCCCGAATGCTCGCGAGGTATTCGTCGTGGGAAGGATGCTCGGTCATGCGCTCGCTTGCTCTGCGGCCGGCGTTTGCCTATCGGACCCTGTGACCCAGCAGAGTAGCCTCAGGACGCCGCCACCCAAGCTCCCGGTAGAAAGGCTCAGCCGGAGGATAGAACATCGGCGATGAGAACTGCGCAACCTCGTGCTGCGAGTTCGGCTTCGATCCGGCGCACCAACTGCGCCCCGATCCCCTGGCGCTGATGGTCGGCAGAGACGGCCAGTTCGCTTAGGCACGCGCGGAAGCCTACATCGTGGGCGCTGGCAAAGCCGACGACCAGAGAGCCCTGCACGGCGACGAACGCAAGATCCCCTACCGAATCAAGGGTACGTTCGAGTACGTCTTCACTCCATGAGTCCTGCCACACGCCGGGCAGGGACCGAAGGAGCTGGCGGATGGCCGGGATGTCCTTTTTCTCAGCGACGAATCATGGATCACTCGCGTCTTCGTTTTAACAGTGCGCCGAGCGGCAGAGTTCCCATCTAGCCTTTCGCCAACACTGCTGGGAAGTTACGGCTGATCACCAGCTTGTGGAGCAGGATCTGGTTTGTCCAGGAACCGGTTCACCTCTTGCACGAACCGCTGGGGGGAGTCCTGCATCGAGAAATGCCCGGCTCCCTCGATCACAACCATCTCGCTGCTCTTGAGAAGTCGGGGAAGCGACGCAGCCGCTCTGAGAGGAATGATGTCATCAGCTCCGCCGTGCACCAGCAACACAGGGCACTGAACCTGGGAGATCGCACCGAAGTAGACGCGGCTGTCTAGGAATTGACCACGGATCACTCGGAGCAGATGCCGCCGCGTTCCCCTAATCTTGTAGACCTCGCGCAATCGCTCGGCGTACTTCGGCGGCTGGTCTGGCCTCTCCGGCCAATACTCGCTGCGCCCGAGGATCAGCTCGCGCCGTCAGTGTTGACTCCGGACCTTGGCTGCCTCCGTTCAGACGTAGCGGGCTCCGTTGTGGATTGCGGGGCATACAGGGTGGACTCTTGGACCGCCGTCCGCGCGGGTAGTCGCAAGGAACCCAAGACCAGGGCCTTTCGGGCCGAGCAGGTAAATGAGGCGCTGCCGCACGGATGCGAACTCAGCAGCCTCAGCCTCGAAATCCCTCCAAGAAAGCAGTTCTTGACTTAGCCCCGGCCGTATTGTGCATCGGGCAACTGCTGCGGTCTATACGGATCGGATCCAATCCCGGGTCATCTCGATCCCGGCAGCCTTCCTCGTGGGTGCGTGTGCGCGAAGTTCGTGGTGGCGTTGGAGCTGGCAGGTATGCGCGCCAGCAGTTGACGCACAACCTTGGCCGCGTCGAGATGTTCGTAGGCGATACGCCGGGCAGCAGCGCTATGACGGTCGGGGGCTTCGGCAAATTCGCGAAGCGCCCGCGCGGCCTCTTCTACGTCGCGCCAGCTCTTCAGTCCCTCGCCCGTCGGGAGCGCGCGGCCCCAGCCCGTTTCTTGCAGCGCCACAGGCCGTCCCAGCGCGAGGTAGCAGGCGCAGCGGTCGCTGAACCAACCGCACTCGGAGATGACGTAGCCGTCCTTAGCGACGGAGAACTCGCCAGCGCTCGCAGCAAGGAACTTGCGATACACGCGCCAGTCAGAGCACACGGTTGCCGGGGAAATGAAGCGCCATCCCGCGTCTACAAAGTCGTCGTAATCCTCCCAGCCGGGTTGTAAATCCGTCGCCAACAGCAGGCGTGCGCCATGTCGGGGCAGGTCGCGCACCCGCAGCAGGCTGTCGCGCTTGTTCCCATAGATGCGACCGTCCCACGGGATCTGGTTGTAGCCATACCAATGCGTCACTGTCGTCCAGGCGCCATCAGGTAGGGCCTCGGCAGGCAGCCGCGTCGTGTCACGCACGGTAACTTCCGGCGACCAGAAGTCGAGACACACCGGGGGGAGCGTAGGCAGCCAGTCGTGGCCGGTGCGAGGCAGAACCGCGGTGGCCATACAAGCGCCGTAGCTAAAGAAGTGGGTGTGCCCGGCGAAGTTCATGTCCACATCACACACTTCCGCCCAAAGTTGTGTGAACGCCGGATCCATGTCTACGTATACCCGTATCGGGATATTTCGGACGCGGTGGTGGAGCTTGAATTGCCCGGAGAGGTTTACGAAAACCTCCGCCTCGCGTGAGAAGTGGGCGAAAGCATCGGCACTCTGCGCAGCGTCATCGAGGAACAGCGTCGCGCGATTCTCGAAACGGAACTCCGCGATCACTTTGCGCCAGAGCTTCTCGTTCAGACTGTCGCCGGCCACGCGTTCGCCTTCCGGCCACGAGAGATCATCAGAGTTCAGCTGCTCGACTAGCCACACGTCCCAGCCGGCCTGGCGAAACCCCAGCGCCCAGTTGAGGAATGCCCACGCGTTACCGGCCGAACTCTGCGGTACGTGCGCGATGACGACGGCGCAGACGAGCTTGCCACTCATGGCAGGTGAGCGAGAGTGAGGAGCAACATCTAATCCCTCCCCTATTGTACCCCTGCGGTCCAACGAATCCTGGGTCGAGGTCGGACTCCGCGGCTGCCAGGAGGCGAACCCGAGTGTTGCAGCGTTGCACCGTTGTTGCGGGGGTATAGGGGAACCACGGCTCCGGGTGCGGAAGTGGTTTCCACGTCCACCAGCAGGTCACTCACTGGTCCCACAACGGCGGAGCGGGCCTCTCTACCCTCCTGCAACACTGCAACGGTGCAACGGTTGAGTGCGGTTCTGTTGGCCTCCATCGTGGGAATCGACCCCCGGGGCTAACGGCTGTCGCCGGTGCGACGTGGGCCAGCCGAGCCCCGATCTGCAGATTCCCATCCGAGCGCTGCTCGATGTGTGAGGCGTCTCTGATTGATTCACGAGCTTCCGAGGACCATAGTGCCCTCAATTGGGGGGGCCAAGGAAGGGATCGATGTTTCTTCGAATAATACTACTCGCATTGGCAATGCTGCTGACACCTCTGGTTGCGCACGCCGATTATCTTGATGTCATCACCGTTCGGCTAAAGGCTGGCTGCTCACTCGACACGTACCCTGGAATCGTCCAGGAGTTTCGCAGCGCGAGGAAGACGCAGGGGTACAAGTACACGGTAGAGATCGCGGATCCAGTCACGGGCCCTGATCTGAGCGTCATTCACTGGGTTGGCCGTGAGCCCAACTTTGGCACATTTGGCCAGGATGGGTCGGCGCGGTCGCGAAGCCGGGCACACCCGAGGCCAAGATCTCGGAGAAGCTGAGCGCCTGCGGCGACGGGGTGAGCCGGTCCGGCAGTTACACTCGATGACGGTCGCCGGCTCGGGTTAAGCCACCAGTCTAGCGCCCGAGCTAGCAGACCATCTCGCCGGCATCGCCTGCGCCGGGAAGGCTGGGGATCCATAAGGCTCGCGCCTGTTCTCATTGCTACCACCTAGCTGCTAACCGGTCTTGAACCGCCCGCTCCGCAGCCACAGCGAACTCGGACCGCTTTGTCTGCGCGGGCCGTCGTGCGCAGCGCTTCAGTGCGATCGGTGAGCTGCCGATCGAAAATAGATGGATCACGCCCGGGCAAAGGTGCTGGTCGCACGGGCCATCGCGCTCCTCGTTGCCGTCCTTCTTCTCGTAGACTGGTGGACCTCCCGCTCTCCATCTCCTCCTGATCGACTCCTGTCGAAGCTGTTCTGGTACGGTGCGCTTGCCTGGATTTCTCTGGCTTTCGGTCCTTGGCAGAGGCTGGCCCGACGTCTCCAGTGGTGGCCTGGAAACGATCCGCAGAATCTTTATGGGCTTGCTGCAGTGGTGGCAGCGATTGTCGGCGCGATGGGACTCATGACCGCAGTTATCGTCGTTCCGTGCTGCATCCTGCTTGCAGTGAAGCGGACACTCAGCGTCCGGTGGCTCGCCGCGTCCGTAATTGGTTCGGCCGCGGGCGTTCTCGGCACATGGGCCTCACCGCGCTTGCAGCTCCGCGCACTGCAACACGATCAGATGCGTGAAGGCTGACAAATCGTGCTGCTACCGGGAGGCGCGCTCTCCGAGCGAGGCGCCTCGCGCAGGGTGGCGTCGGACGGCGATCCCGACGACTCCCGTCGCAACGAGCAGCAGAGCGGACGGCTCGGGGACGAGCGTCCATGTGCCAGGGTTGTCAAAAACACTGGCTTGCGCATATAGGATATCGCCGAGATCTTGGCCAGTTCCGGGGCCGACGTTGTTGGTGGTCATGTCGTGCCCAATGCCGTGGTACTTAAAATTCCAAGCCGTGATTACGCCGGATCCATTCGTGCTCAGCATTGCGAACGAAGCAATTGCGTTCGCAAATGTCAGGTTCCCTACCCCGTCGGAGAAGCTGTATCCATCTAGGGTAATGGGTGTGTTGACGGCCAGCAGGTCTAGGCTGGTCTCGTTGGCAGGTAAGGCGGCTGAGAGCTGGATCGTACCCGAAACGAAGTCACCCATGGTATATGGGCTGGGTGGAGTCGTGAATAGATTGCCTGTGTACTGGTAGATCACGTCCGCATTCGCCACGGCCGCGAGCCATACCAGCAAGCAGGCTAGAGCGAATCCGAGTCCTTTGGCCAACGTTGGGGGAACTCCTTCCGGCACTTCCCCTCCTAGACACTAGGTGGTAATTTCAGGGAAAAAGTGTCAGAAAGAAAGATCGGGCGGGTCGTACCAGGAATGCGATGCACGACAGATGCAGCCGTAGTGGTTACTTAGATTGAAGGTGGAGCGCGCACGGCTGGTTCCCAGTGTAGATACGATAACGCCCCAACCGAAGCCGTGGCGTGTCGATCTGCATCGCTGAAGGTGGAACTACACGCGATAGCGACATGCTCGCACGGCCGCAAGCCCCGCTACGCCAGCGCCGACGAGCAACAGCGTACCGGGGTCCGGTACAAAGCCTATTACCGGCCCAGGCGTAGGCGAGTAGGACCACCCGCTCGGAACGGTGATGGTAATTGGATCACCGACGCTGCCGCTCCAGCCATTGGATAGGATGATCCCAACGTCGATCGTAAAGTGCGCGGTACAACAATCCATACTTATCAAGTCCGTTCCGCCGATCCCGCTCTTGCTTCCTGCCGTTGTCAACAGAACGTTCGACGGAAGATTGACGGGGTAATCGAGGTTAATTAATGGCGGAGAGAAGATTTCTCAACTGACCATTTGACTTGTACTGGACCGCGTATCCGATTCCCGCAGCACCGAAGTTTTTTTGGACATATGCCCTCCACGCAGTCGGGAACTTGGCTCAGCATTATCTGGTAGGTACTTCCGAATCCAACGCTGACCGGGCCGCCCGCGTAACCTGGCGGCGGAGTGAGCGTCACGGTAACTCCCATACTGGCGTCGGCATTAGCACCGGCGCCCAGGGCCGCCGTATTACCGGAGACACTCAACATCGACTGCGCTTCGTCCACAGCAGCAGCTGCAGAGGCCGAGTTGGAGAAATTAGCGCACGTGACGCCCACCGGAGGCGTCGCGGCACTGACTTGTTCGGAACCGCTGCTGGGCCAAACGATTGTGTGTCGGTGCCGACGACACAGAGCGGTACGGTGGCAGACCCAGACACGATATAATCGGCCAATGCAGAGGGAGCTGTCAAAATCAGCCCAAGCAACAACAGCATTTCACCCAAAACCAGTGCACCGGCCGCGAGACGATTATGATGCTTCATCATGGCCTCCGGAACGTCGCTGTGGCGTCCAAAAAGCCTAAGGCAAGGCCACCCCTGACCTAAATGTGGTCTCCCGAGGCGCAAAGCGTCACTCAGGCTGGAAGCCGTCTCCCTGACACACGGCGGTTCCTGGGCCGGAGTTCGGGATGCAAGGGTTGGGCGGATGCCACAGCCCCTGGATGGACTCGGTGAAGCTAGCGAGGGGGAAGTGGGACGCCACCTGGGCGGGATCGCTGGGGTTGCCGCCCGGGGCGGTCAGGATCACGTCGGCGTACACCGTGAAGGTTGAGCTGAAGGTCCCGCCGCTTGCCCCGTTGTTCGTGAGGACGGTCGTCGTGCCCGTGGAGGCCGGGAGCGCGTCGTACGCGGGAGGTCCTGCGGAAAAGCCCGGAGAGGGGGATTTACCCAAGCTGGTGTCCTGTCCGTCCCATCTGTCCACGGTGGAGCACCTCGGAGATCGTGGGCGGGGTGAATGATGATTACGGAACCTGTCCGCCCCCTTAGCGGTCGTGCCGTCCACAACCCGCGCCCTCTGGTGGAATGGTGCGCCCGCCTCGACGTCACCAAGTTGCGCCCGCAGGGCGTGTTCGCTGGACCCTCCAACACCGAGTGGATCCTGACGTGGAACGCACCGCTGCGCACCTCATCGCATCACCTACCACGGCGTCTGGCGCGGAGCCGTTCTCCAGGGTCTCGTGGTCGCCACTCTGGAGCACAGCGAGACAAGGATCACTCGCTGGGAAGATTCAACGTTCGTCAGGCTGACCTAAACCGCCCTCTACCTCGGAGGCCATCGGTGGTGTCGGTGGACCGCGGACAGATCCGGGTCGGCGCCCCGATCGCGAGTGACGCAACAGCGCCTGGCCGCGCCCGTCGGGCGATTTCCCTCCCCTGCCCGCGCGCCTCGTCGACCCAAACTACATCGGCCGCCACGTCTGGCCCCAGCCCGAAAGCGCCTAAAGTGATGCCTCTGTCTATCCGACTAGCTCAGCCTGTGACCGGATCCGACCCGACGGCGCGTGATGCTGGCTGTCGAAGGAGGGAGACGGCACACGGCTGAGCCAATCGGAAGGCAGAGTGATGCCGAACAAGGGAGGCCCTATGCCGTCTCGTCATCTTGCGCTGGCTCTCGCCGTCCTCGTCGTTGCGGCTTGGGGATGTTCCTTCTTGAACAGCTCTGGGAGCATCTCGAACAGCTCTGGGAGCATCTCGGACAGCTCGGACAGCTCTGGGAGCATCTCGACATCGGTGTCGAGCCCCTTCAAGAGCTCGAGCGACTCCTCGGGAAATAGTCAAGATGCGTACCGCGAGGACGTGCGCGACTACACCGCTTCGTACGTCCGATCGGGTGGCGACTTCGACGCCTTCGAGCGCAAGATCGGGAGCGTCGCAGCAAAGCACGGCATCACGGACTGGGAGCTTGACAACAATACCTACCTCGCGATCGGCCAAGGATTTCGCAAGGGGGGTCTAAAGCCGATCGAACTCGCGGCGTGGAAGTCGAACTTGACGCGCGACGACCTCTCGCGCGCGGAGCTGATCCAGAAGGGCTACGACGGAACGCCGTAGCGCAGGGGCCCAAGCCGTGGGGTCCTCGTGGCACTGCGGGATCGCCATCGCCTCGGTGTTCGTCGTCGTCGCAGCGGCGGCGTGTGCCGCCGCCGAGGAGACCCCCAGCCGGACCTTCGAATACCTGTATGTCGATGCGAACGAGGGCGGCTCGAGCGGCGGCCACGTGGCCATCCGCTTCGGGGATGAGGTCTACCACTACCAGCACCAAAAGCCGGGCGTGCTGCGCCTCTACCGAGAGAGCGATCAAGCTTTTTTTCACCTCTACAACGCACTCCTGAACCGCAATATCCGGGGAGTTCGCGTCGCGGTCTCGGACGAGACCTACGGGATCCTGCGCGACGGCTTCGAAGAGCAGCGGCAGATTCAAGAGGCCAATTTCGATCAGGTGGCGAGCGCGGCAGAGGATGCGGCGCTGCTTGAGCACTTCTTGCGCGAACGCTCGGCGCGGCGGGTCGGCGCCAGAGACGACGGGTTTTCAGGGTTCTCGCTCCCCGCAGCGGGGTTTTTCCTGCCCGACGGCAGGGACCCGATCCCCCCCGCGCCTGCCTCACCCGTACTCGACGCACTTCGGACGCGGGTCGCACAGACCCGCGGTCTGGGCTTCTTGCCCGGGCGCGAGGCCGAGCTCACCGGATCGCTCGTCGCACTCGAACCCGAAAGCCCCGACGCGGGGAGTGGCTCGGTCTCGGAAGAGGTGCCGCCGCCGGCGTCCTACGGATTCGCCCGTCGCTACCGGGATGGCCTCGTCAGCCTGCGCGCGCTCCAGGTCCTGGAGTGCGCGCTCCCCCTACGAGCGGAGAGCCTGCGCACGGGCGAAGGCCCGGATTGGACGCTTTCCCAAGAGGAGCGGGCGCGCCTGGCTCGATTCGCGGCGGACCTCGAACAGCGCCTTGGCGAGCTCGTCGCCTCGAACCGGCCCGACTTTGGATTTCCGCTCCTTGTGGGAATGGCGCGCCTCGAGGCCCTCCATGCGTCCGTGCAGACCGGGCACTTGTTTCTGCTGGACGCTCTCAGCGACGAGGACCCGCAGCTCCCCCGCGCCGCCCTCGGACGGAATACGCCGCTCCTTCCCAGCCTCGACGCGGAGAACCGCGCCGCCTTCCTCGCCGCACGCGCAGCGCTGATCGACGGCAGCACGCTCGAGGAGGCACGCCTCGCCGACCTCGAGTCCACCGGCAACCGTCTCCTCGAGCTCGAGGAGGGTGCGCGAGGCGCGCGCGACGTCCGGCTCCACCCGGGGCGGATGATTCCCACTCGGCCGGCAAGGCGCACCGACCTTCCGGAACTTGTGGCCGCGGATGCCGTTCTGCGCGATCTCCTAGGGCGAGCAGCGAAGGGGAAGCTCGCCCTCGAGCATGAGCTCATGCAGGTTTACCGCTACGACCTAATCACAAGAAATTGCGTCACCGAGGTCTTTCGCACGATCGATCGCAGCTTGAAGGAGGCGGACGGGAGGAATCCCGATCGTCGTTTGGGCGGTCACGTCGGCGTCGGATTCAACCTGAACTTCATCCCCTTCGTTTCGGCCACGAGCGTGGAAACTCGTTGGCACGTGGTCGACCGCTATGAGCTGCCCTCTCGTCGACGCGGGCTCCTTCGCGCGTTGTACCAGCACGAGGGGCCGATCGCGGTTTACTTGCGGGAGTCGAATACGCTCACCTCGACCCTGTACCATCGTGCCCACGACGACTCGTTCTTCCTCTTTTTCACCGATGACGCCGCTGTGCTGCGCCCGCTCTACGGTGCCATCAACTTGGCATCCGGCATCGGTGCGGCCTCGATCGGTCTGTTTCTCGCACCTTTGGATGGCGGGGAGGTACTCTCGGCTGGGGCACGCGGCGCGCTGTTCAGCCTGCCCGAGCTTGCCTTCTTCAACATTCGCAAGGGAACATTCGAGTTCGTCACACAGGATCGTTCCTCGAGCGGAAAGGTCCAGGAGATCTCCGCATGGTAAAAAGCGACGACGCGGAGGCCACGGCGATCGCGGCGATCCGCGCATGGATCGATGAAGCCTCGCGCATCGTCGTGCTGACCGGCGCAGGCATCTCCACCGACTCCGGGATCCCGGATTTCCGCGGCCCACAGGGTGTTTGGACCAAGAATCCCGCTGCAGAGAAGATGGCCACGCTCGAGCACTATCTGGCCGACCCGGAAGTGCGCAAGCGCGCCTGGCGCACCCGGCTTGACACGCTCGGGCGCTCCCTCGAGCCGAATCCCGGCCATCACGCACTCGTGGCAC
>DATFYN010000729.1:0-2070 GCA_035315025.1 Myxococcota bacterium
ACGCGCGAAGTCATCCTCGCTCTCCACGGTGCAGCCGGGGAAGCAGCGCCGTAACCATCCATCCACGGCCTTGACCTGCGCGGGGGTGGCGTGCGAGTGCACGCCAGCACAATGAACTTCAAAGGGGGGAATGGCAAATCAAGGGGGTTTGGCCGCGCTGGCGGGCGTGGCGGCCGGGCAGACAGGCAAACGTCACGCCATCTCAGACAGCGATCATCTGGACGCGAGCAACGTGCCCCAGGCGGCACGCAAAGACGCGCCCGTGGATGACCAACGCCTAGGCTTGAGGAACCTGCGCGAGCGCGTAGAACCGAACGACGAGGACGCCACTCTCTGGGCCCAGCATTCGAGTCGTGTCCGGGTGCCAATCCCATCCCAGAATCGTCCAGCCTTGTTGTCTGGAATCAACATTGGCGCGGGCTTCGGCCTCCTCTCGTTCCGTGGCGGGATAGGCAGAACATGTGAGGGAACTTGTCAAAACGTCCTCCTTGCGTCGACGGCCACGTCTGAGAAGAGAGAGGGCGAGGCCGAGTCGAGAAGAGCCACCTCTGCGCTTGCCCTGAAAGGAGCTTGTTCGGCGGGGGGCCGTGTCACGACCGACCTCACCCTCGTCCCAGTACACGCCACCCTACGCCCGCACCCGACCGCTGTCGGTTCAATATTGAACACTTCTCGAAAACAAAGATCTGCGGCGAGGCGGAATCGAGGAGATGCCCTCGAGGTGGGTGCGAAGCTTCTTTTCCTTCACAATCAGATGGTGCTCCGCGGTGACCTTGATCAGCCCGAGCGTACGGAGTCTGTTCATGAACTCCGTAATCCGCGGCCGCGTTGTCCCCACCATCTGCGACAGCTCCTCGTGTGAGATTCGAGCCGCGATCCGCCGACTGTGCGGGTCTGGCTTGCCGAGACGCTTCCCCAGCATCAGCAGCGTTTCTCCGAGCCGGTGCTCGCCATCCACCGTCACCAGGTGAGCGATCATCTCCTGCTGGCTCGTGACTCGCTCTGCCAGGTAGTGCACGAAGCCCTCCAGCAGCGCATCCTGGTTCAGGCGGGCGAGGAACTCCGGGCACGGGATCGCCTTCAGCGTCGTGTCCTCCATGGCCGTGGCCGTCTCCCGCCGAACCACATGTTCCCCGGCCAGGCACAGCTCGCCAAACACGTCACCCGGGGCGTGAATTGCCAGCAGGCACTCCTTCCCCCCCGGAGCGAGCACCGAGAGCTTGATGAGACCAGTCTCGATGAAATAGACCCCATCCGCAGGATCGCCGGTGCGGTAGACACTCGTCTGTCGATGAAAGAGGACATTGTGAGTATCGCGCGTTTCGCGGCTCATGGACTCGCGCAGGCGGTCCTTGAAGGAATCGACTTGCGTCGGCAAGCCCTCCGGCCCCGCGCGCAGTGCGCAAGGCACTTTTGCTTTCAAAAGGCTCCGAGGAAAGCCCTTCATCGCAGAATCGATCGCGCGCGACTCCACGGAATAAGATTTTGCGTTGGCGATAAGCGCGGAACCATCCTCAACTCCGGGTAATTCGCCGACCGAAAGCAGGGAGGCATGTCTGCTTTCGGAATGCGAAACGTACCGGAAGGAGAAATTCGGACAGTCCAGAAGGGCCGCCATCTGGGAACTGAGAGCGGCTCGGGGCGCGATGCGTGCAGAACCAGTACGCCGGCGATCCAGCCTAGCCTCCCTTAGTCTGCGTGGGTCATCGCGCGCGGCGGACTCTCCGTTCGAGATCGTGGGTCAAGTCGTTCGACATGGGGAGGACGGCTTCGCGTATGTCGACTTGATCCCGAGCTGCATCGCCTCGTCGATGATGCCGCAGAGAGGCTCGGCAACCCGCGGTACGTCCCGCCGCGCAGACAGCAGTCGCAGTCGTGAGGTGACCCGCCGAAGACGGAACGAAGTAGTAGAACCTCAGCCCGCCCGCGCTGCAATCACGCCACGACGCGACAGCCGCCAGCGTGTGAACTTCCGACTCAGGCCCGCAACACACCGACGCCCGCGGTGAACTTTTAAAGTGCCCTCAGTAGCCAGTAGAGCGCGGCGGACATCGAACCGAACACCGGCAT
>DATFYN010000730.1:0-2733 GCA_035315025.1 Myxococcota bacterium
GTACCGATGTCGAGGTACCGGTACACCTGCATCGAGTCTGCGTTCACGATCTCGCCTTGGAAGCGCTCGGCGAGGCGGATGGCGCAGGCGCTTTTGCCCGACGCCGTCGGCCCTGTCACGACCACGACGGGCGGCCGCGGATCTTCATGCTTCATGGGGATATCTCTTGAGAGTGCGCCCGCAGGGTAGCGCCCTCTCCCTTCTCGGGTCAGCGGCGACCAAAGCGCCGCTCGATCTCTGCACGATCAAACGGCACTGCGACGGGACGTCCATGAGGACAGGTCGGAGCCCACGGGATGGTGTCCAAAGCTTCGGCGAGGGTTTGCTGCTCTTGCGGGCCAAGCAGATCGCCCTTCCTCCGAGCGGAGTGACACGCGAGCGTTGCGCACACGCGATCGAGCTCTGGAAGGAGCCGTACGGTTGCGCTCCCGTCGCCGCCCGCGCGCCCGGCCGCACGAAGCTCCTCGGCCAGAGTTCTCACGAGGGGTGCGGGATCCTGGCCCGCAAGGAGCGAGGGGATGGCACGCACCGCGATCGCATCATCCCCAAAAGGCTCAAGCTCGAAGCCCAGTGCAAGGAGGGAATCCGCTGCGGCGGCAGCCGCAAGCGTCTCGGCAACACCGATCGAAACCACCATGGGAGAAAGAAGGGCTTGGCGAGGGACCCCACCCGCAACCCAGCTTGCGCGCAGTCGTTCGTAGAGCACCCGCTCGTGCGCGGCGTGCTGATCGATCAGCACAAGACCGTCTTTGCCTTCGAACACAAGGTACGTGGCGAGGAGCTGGCCAATCAGGCGAAGATCGGAAAAGCGCACGGGCGAGGCGACGCGCACAGGCGCGAGCGGCTCGCCGGGGCCCGCTCCCGTGAGCTGGGGTGCCGCGGCCCGATTTTCCTCCGCCGCCCTTTGCGCATCCGCAAAGATCCAGTCGGTCAGCGACCCGGTCCCAGACGCCCCCTTCCGCTCATCCCCGCTTTGCACCGGCCGCGCCGGCGCCGCCGACCCTCCGATCCAGCTCCGTCGTACGATTGCCTCTCGCAGGGTCCGGGTGATCAGCTGGTGAATGCCCCTCGGATTCGCAAAACGCACTTCCCACTTCGCCGGATGCACGTTGACGTCGACGGCGGCGTACGGGAGCTCGACGAAGACAAGCGCCGAGGGGAACCGGCCGCGCGGGAGAAGGTCGCGATAGACCTCCACGATGGCGTGCCGCAGAACGCGATCGCGTACGGGTCGGCTGTTCACGAAGAGGTGAATGCCCTCCCCGGTCGCGCGGTGCCAATCCGGGCGGGAGGCGAAGGCCAGAACACGAACCTCCCCTTCCCGACCCTCCGACGGTACGAGCGCCCCGGCCTCGTCCTCCGAAAGAACTGCGGCAATCCGGTCAAGGGGCTCAGCCGCGGCAGGCCACGTCAGTGCGGTCCGGTCGTCGCGGCGAACGTCGAAGTGAACGCTCGGCCAGGCAAGGGCCGCACGCGCGAGCCAGTCGGTCACATGACCCCATTCCGTAGAGGCCGATCTCAGGAATTTCCGCCGGGCAGGGACCTGGGCAAAGAGGTCCGCTACCTCGACCCGCGTGCCGACTGGGCCGCCCGTCGCACGTTCGCGGACGAACTCCCCTCCCGAGACCAGCAGCTCGAAGGCCTCCGCGACGCCCGGCGGGCGGGTCTGCAAGCGAAGGCGGGAGACCGAGGCGATCGCGGGCAGTGCTTCTCCGCGGAATCCGAAGCTCTGGATACGCTGCAGATCCTCGGGGGTGGCGAGCTTGCTTGTCGCATGGCGCCGCAGGGCGAGCCGGGCGTCCTCCGGGGTCATGCCGTGCCCGTCGTCGGTTACCGCGATGAGGGCAGTCCCGCCTTCGCGCACCTCCACACGCACCCGCGTCGCACCGGCATCGACGGCGTTTTCGACCAGTTCCTTCACCACGGACGCGGGTCGTTCAACGACCTCGCCGGCCGCAATCTGGTCGATCAGGGGGTCGGGCAGCAGGCGGACGCGCGAGATGGCATCTGTGCCTGGCGGTGTTCGAAGCTCGGTTTGGATCTCCCCCCCTCCTCCCCACCCCGCTACCACGCAGGCGCCACCCCCGTCAAGGCTCGGAGCCAGGAGGGGGAAAACTGAGCGACTCGCTTCTGGACTCGCAAATTGGTTGACAACTCGCTTGCTTTTCAAATAGTTTTCGGCGGCGGGAGGACCGCGGTGGGGGGGATTTCGCCATGGCCATGGCCGAGCCGATGGGGCAAAGCGCTCCGTCTGTAGAAGCAACCGGGGCGGAGCGGCCGGTGGGTCGACGCCGCGAGGATCGGATCGTCGGCGCCAGTCGAGCCACG
This sequence comes from Myxococcota bacterium, assembly GCA_035315025.1. Lineage (GTDB taxonomy): Bacteria > Myxococcota_A > UBA9160 > UBA9160 > UBA9160 > UBA9160. Next base: position 2,329 of record DATFYN010000730.1, read on the forward strand.
CAGCGCGTGATCGAGCAGGCCAGCGCCGCAGCGCGGACCGACTTACCTGTTTTGGTGTCGGGGCCTTCGGGGGCGGGCAAGGAGTTCGTCGCACGGGCGGTGCATGCCTGGGGAGCGCGCAGCTCCCGCCCCTTCTTGGTGGTGGCCTGCGGCTCGATCCCGGAGTCGCTTCTGGCACGGGAGCTTTTGGGCTGCATTGCGGGCCGGCATCCCGTGGTGCCGGAGCTACACGTCGGTCTCCTTGAGCGGGCCGCGGACGGTACGGTGCTGCTCGACGAAATCGAGCTGCTCCGCGGAGATCTGCGCTCGTCGCTACTGGCGGCCCTTTCGCAAGGGAGTTTTCGGCCTGAGGGCAGCCTCCAACCGGTACCCCTGCGAGCCCGTCTCATCGCAACGACCGAGCGT
>DATFYN010000731.1:0-18540 GCA_035315025.1 Myxococcota bacterium
CCCAGCCTGTGGTGATCCTTTCGCCCGCAGTCGGTCCGATCCAGGGCAACATCGACGCTCAGACGACCTCGGGCTTGGTTCAGTACGTTCCCACCGGCGTGCCCGGAATCCCAGCGACGCCGGGTTGTACGGTTCTCTCCGCGATGAGTCAGGGCGAGGGTCACTACTGTGCCCAGTCGGCTGCGGAGTCGATCCAGCTGCGTGTTGCGTTTCTTCAGAGCGCACTCAGCGGGGTGCCGAAGATCATGAACCCCTTGCCGTGAGGTGGCAGTCATGAGCGAGCCGGTGCGTCTCGAGCGGCGAGGGCCGGTCGCACTGCTTACTCTCGCCCGGCCCGAGGTGCTGAACGCCTTGGATCGCGCCACGCTCGAGTGTCTGCTGGGCCACGCCCGCAGCATGGCGGCGGCCCACGACGTGCGCGCCGTGGTGCTCACGGGCGACGGGCGGGCGTTCGCGGCCGGGGCGGACATCGCAGAGATGCGGGGCATGGACCCGGAGGCTGGGCTGGCCTTCAGCGAGCTCGGCCATCGTGCCCTCGCTGCCCTCGAGGCGCTGCCCTTTCCGACGATCGCGGCGGTGAACGGGTTCGCCTTGGGGGGTGGCTGCGAGCTCGCGTGCGCTTGTGATTGGATCTACGCCTCGGCGCGGGCGCGCTTTGGTCAGCCCGAGGTGGGTCTCGGTCTTGTGCCGGGCTTCGGTGGGACGAGCCGGCTGCCTCGTCGCGTTGGAGTCGCCTGGGCGAAGGAGCTCGTCACGACGGGTGAGCCGATCGATGCGGAGACCGCCCAGCGCATTGGCCTCGTGAATCGAGTCTTCCCTCCAGACGAGCTGCTGAATGCCGCGCTGCGCGTGGGGGAGGGAATCGCGCGCAAAGGACCGCGCGCCATTGCGCTCGCCAAGCGCATCCTGGAGGGCGGCCAGGATGCCGATATCCGCGTTGCCCACGCGCTTGAACAGTCGGCGTTCGGCTTTGTGTTCAGCACGGCCGACCGCGCTGAGGGAATGGACGCTTTTCTCGAGAAGCGTGCGCCCAAGTTCAAGGGGGAGTAGCCCCCTCCCGACGAGCCGCAGACTCCCCGCCGCTCACGACCGCGACGGCTGCGCGGGTGGGGCGACGAAGCCGGCCACATAGGGCAGCCGTGCCGCCGTGGCTTCGATCGCGGGACCTGCGTCGAGGAGCACCGCGGTGGCATTCCACGTGCCCTCGAGGAGCTGGTGGCGCGCGCCATCGGGGATCTCCACTCGCATGCCGCCGGCCCGCGAGATTAAGGTGCCCGCTTCGAGGTCGAGCACAATCTCCTGCTCGGGATCGAGCTCGACTGAATCCATGAGCCGCGCGAGATCCTCTTGGCAGAGCACGGCGCACGGCAGGCCCAGGGCGACGCAATTGCCAAAGAAGATCTCGGCGAAGGAGCCGCCGACGAATGCCCGGAAGCCAAAGCGCCGTAGCGCCTGGGGGGCGTGCTCGCGCGAGGAGCCGCAGCCGAAGTTGTGCCCCACGATAAAGATGGAAGAGCCGGTGTAGCGCTCCTGGTCGAGGGGATGATCGCCCTTCGCCTGCTTGCGATCGTCCTCGAAGGCGTGCTCCCCGAGACCTTCGAAAGTGATGGCACGCAGGTAGCGCGCGGGGATGATGCGATCGGTGTCGATGTCATCGCCGCGCAACACGCAGCCCCGCCCGACAACGCGCCGCACCGCAGCCGCATTCGACATCTACAGAAGCTCCCTTGCATCGACGACGCGTCCGTGGAGTGCGGCCGCGGCGACCATGGCGGGTGACATGAGGAGGGTCCGGCCGGTCGGTGAACCCTGTCGACCCTTGAAGTTCCGGTTGCTCGACGACGCGCACATCTCACGCCCGATCAGCTTGTCCGGGTTCATGGCGAGACACATCGAACAGCCCGGCTCCCGCCACTGGAAGCCCGCGCTCCGGAAGACCTCGTCGAGGCCTTCAGCCTCGGCCTGGCGCGCTACGGCGTGCGATCCGGGAACGACCAGGGCGCGCACGCCTTGGTTCACGCGACCACGGCGCGCGACACGTGCCGCCTCCCGCAAATCCGAAATGCGGCCATTGGTGCACGAGCCGATGAATGCGACGTCGATCTTGGTGCCAAGGATCGGCTGGCCCGGACGCAGGTCCATGTACAGGAGCGCTTCTTCTACGGCTGCGCGCTCTTTGTCGGGAAGCTCCCGCAGGATGGGAAGGCGTTCGTCGACCCCCACGCTTTGGCCAGGATTGATCCCCCACGTGACCGTCGGTCCGATCGCGGCTCCGTCCAGCTGGACGTGGTCGGCGTAGTGCGCACCCGCTTCAGATGCGATCGCGCGCCACCACGTGAGCGCGCGATTCCAAGCCTCGCCCTTGGGCGCGAACTCGCGCCCGCGCAGATACGCGAAGGTGCTCTCGTCGGGATTTACGTAGCCGCAGCGCGCGCCCCCCTCGATCGACATGTTGCAAACCGTCATCCGCTCCTCGAGGGTCATCGCCTCGAAGACGGGGCCCGCGTACTCGTACGCGAACCCGACGCCGCCATTGACGCCGAGATGGCGGATGATCGTGAGGATGACGTCTTTCGCATAGACCCCCGATGCAAGTTTTCCGGTGACTTCGATGCGGCGGACCCGCGGGCGGCTCAGCGTGAGGCACTGCGTGGCAAGCACATCGCGAACCTGGCTCGTGCCGACGCCAAAAGCCACCCCACCGAAGGCGCCGTGCGTGGAAGTGTGGCTATCGCCGCAGGCGATCGTCATGCCGGGCTGGGTAAGGCCGAGCTCCGGGCCGATGACATGGACGATGCCCTGATGACCGCTAGCCGGGTCGAAGAATCGAATGCCGTGCTTTCGGCAGTTGCGCTCGAGCTCGCTCATCATGGCCTCGGCGACCGAGTCGGAAAGCGGGCGCAGCTGGGAATCGGTGGGAATGATGTGGTCCACCGTCGCGAACGTGCGGCCTGGGAAGCGCACGGGGAGCCCCATGTCGTGCAGCATCGCGAAGGCCTGGGGACTCGTGACCTCGTGGATCAGATGCAACCCGATGAAGAGTTGGGTCTGACCGTTCGGGAGTTCGCGCACGCTGTGCGCGTCCCAGACCTTGTCGAAAAGGGTCCGACCCAAGGGGGTGCTGGCAGCCGGGGCCATGCGGGCTCACTTCAGGAGGTTCGAGGTAGAACGATGTAGCACGGGCAGGCGGCGCTCCGCATCGCGACCTATTCTCGAGCCATGGAGCTGCTCCACACCGTACACTTTCCCGCGGGCGAAGGGCCCTTTCCGACCATTCTCGCGCTCCACGGCTGGGGAGCGAGCGCGCACGATCTGCTTGGGCTCGCGCCCTACCTTCACGGCGGCCAAGCGCTCGTGCTGTGTCCTCAGGGACCGTTTAGCTTCGAGATCGGCCCCGGCTTGCGCGGCTATGGCTGGTTCCCGCTGGGCGACCGAGGGCTCGATCCCGACGAGTTCCGTAAGGGCGCGGGAGCGCTGCGGGCATTCGTCGACGAAGCCCTCGAACGCTATCCCGTCGAGCGCCGCAAGGTTGCGGTTGTTGGCTTCAGCCAAGGCGGTGTCATGGCCTATGACTTGGTGCTTCGCGAACCAGGCCGATTCGCGGGGCTTGCGGCGCTTTCTGCGTGGTTGCCGAAACCTCTCTCCGATTCAATTCCCACGCTCCCCGAACACACCGGTATGCCCGTGCTCGTGCAGCATGGCACGGCGGACGAAATGATCGAGCTGGCCCGTGCAAGGGAGAGCCGCGACCTCTTGGCGGCGCGCGGCGTCGCCCTCACCTACCGCGAGTACGAGATGGGTCATGAAATCCGACCGGAGGCGCTACGCGATCTTGTGGGCTGGCTCGAGGAGAAAGTCCTGAGCCCGATCCGGCTCGTGTACTAGCGGTCGGCCGACTGGCCTAGACCGCGCGTACCGCCCCGCGCCGCAGGGAATCGGCGAAGCGCTCGAGGTCACGCTCACCTCCCATCACGACTAGGATGTCGCCCGGGCCAAGGGGGCGGTCGGGGTCGACTTCGGCATCGACTCCGTTGCTCCGAAGGGCGAGCACGGAGACATGCCAGCGGCTTCGCACGTCGAGCTTGCGCACGGTGGCCCCCACGAGCGCCGAAGGGACGGCGAGGGCGCGCACTTGCACGCCGCCCGTAAGCCGCAGCGACTCATGACCCCGGGGTCCGCCAGCGAGCCCCGAGACACCGACGTACTCGCCTCGCAGCGCCTCCCGGGCGATCACATCGGTGATCGTCCGCAGGGATAGCGCCCCGACGAGGCGCCTTTCTGCGTCGATTACGCCGAGCACGTCGCGACCCTCGCGCGTCAGCATGTCGAGTGCATCAGCCAGGTTGCCATCGACTCCGATGGAAGCGGCCGCCTCAGACACATCGCCCGCAACGGCGATTCCGCCGAGAGACGTGGAGTCCGCGACGCTCGACTTCACGTCGTGGATCGAGACCAGGCCGGCAAGCCGGCCATCGGCGTCAATCACAAACACCGCCCCAAGATCGCTGTCCAAGAAGCGGCCGAGCACAACATCGAGCGGGGCATCGAGCCGGACGGCGGGAGGGTTCGGCTGCATCACCTCGCTCACGGTGACGCGGCGAAGGGCGAGATCCTCGGGTCGGTCGAGGTCGATGCCGCGCTCGGTCAGCTTTGCGGTGTAGATCGAATCACGATGAAGGGCGCGAGCGACGAGTGTGGAGACCGCACACGCGAGCATCACCGGCAGGGTGACCTCGTAGTCGTGTGTGAGCTCAAACGCGAGCAAGATCGCTGTGACCGGTGCCCGGGAGGCGCCGGCGAGAACGCCCGCCATGCCGGTCAGCGCCCATGCGCCGGAAGAGGTCGTGGCTGCGGGGATCAGCGCGCTTACGGCGGTGGAAAAGAGGCCCCCGGCGATTCCTCCGATGTAGAGCGACGGCTGGAAGACGCCTCCGGAACCGCCGGAGGCGAGAGTGAGCGAGGTGGCCAGGGGCTTGAGCAAGAGCAGCAGGCCGAGTTTCCCGACGGGAAGCGCGCCTGCGAGAGTCGCGTCCATGGTCTCGTGCCCGATTCCGTAGAGGTTCGGCGAACCGAGAATCAGCGCGCCGACGGCGAGCCCGCCGAGCGCGGGCTTGAGCAAGGCGGGAATCGGGAGACGGACGAAAAACTTCTCGAGTTTATGGAGGACGACGATGAAGAACACGGAGAGAAGGCCGCAGGCCAAGCCAAGAACTGCGGCGAGCGAGATTTCCCAGAGGTGGCCCACTTGCAGCGGAGGCACCCCGAAAGCGGGCGCAGCGCCGAAGTAGAGCCGCGCAACCTCGGTCGAGAACACTGCACATAGCACCACGGGAACGAAGGTCGACGCGGAAAAGTTGCGTGCGATCACCTCCAGAGCAAAGAAGGCCCCTGCGATCGGTGCATTGAAAGCGGCGGCAATTCCGCCCGCCGCACCCGCGGCCGTGAGCATGCGCAGACGGTCGGTCGGCAGGCGCAGAAGCTGTCCCACGGCGGAGCCGACCGCGGCGCCCACCTGCACGATCGGACCCTCGCGGCCCACCGACCCGCCGGTGCCGATCGTGAGCGCGGAGGCAATCGAGCGCGTGAGGGCAACGCGCTTGCGGATGCGCCCGCCGCGCAGCGCGAAGGCCTCCATCACGTCGGGGACGCCATGCCCCCGGACCTCACTCGCGAAATACCGCGTGATGAGAGCGACAAGAAATCCGCCTGTGGCACCCGCCAGCAGCACGCGCCACCAGGGCACCCACGGCACGATGTAGGAGGCGAGGTCCGGAGCGCCGATCGCCAGGAACTGCACGCCGCGGATCAACTCGGCCAGGCCAATCGCGGCGGCCCCGGTGAGCACGCCCACCACGCATGCCGCGGCCATGGAGTGCGCTTCGCCTGCAGCATCGGTAATCGCGCGCAGGCGGCTGCGAGGACGGTCGGCCGCACTCGGCCTGGGCGAGCTCACCGAGGCAGGGTACCACGCGCGACTTCCCGCCCTTCGGGGCCTCTGATAGCCTCGGCATGGCGACGCTCGTCCGGGGTGTAGCTCAGTGGCTAGAGCCGGAACTTTGGGGGTTCCGCGTCGTGGGTTCGAATCCCACCACCCCGACCCCTTTTCCCATTTCCCACGGGTCGCGATCCCGCGAAGTTGACGGGTTCCTCTCGGTGCTTAACTCAGTCTTGCTGCCACCTCGCGGTGGCGTTGCTGAATAGGGGAGGAAATTCGATGGCACAGCTCAGGTGGACCGGACTTACGCATCCTCGGTCCGGGGAGGCGTGGGATGCGTTTGAAAGCCTGCGGCGGGGGGTCGACCAACTCTTCGCGGGGTATGACGTGCGTGGCTCTCAGGGCGTGCATCCGTTTGTCAATTTGTACGAGAGCGCCGATGGCTTTGTGCTGACGGCGGAACTGCCGGGCATGAAGCTCGAGGATATCGAGCTCGCAGTGCAAGCCAATCGCCTCTCCATTCGGGGAGAGCGCAAGATCTCCTACCCCGACGATGGTCGCACGAACCTGCATCGCCGCGAACGGCAGGTGGGGCAATTCCGCCGGGCGGTGGAGTTGCCAGTGGCGATCGACTCGGAGAAGGTCGAAGCAAGCTACCGCAACGGTGTACTGCTCGTGAAGCTGCCGAAGTCGGCCGCGCATCGGGCTCGTCGCATCGAAGTCCAGGCACAGTGAGCGCTGGCGAATCTCGAAGGAGAAACTCATGTCGAATCAGTCCATGACTACGCACGAGGGCAGCGCAACTCCGGAGCTGAGGAGCCGCGAAAAGCAGGCGATCGAACGGGAGACCACGCGCGGCGGGCCGGTATTCCGGGCGGACGTCGATATCGTAGAGCGCGCGGACGAATACCTGGTGACCGCAGATCTGCCCGGCGTCGAGAGCGCTGACGTTCAGGTCCGGCTCGAGGGCGGCGTCCTGTCGATCGAGACGACGCGCGGATTTGCTCCCGAGCCCGGCTGGACGCCGGTGTACAGCGAGTATGCGAGCGGAAGCTTCTATCGGGAGTTCAGGCTGTCCGATCAGATCGACGTGAGCCGGATCAGCGCGAAGATGCGCGACGGCGTGCTCGAGCTTCATCTTCCGAAGGCGGAGCAGCACCGGCCCCGGCGGATCGAGGTAACGAGCTAGACTCGCTTCCTCTCAGGCATGCCGTGCCTTCCATCGGTACGGGGTGAACCCGCCGCCCCTCCGGAGGGGTATGCCCCCGCGCTGGTTCCCGTCTTCTCCCGTGCTTGGTATCGTGCTCTGCGTCTAACCGCACCATCCCGACGGAGGACGCATGAACGCAGCCCCCGCAGGCGCACTCCGTGCGCGCATCGAGAACACGATCCGCTTCCTCGCAGTGGATGCGGTCGAGCGCGCGAAGTCAGGACATCCGGGGACGCCGATGGCGCTCGCCGGACCGGCTTTCGAGATCTGGGACCAGCATCTGCGCTTCGATCCCTCCGACCCGCACTGGCCGCTGCGGGACCGCTTCGTGTTGTCGGCAGGCCACGCCTCGATGCTCCTCTATTCCCTGCTTCATCTCTACGGCTTCGACCTTCCCCTCGACCAGCTGATGCGCTTCCGCCAGCTCGGCTCGCGTACTCCCGGCCATCCCGAGTACGGACACACGGCCGGGGTCGAGGTCACGACGGGGCCGCTGGGCCAGGGCTTTGCCCACAGCGTGGGCATGGCGCTGGCGGCGCGCATGGTGCGGTCGCGATTCTCACGCGACGGACAAGGGCCAGGTCACCATTTTGTGTACGGAATCGCGAGCGACGGTGATCTCATGGAAGGCATCTCCGCAGAGGCGGCCTCTCTGGCGGGGCATCTGCATCTTGGAAACCTGATCTACGTCTACGACGACAACCACATCACGATCGATGGCTCGACCAAACTCTCGTTCAGCGAGGACGTGCAGAAACGCTTCGAAGCGCAGGACTGGCACGTGCAGCGCTGCGATGGGCTCGACATCGAAGGCCTGCGGCGCGCGCTTGGCGAGGCGCGAGCGGAGAGCGAGCGGCCCTCGCTCGTGATCCTTCGCACCACGATTGGCTACGGCTCGCCCCACAAGGCCGGAACTGCGAAGGCCCACGGCGCACCGCTCGGTCCGGAAGAGACGCGCCTCACCAAGCAGGCGCTTGGCTGGCCCCTCGAGCCCGAGTTCTTCGTGCCCGACGATGTGCGGGCGTACTTTGCAGAGCGCATTCCGCTCAAGCGAGCGGAGCGCCGGAGCCTTGATGCGGAGCTCGCGCGCTGGCGGACGGCCTATCCCAACCTTGCGACAGCGTGGGACGCCCATCGGGAAAAGAGGCTGCCTGCCAATCTCGGCGCTTCTCTTGCCGCCGACATCCAGGGCAAGGACGCGGCCACTCGCCAGCACTCCCAGGCGGTAATCCAGAAGCTCGCGGCGGCGGTGCCGTTTGTGGTCGGGGGCTCAGCGGATCTCGCGGAGTCGAATCTGACCCGCATCGAGAACGGCGGCGACATCGGTCCGAGCGCGGGCGAAGGCGTCGATCCGTTCGTGGGCCGCAACCTCCACTTCGGGATTCGCGAGCACGCCATGACAGCGATCACCAACGGAATCAACCTCGATGGAACCTTCCTGGCGTTCGGCAGCACGTTTTTGATCTTCAGCGACTACATGCGGCCATCGCTCCGGCTCGCCGCGCTGATGCGCCTGCAGTCGATTTTCGCGCTCACCCACGATTCGATCTTTCTCGGTGAAGACGGTCCGACCCATCAGCCAATCGAGCACCTCGACGCGCTGCGAGCGATTCCCCACATGACGGTATTCCGGCCCGCCGATGGCACGGAGACGGCCCTCGCCTGGGCGTGGGCCGTGGAGCGGGCGCAGGGGCCGGTACTCCTGGCCCTCACCCGGCAGAAGCTACCCGCGCTGAAGCGCCCGGCGGAGTTTCAGCTCGCAGACGTATGGCGCGGCGGTTACATCGTCCTTGACGCGGGTACCAAGCCAAGGGTTGTCCTGCTGGCATCGGGGTCCGAGGTCTCGCTCGCGTGCGACGCGGCGGGGAAGCTCCAGGCCGACGGGGTGCTCGTGCGGGTGGTTTCCGTTCCCTGCCTCGAGCTCCTTCTGGCGCAGCCTCTCGAGTATCGGCGGGCGCTGATCCCCGACGATGGGACGCCCGTCGTGGCGGTCGAGGCGGCGCTCGCAGAGAGCTATCTCCCCCTGCTCGGCGTGCATGGCCTCATCTACGGAATCGACCGCTTCGGTGCGTCGGCGCCCCTGGCCGCACTGGCTGCGGAATATGGGTTCACGCCGGATCGCCTCGCTTCGCGCGTGAAGGAGCACCTGAAGGAGGTCGCAGGCTAGGCTGCTCTTCAGCGGTACGGCTCGTCGCCTCCGCGCAAGGCTTGGAACGGCGCGTCGAGCTGATAGTCCGTGGGCACCTGCACACGCCCGACCCCCGCCTTTTCGGCCGCAGCCGCTACGGCACGTGCCACGCCGCGGTGTACCTCGGGCCGCAGCGGGCTCGGGACGAGCTCGTCCTCGCCAGCAAAGGACGCGATTGCGCGCGCCGCGGCGACGTACATCGAGGGCGCGATTCGCCGTGCGCGGCAGTCGACCGCCGCACGCAAGATCCCCGGGAAGCCGAGCAGATTGTTGACCGAGCGCCCATCGCCGGCAAACGCGGCGCCCGCGGCGAGCGCATCCTCCACCGTGATTTCAGGGTGCGGATTGGTGAGCGCAAAGATGCCCTGGCCCCTTCGGACCATGGGCGGCGTAATCAGGTTCGCCCGTCCCGTCACCGCGACGACCAGGTCGGAGCGCGCCATGAGCTCCGTCATGTCGGGGACGGGCTGACCGCCGACCGCGCGGAGCCGCGCCTGCGCCTGCGGGTTGGGATCGAAGCCGAGGATGGGGTGCAGGCTCACCTCGCCGAGCATGCGGGCGATCGCCGTGCCAGCCGCGCCGAGCCCGATGACGCCCACCTGGGAGCGCGAAAGGTCGAGCCCGGCACGCGTTGTCGCATTGACCGCGGCGGCCAGCACGGCCACCGCGGTACCGTGCTGGTCGTCGTGAAGGACCGGCATCTCGAGGCCCTCGACGAGCCGCTTCTCGACCTCGAAGCAGACCGGGGATTCGATGTCCTCGAGCTGGATCGCCCCGAAGCCCTGGGCCACCTGTAAGACCGTGTTCACGATCGTGTCGGCGTCGCGGGCTGCGATGACGAGTGGGAACGCCGAGAGGCCGACAAACTGATGCAAGAGGGCCGCTTTGCCCTCCATCACCGGCAGCGCGGCCACAGGACCGACGTTGCCCAGTCCCAGCACCCGAGTTCCGTTGGTGACGATGGCGACCGTCTTTCCGCGAATCGTGTAGACGTAGGCCTCCTCGGGACGGCGCCGGATCGTCTCCACCACCTCCGCAACTCCGGGGGTGTAGACGCGACGCAAGTCGTGGAGCGTCCGCACGGGGTGGGTCGCCCGCACTTCGAGCTTGCCATCGATATGGAGCTCGTGGACCTCGTCGATGACCTCGAGCAGATCCACTCCCTCGAGCTGGTTCACGACATCGAGCGTTTTGAGCAGGCCCGCCTCGTCGTCGACCAGGATGTCGAGGTCTCTCACGATCTGGTCGCGGCCGACGCGAATGGTCCGGATGTCCCCAATGTTGGCGCCCGCTGCGCCGAGGGCCGTGGCAAGGCGACCGAGGACTCCGGGCCGATGGTCGTTGCGGCAGCGAAGGGTACGAAGCAGCGGATCAGCCATGCGCTCCTCTTTTCGGGGGGAAGGGCGAAGGGGTTCAGCATAAAGGATCGGCCGCTCGCTGGTCAGGGGAGCGCGTATTGAACGAGCGGGCCACCTCGTGCTACCTCGCCGGAGCGGCGCGCGGCGAGGGGGAGAACTGAGCATCTATTCCACGATCGCGATCTGCGCAGCAGCCGCCCTGGCCGTCGGCTGGCTCCTGGTTTCCTTCCAAACGCCGGGACGCACGCGCTCGATCCTGGAATGGGCGTCCGCGCTGGCGATGTATCTGCTGCTCTTCGCCCTCATGGCGTCCCAGCTCCAGCGCTTTCTCGGCGCCGGCAAATGGCTACTCGTCGGGAGCTTCGCGTTCCTTTGCTTCCTGTTCGGTTCGGGCTTCGTCGTGACCGGCGCCCTTCTGGTGCGGGAGATCCTCGGGAAAAAGGACGCAGGCACGGATGCCACGCACTGAGCCCACCGCTCGGTGCGCTCAGCGATAGTCGTGGGATCGGGGTAGCACCTCGCGCACGGCCAGAGCGCGCAGCTCGCGCACACGCACGTGGATCACCCCTTCGACGCTCTGGAGAGGGCCCCGGATTTCAACGATCGAGGAAGCATGGAGGGGCGCCCGGAAGCGTTGGAAGGCGGCAGGGGTCAGGATGGCATTGGCGGTGCCGGTCTCATCCTCCAGCGTAAGGAAGCAGAAGCCCTTCGCCGACATGGGCCGTTGCCGCACGATCACATGGCCTGCCGTGCGGACCATGCTTCCATCCCGCATGCGGCGCAGCTGTTCCGCGGAAAGTACGCCGCGCGCCCGCAGCGCGGGCCGCAGGTGAGAGAGGATCTGCGGCCCCGTGGTGAGGCCGCTTGTGCGGTAGTCAGAAAGCGTATCCTCGAAAGCCGAGGTCTCTGGGAGCGGCGATGGCTCCTCAGGAGGTTGCATTCCGGCGAACAGGGAGCCGGGCATCCGCTCGAGTGCCGCTACCTGCCAGAGCGCCGACCGCCGCGTGCGGGCTGTGGAGTCGATGCTCGAAAGCGCTCCAAGCTCGGCCAGCGCGTCGAGCTCAGTCCTTCGCAAATCTGTGCGCTTCGCGAGATCCGCCATGCTCGAAAACGACTCGCGCGCCCGTTCGGCCTCGATCCTGCGCGCCGCCTCCTCCCGCATTCCGACCACGTAGCGGAGGCCGAGTCTCACTGCGGGCTCACGGACGGCATGCGCAGGCCGAGCTCTTCGTTCGTGCGCCGCGCCTGCGGACCGCGGCCAGTCGTTCTCGAGCGTGCACTCCCACATCGAACGCGCAACGTCGATGGGACGCACTTCGACGTCATGGCGCTGTGCGTCCTTCACCAGTGTCGCTGGCGCATAAAAGCCCATGGGCTGTACGTCGAGTAGCGCCGCCAGGAAGGCTGCAGGATGATGGGCCTTAAGGAACGCAGAAGCGTAGGCGAGCAGCGCGAAGGACGCCGCGTGCGACTCGGGGAATCCATAGAGGGCGAAGGATGTGATCCCTCGCAGAATCTCGTCTTGCGCGAGGCCGACGATACCCCGCGCCTCCATCCCCGAACGCAGACGTGCCTCGAGCCGAGCCATGCGTTCCGTCGAACGTTTGAACCCCATGGCGCGGCGCAACTCCTCGGCCTCACCGCCGCTAAAGCCGGCCGCGGTCATGGCGATGCGCAACAGCTGCTCCTGGAACAGAGGCACGCCAAGCGTTCGTGCCAACACGGGCTCAAGGGAGGCATGCGGGTAGACGACGGGCTCCTTCCCGGCACGACGTTGCAGATAAGGGTGCACCATACGCCCGACGATCGGTCCAGGCCGGATGATGGCCACCTCCACCACGAGGTCATAGAAACGTTCAGGCTTCATGCGCGGCAAGGTCGCCATCTGGGCGCGACTCTCGATCTGGAACACACCCACCGTGTCGGCGCGACGGATCATGGCGTAGGTAGCGGGGTCATCCGGAGGCAGGTGTGCGAGGTTCACCTCCACGCCCTCGTGTCTCCGGATCAGGGGGATCGCTCGCTCCAGTGCGGCCAACATACCAAGGCCCAGCAGATCGATCTTAATGATCCCGAGGTCTGCACAGTCCTCCTTGTCCCACTGGACGACGTGGCGGCCGGGCATGGCCGCGGGCTCGATCGGCACCACCTCATCGAGTCGGCCCGCCGCGATCACGATTCCGCCGGAGTGCTGGCCCAGATGGCGGGGCAGTCCGCGCACCTTGGCCACGAGCTGCAGCAGGAGAGCCACGCGCGGTTCCTCCGGCGCCACGCCCACCTGGCGCAGGAGCTTCGGCAGCGGCTGTGGGGACTCGTCGTGCTCCCACGAAGAGAGCAGCTTCGAGAGGCGGTCGATCTCCTCCCCGCCGAAGCCCAGCACCTTGCCCATCTCGCGCACGGCCAGGCGCGTTCGATAGCTGATGACGTTCGCCGTCATGGCCGCACCCCGCTGGCCGTAGCGCTGGAACACATACTGGATGACGCGCTCGCGCTGGTCACCGGAAGGCAGGTCGAGATCGATGTCCGGCCACTCGCCACGCTCCTCCGAGAGAAAGCGCTCGAAGAGCAGCTCCATGCCCACGGGGTCGACGGCAGTGATGCCAAGGGCGTAACACACGGCGCTGTTTGCAGCCGAGCCACGCCCTTGCGCGAGAATTCCTCCTTCTCGTGCAAAGCGCGCGATATCGTGCACGATCAGGAAGTATCCGGCGAGATCGAGCTTCGAGATTACCGCGAGCTCATGTTCGAGCTGGGCGCGGGCGCGGCGGCCCAACGGATCGCCGTAGCGGCGTCGCGCACCCTCAAAAGTCTCGCGCCGTAGCCATGAATCCTGCGTCTCTCCAGAGGGCACGGGAAAGCTAGGAAAGCGATAGCCCAGATCTTCGAGCGTGAACACGCAGCGCTCGGCGATCTGGCGCGAAGCGCGAACCCATGCCGGCTGGTCGGAGAAGCGCGCGGCCATCTCTTCCGGTGAGCGCAAACATCGCTCTGCGTTCGCGAGAAGACGCCTGCCTGCCAGATCGAGCATGGTTCTCTCGCGCAGACACGTGAATGCGTCGAGAAGGCGACGGCCGTCAGCCGTCGCCGCACGCACATCGTTCGTCGCTACAATCGGCACACCCTCCACCTCTGCGATCGCCACGGCACGACGCAGCGCAGCCTCGGCGGCTCGTTCGCGCGGGCGCGATACGTCCACCCACAGGTGACCCCGTCCAAAGATGGCGTGTACACGCGCCAAGAAGCCGGCGTCGAGTGCACCGTCGCCTCGCGCGAGGGCGATGAGACCCTGGGCGTACTCCTCCACCCGCGTGAGCTCAACGCACGGCGCGCCACGCGGTGAGCCCACGCGACCCTCGGTGAGAAGACGGCAAAGGTTCCGGTAGCCCTGGCGGGATTCCACGAGCAGCAGCAGCGCGCTCGTCCCGGCGCTGGGTCCGGCCTGCACCGTGAGATCGGCAGCGACCAGGCCGCGCAATCCGGCGCGGCGTGCGGCTTGGTAAAAGCGCGGCGCCCCACAGACTCCGTCACGGTCACCGAGGGCGAGGGCGGGGTAGCCGAGCTCTGCCGCGCGATCGATGAGGTCCTCGGGGTTCGATGCACCTTCGAGAAAGGAGAAGGCGCTGCGGCAGCGCAGCTCGACGTAATCGGAGGGCACAACAGCAATTTCGTCTTATTTTCGCCTTCCGTCAACTTGTCCCCATGGTCGGTCCTGGCCCGCGGTATGCTGCATGGGTGGGAGAGGAATCAGGCGGCAGGGGTGTTCTCGTCGCCGACGACGAGCCTCTTGTGCGCCGGCTGATCGATCGCGTGCTCCGTGACCGTGGCTTTGAGATCACGGCGGTCGGAGACGGCGATGCGGCGGTCGAGCGCATCGCGGCACCGGGCGGCGAGAATCTCGCGGTGGCGGTGGTGGACGTCGGCATGCCACCCCATGGCGGCGCCTTTGCGCTGAGGGCGATGCTCGCCCGGCGCCCAGATCTCGGGGTGATCGTGATCAGCGGCGTTTCGCCCGATCCGGCCCTGCGCGAGTTGCTGACGACGTGCGGCGGCGTTTTCCTTGCCAAGCCCTTCGCGCCCGAGGAGCTCGTGCAGGCAGTCGACGACGCTCTGGAGGCGAGCGCAGCGCGGCGACACAAGAGCCCGAGCGCTTCGGGTCCAAGATCGGGGGAGTAGATGGGGGCGATCGTTGTGATCGGCGGAGGCATCGCGGGGCTTACCTGCGCCTTCCGCTTGCAGCAAGCGGGTCATGACGTCGAGGTCCTCGAGCGCGAGCCCAGCGCAGGCGGCCGCATGCGCAGCGAGCGCCATGGCGAGTTCATTGTCGAGCGCGGGGCCCAGTTGATCGCGAGCGGCTACCGGAACCTCCGCCATGTGGCCTCCGCCCTCGGCATCGACCACCACATCCGGTCCCTCGCCCGGGCGGACAACGCCGTGCTGCGCGCCGGCCGGCTCGAGCCCGGCGACTTCGGGGCTCCGCTCCGTCTGCTGGGCTCGCGGCTTCTCTCATTCTCGGCCAAGGCCCGATTGCCGCGCATCCTGTTCGAGCTGCGGGCGAACCGGCGCCTGCTCGATCCCTACCGTCCCGAGCTCGCCGCGCAGATCGACCGCGAGGACATGCCGACCTATCTGCGTCGCACCGTCGGGGAGGACGCCCTCGAGTACCTGTTTGCACCCTCCTTCTCGTCGACTTTCGACAGCGAGCCCGAGGACCTCTCGGGAGTGTTTGTGCTGTTGGCGCTGCGCCTTCTGTCCAGTGGGTTTCAGCTCCAGTGGTTTGAGGGCGGGAACGGGCTCATGACACGCACGCTGGCCCAGCGTGTGCCGGTGAGAACGGGCGCGAACGTGTTGTCGGTCGAGACCGAAACGGACGGTGCGAAGGTGCGATATCGGAGTGCGAGCGGAGAGCGGAGCGTGCTTGCCGACGCCGTGGTGGTGGCCATTCCCGGGAGCCTCGTCACCCAGGTGTGTCCAAAGCTCACGCCCGCCGAGCGGGCGTTTTTCGACGAGGTGCACTATGTGCGCGGTGCGATTGCCTTCCTCCTCCTCGATCGCGCACCGGCCACGCTGCCCTACTACGGGGTGGCATTTCCGCGCCGGGAAGGGATTGAGCTGTATGGCCTCGCCTCGGACCATTACAAGGAAGGTGCGGCGCCCCCTGGAGCTGGACTCGTGAACGCTGCGCTCACCGAACGCGCCGCCGCTCGCCTGTGGGACGCTCCGGACGCCGCCGTGGTACAACATGTCGTGGACGAACTTGCGCGCACGCCCGTCGGCCGTCTCGCGCCGCGGGAGGCGGTGGTGCACCGCTGGGACGTGATGCTTCCACAGTTCCGCGTGGGCTACACCGCCCGCCTCGCTGCCTTCCTCTCTCGCACGGACCGCTCCCCGCGTCTCGCGTTTGCCGGCGACTACCTCGTCGGCCCGTACACGGAGGCGGCGCTCACGAGCGGGATGCGGGCGGCGACCGAAATCGCGCGGGCCCTCGACAAGCGCTGAGCCTCATGCCTACCGGTGCCGGAAGGCGCGCACGAGCGCCGCGGCCAACCAACCATGCAGCAAGAACCCAGCGATCGGAAGTCCATAGCGAGGCTCTGCGTACACCACGGCCTGCTTCGGATCCCGGGGATCGACCTGCACGACAATTGCGCGCCCGACCGGATACTCCGCGATGAGCGCCTCGGTGTCCTCCCGGGTACGAAAGCGCGGGCTCTTCGTGTACGCGCCGCTGCGGTGCACGGCACCGCCGCTCTCGTACTCGTACTCGAACCGCCACTCGCTCCTGCCCTCGCCTTTTTCAGACCGCACGACGCGCGCGGCGGTCGGTCGCCACGAGGCGAGGGCGAACTGCTCGCGCAAGAGAAGGAGATCGCCCACGAGGCCGAAGGCGACGAGGAGAGCACCAAAGGCGAGTCCTGCCCGTACACCACGGGTGTAGCCGGAGAGAACCAGGGCGGCGAACGCCCCGATCGGGAGCGTCAGGAACCACAGGACTTGCCAGGGCGACACGCGCCAGCGCTCAGCTGCGGAGGGACGAGGCCAGGGCCTCCGCCTCTACCACGAGCCCCTCGAGCAGCGCGAGCCCCCCATCCCAGAACGCCGGATCGGTGATGTCGAGGCCGAGCTTTCCGAGCAGGCGCGGGGGCGTATCGGAACCACCCGCCGAGAGCAGCGCGAGATAGCGCGGCGCGAAGCCGGGTCCCTCCTCGTCATAGCGGCGCAGCAGCGCAAGCACGAGGAGCTCGCCAAAGGCGTAGGCGTAGCAGTAGAAGGGAGAGTGCACGAAGTGGGGGATGTACAGCCACCAGTAGCCGTAGTCCTCCGAGAGGTGAACGGAATCGCCGAACATCGGACGATTGGTGGCCAGCCAGAGCTCGTTGATGTGCGCGATCTCGAGCTCGCCCTCGCTTCGCCGGGCGCTGTGTAGGCTCTCCTCGAAGCGCGTCATCACGACCTGGCGGAAGACCGTGGCGAACGCATCCTCGAGCTTCCCGCACAAGAGAGCGAGCCGCACGCGCGGGTCGCTCTCTTCCCGCATCAGTCGGCGAAACACCAGCATCTCCCCAAACACGCTCGCGGTCTCCGCCATCGTGAGCGGCGTGTCCTGCTCGAAGAGGCCCTGCCCGCGCGCCAGCCACTGGTGTACTCCGTGGCCGAGCTCGTGGGCAAGAGTCATCACGTCACGCAGGTTGCCCGTGTAGTTGAGCAGCACGTAGGGGTGGAGGCTTGGAAGCGTCGACGCGCAGAACGCCCCGCCGCGCTTTCCGGGGCGGAGCTCGGCGTCGATCCAACGTCGATCGAAGAAGTCGCTGGCGATGTTCGCAAGCTCCGGCGTGAACTCGCGGTATGCGCCCAGCACGATCCGCTGGGCATCGGCGAAGGAGCGTGAGCCGCGCTCGCCCGGGAGGGGCGCGTAACGGTCATAGTCCTCGAGAATGGGCAGGTCGAGCAACCTCGCCTTCAGCCGGTAGTAGCGTGCGACGAGCGCGTAGCGCCGCTCGCACGACGCCAGCAGGGCCTCCACGCTCGCCGGGTCAATCTCGTTCGCGAGGTGGCGGTCCTGCATCGCACTCGGGAAGCGTCGCAGACGATCCTGCACTGCCTTGTCTTGTACGAGCGTATTGAAGATGAAGCCGAGCAGGCGCGCGTTAAGACGCAGCCCTTTCGTGAGCGCGGCTGCAGCGGCGCGCCGCAGCTCGCGCTCGGGCTCGTGGAGCTTTGCAAGCACCTCCTCCTCGGAGAGCTCTTCCACCTTCCCCGCATGTTCGAAGTGAAACCGGAGCGAGCCCATCACCTCGTCAAACAGGCGGCCAAAGGCGCGGCGGCCGGTATTGGCAGTCTCTTCAAGCAGTTTCTCTTCGGGCTCGGAAAGCACGTGGGGTCGGTAGCGCCGAAGTGCCGCCAGAAAATGCCTGCGACGCGCGAGCGCCGGATCGGAAAGCCGTTTCTCCGCCACATCGTCCTCGAGCGCCACCCACTCGAGCTCGAAGAAGACGACTGTGTTGCGGATCTCGCTCGCGCGCTCTTGCACGCGCTGGAGCAGAGCCCCCCGCTGCGGGTCGCTCGTATCGGCCGCGAACAAAAGGCCTGCGTAGGAAAGGGCGCGCGCCAGAGGCTCGTTCAAGAGCTCGAGAGCGTCGACCGCCTGCGCGAGGTCCTCTGCAGGAAGGGCGCCCACCTGGCCCCGGTGTCTGCGTTCGAAGGCTCGTGCCGCCTCGAGGGAGCGTTCAAGATCCGCTTCGAGGGCGGGGTCGCGAGGGCCGGAGTAGAGATCGCAGAGATCCCAGCGAACGCCCGCCGCCGGGCCAGCGTCGTGCTTGGTTTGGGGAGCGGGCTCGGTCATGCGGGGGCG
>DATFYN010000732.1:0-6239 GCA_035315025.1 Myxococcota bacterium
CTCGAAGGTGTGTTTGCCCACGCGCCGTGCGAGGCCGAGGCCGGACAAGAAGCCGAGCCGCCGCAGGAGTTGGAGGCGCAGCGTGCGGGACGCCTCTGAGCTCGGGACTGAATGCTCGAACTCGATTCGCCTTTCCGGATCGGCCCGGCCCTCGAGCATCTGATCCAGAACACCAAAGTGGCGTGCCTCGACGGCGCGCTCCCGGGCGGCCACGCGGTCGCGCTCGCGCCGAAGACCGAGCACTCGGGTGGCGAGCTCCTGGCTC
This sequence comes from Myxococcota bacterium, assembly GCA_035315025.1. Taxonomy (GTDB): domain Bacteria; phylum Myxococcota_A; class UBA9160; order UBA9160; family UBA9160; genus UBA9160. The sequence continues at coordinate 266 of DATFYN010000732.1, forward strand.
CGCTGGCGAATCCCGTGCCCCACGTACTCCCGGGGCATTCGGAACACGATGCCCTCTTGGCTTCGGCCTCGGATCACCACGTGGACATGGGGATGCGCGGTATCGAAGTGCTCGATTGCCACCCACTCAAGGCGCAGGCCGAGGTCGCCTTCCATCGTCGCCACGAGCTCGCGCGCGTGCTGCCGGAGGTCGAGTCTTTCACCGGCTTCGGGCGAGACGATGAGCTTCCAGAGGCGCGGATCTTCGGCCCGTTGCCACCCGCCGAGGCGATCGGGGATGTAGATCTCTTGTGCGTGGGCATCGAAGCCCAGGCCCGGCTTTCCCTCCTGCTGGGCGCCTTCGCGCACCAGGTACCGACCATGGACACGCCAGCCGGACCCGCCGCGATTCTGCACGTACCGGACCTTGACGATGCTCTGCTGCAGCACGGACGGCGAGAAGCCGAGGAAGGGCACGCGCGGGGGCGGGAGACGTCGGACCCCGCGTCTTCTGCGCAAGCGCGCGGCAATCGCGCGCAGGCGGCTCGCACTCGGGGCCCGGCTCTCGCGCGGAACCTGCCGGGGGCGAAGCCGCATCTTGGAGCGCTTCCTTTCGGGGTTCTGCACCGCACTCACCCCCGAGAACTGCGCCCGGGTGATCGGCCGAGCGGATCCCGCAGCGCGTCTACAAGTCTTGACGGATCGTCCGGAGGCTGCTGGCCAAGCGCGCGAAGAAGGGTCATGAACTCGGTTGGACCGCGCTCGAGACGCAGCGGCACCTCGCGGTAGAGGCCAATGGGCATCGAGACCGTGCTGTGGACTCGCAGGTCAAACGCACTTGCAACGAGCGCGATCGCACCGCTCATTGCCACGAGAACGAGCGGCCAGCGACGATGCAGCCGGCACGAAAGTATCAGCCACTTCCACACGACGCGATTGTGCATTTCCTGGGCAATGCCGCAAGAATCCGGTTGCAAGCTTGCGACGTGGCAAAGAAATCTCGTTTTCCCTCCGGAGAAAACCAGCGCGCGTGTCACAAACTCCGGTTGGAAGTTCTCGGAATCATTCTGGAAGCCAGCGAACACTACGGTGGCTCTTTATCTTGCGTGTAGCCCGATCACGCGCTCCCCCCCCGCGGGTCTTCTTCTTCTGCTCCGCATTCTCATGCTCGCGACGATCGTTCAGCTGGTGCGTGGTCCGCGCGTGGCAGGACACCGATTGCGACCAACACCAGCATCACCATGAGCACGCGGAGTGCACAATGTGTGATCGATGGAGGGCGTGCTCGAAGGCACGAAGTTGGTCTGACGGAGAGCAGCTCCTAGGGTGATCTCGCGCCCACGATTGGCACACCCGTGGGCCTGGTGATGGCCGGTTCAGGGACGAGCTCAGACAACGACATGGGCGGGCGGCAGCCACGTCTTCAGGACGAGGCCGCGCACCTTCGTGAGTCTTCCACCGACGTCTCGCAGCGTCCCGCTGGAGGACATGCTCGAGGTATCGTACCGCTCCGCTACGCTCACCCCGTGAGCGCGGTCTCAGGTCGCTCGGGAAACCATCGTGGCTACGGGCTCGGCATCATCTCCGGCCTCCATCCCGACACGCACGGTAACTTCTGTCGGTCCTCACCTGGCCACGGAAAGATGACAAGGAGGTCCCGCTTCCTTGCCGATTACGAGCCACCCGGTTGGCCATTCCACTAGCACGTCATGAGTAGCGCGATCGTGTTGAACCTCTCCCGAAGTCGTCTCACCTCTCGCGCAAGACGGGACCTGCGGCCATGTCTGCCTCGCGCCCGGTGACAAGCCGCATGACGCACCGTCCGAGGTCGAGCGGTGGTCGCTGACGAGCCTGCGGGGTGGCGAAGATCGGCGCGAAGGTGATCGCCCGCGGTCGCTACGCGATCTTCCAGATGGCGGAGGTCGCCGTCCCGCGCGAGCTGTTCGGCCGCATCCTGGACCGGATCGCGAGGCTGCGGCCGCCAGACCCGGCCCATGCTGACGCTCGAAGCTGGCACCCGGGGCTGCGCCCAGAGTGCCTCCTCCGGGTGCCGCAGTCAGGCCGGAAGGCGCTCGGAGACGTCCGGACCTCCGTGGCGGCGTCAAGGCAGTGCTCTCCCCCGCCCAGTGGCCTGGCCAGAACACGCTTGCCTTCATGGTCGGGAGGGCGGTATCCAGGCTCCGAGGCGGGGATGGGCCCCGTCCATCCGGGAAATGTGGACTGAGATGACCTACCGGATCATCCAATGGGCCACGGGCGGCGTCGGCCGCGCCGCGATCCAGGGCATCGTCAATCACCCCGAGCTCGAGCTGGTCGGCTGCCGCGTGTACAGCAAGAAGAAGGCGGGCCGCGACGCCGGCGAGATCGCCGGAACGCACGCCCTAGGCGTCGCGGCGACCAGCGACGTCGACGCGCTGCTCGCACTCGACGCCGACTGCGTCCTCTACAGCCCGCTCATGGCCGACGCGGCGGAGCTCGAGCGCATCCTGCGGTCGGGAAAGAACGTCGTCACGCCGCTCGGCTGGCTCTACCCGTGGCGCGGGACCGACTTCGCGGCGCTCGAGGTCGCCTGCCACGCAGCACGGGTGACGCTGCACGGCACGGGCATCCACCCGGGCGGCATCACCGAGCGCTTCCCGCTCATGATCTCCGCGCTCTCGGGCAGCGTGACGCACGTGCGGGCCGAGGAGTTCTCCGACATCCGCACCTACGCCGCCGTCGAGGTGGTGCGCGACATCATGCTGTTTGGCAAGACGCCCGAGGAGGCGGCACGGAGCCCGATGGTCTCGTTCCTTTCCGGCGGCTTCTTCCAATCGATCGACATGGTCGCCGCCGAGCTCTGCGTGACGCTCGATCCGGAGAAGCGCAGCGCCGCCACGAGGTCGCGGTGGCGACGAAGCCGATAGACTCGCCGATCGGAGCGATCGCGCCGGGGCGGGTCGCCGCGCAGCGCTTCACCTGGCAGGGCGCCGTACGTGGCGAGGTCTTCATGACCGCGCGGACGAACTGGTTCATGGGCGAGGAGCACCTCGACCCGGCCTGGAGCTTCGGCCCCGAGGGCGAGCGCTTCGAGGTCGAGGTCACGGGCGATCCGTCGGTGCGCGTCAGCTTCCGCGGCCTGCACCCAGCGTCGATCGCCGAGGGCCTCGAGCGCAACCGCGGCATCGTCGCCACGGCGATGCACTGCGTGAACGCGATCCCCTACGTGTGCCGCGCGACGCCGGGGATCAAGACCTATCTCGACCTGCCCCTGGTCGCCGGGCGCGGCGCGCTCGGACTGCGCTGAGGTGCGAAGTGATCCTCGACCTCTTCAAGCTCACCGACCGCGTCGCGATCGTCACCGGCGCGGGCAAGGGCATCGGGCGCGGCATCGCGCTCGCGTTTGCCGAGGCTGGCGCCGACATCGTGTGCGCAGCGCGCACCCAGGCGAACATCGACGCCACCGCGGCCGCGGTGCGCGAGCGCGGCCGACGCGCGCTCGCGGTGCGCACCGACGTCACCAAGACTGAAGACCTCGAAGCCCTCGTCGCCGCGACGATGGCCGAGTTCGGCCGCCTCGACGTGCTGGTGAACAACGCCGGCGGCACGCTGCCGCGCCCCGCGCTGCAGACCAGCGAACGCTACTTCGAGGCGGCGCTGCGCTTCAACGCGACGAGCGCGTTCCTGCTCACCAAGCTCGCCGTCCCGAAGATGGTCGAGAGCGCCGGCGGCGGTGCCATCGTGAACATCTCGTCGCGCGCGAGCGACATGGTGCAGACGAGCTTTGTCGCCTACGCGGCGGGCAAGGCGGCGCTCAACATGATCACGCGCAATCTGGCCGCCGAGCTCGCCCCCAAGGTGCGGGTCAACGCGATCTCGGTCGGCGGCATCGCGACCGACGCGCTGGAGATCGTCCTGGCCAACGACGAGCTGCGCGCGCAATTCGAGGCAAACACGCCGATGGGCCGCGCCGGCACGGTCGAGGACATCGCCGCGTGCGCGCTCTACCTCGCGTCGCCGGCGGGCGGCTGGGTGACGGGCAAGATCTTCCAGGTCGACGGCGGGACGGAGTTCCCCGCGATCTCGGTGCCCGTGCCGAAGCTCTGAGCGCGGGCTCTCAGCGCGCGTCGGACGTCGCGCCGATCGAGCCGTTGCCGAGCACGGCCATCAGGGCTCCGCGCAGCATCTTGCTCGACGCGGGTGCTTCGATCTTGCAGTAGAAGTCGCCCGCGGTGTCGTCGCCGGCGACGATGGCGCAGGTCCGGCCCGGAGCGACGCTCGGGCAGATCCCGCTCAAGGCTGATCCGTGCCGCCGGCTTCGCCGAGCTTCATTGCGAAAAAGTGCAGGTTGAAGACCAGGCGGTCGTCGCCAGCGTGGCGCGAGCGCTGTGAACGAGGTCGACCCGAACATTCAGGAGCCAGGCGATCAGGGCGGCGGGGTCGTCGAGCTGTTTACGAGCCGGAGCGATGGCTCAGTATCGGTTGTGATCGATGAGTAGAGTACGCTGATATACGCTCTCTTGCGACGCTATACGCCATTCGCTGTCTCACGCAAATTTCCCACGATTTCCCATTGTTGACCCTTCTCCGAGTTCCTACGTTTTCTCCCGCTCAAGTTCATGATGTGCTGGTGGAGATGAGAGATCAACACCCGGTCTTTGACCTGTATCCCCAGCGGGTCCACCGCCTCGCGTTCAGTGGCGTGGCAGGCGCCTCCGAGCGTGGCGCTCACAGGTGTTTCCCGCTCGGGCGGCAGATTTCTTCGAGCGCCGGCAGATCATTCTTAGGGCGCAGATCGGAGCGGGAGGACGCGCGCACCGCCGATTCCACAGCCTCCGCGATGATCAGACCCCTATGGGCGCAGAAACTTGCCAAGTGCACTGAAGCCGTCCCCGCAGATCGCGTCGCGCGGCTCACCGAGGAAGCGCCGGTTGCTCCCGCGAGTCGTGGTTTGAGACTCCAGCGGAATCCGGGCGGCGGCGCGAAAGGGAAGCCTCGTCGTGGGGTTACCGATGCTGCCGCAGGGCGAGAGGAAGGATGAAGGCCCCGCCCTCGGCAGGTGGCCCTTCCCTTCCGGGCCCTACCCGCGGTATGCGTTGGGTCATGGCCGGTGAGATCGGCAGGGTTCGACAGCGAGTGCGGGCCAGCGGGGAAATCTTCTGGTTCGTCGATTGCCGGCCCTACGGTCGCGTGTGGTCAGTCCCCGACCCTGGCAGTTCCTTCCCCATCCCGATCCGCGACAAGCGCACAGCCGAGCGCGTGCTTGAGGCAATCCGTAAGAGCTACGCCGACCACGGAAGCCTGTCCCGTGCTCTAGCGCCGTGGCTGACCAAGCCGTCTGCCGAGCTTCTTGTCGAGAACAAGCTAGCGACTTGGCTCGAGGTATGGCGCGAGCTGGTCGCGCAGGCAAAGAGGTCGCCGACATCGATACGCGAGCTGGAGCGGTACGCGCAGACCGACGGTCACTTTAGCTTCTGGTACGGGCGCACGACCCTTGAGGTCACAACGCCGCATGTTGATGACTTCGCGCTCTGGTTGGGAAAGCGCGGCCTCAGCGCCAAGACGCAAAAGAACGTCATCGGATGCTTCCGCTCTTTCGTATCGTGGCTCGCGCGGCGCGGTGAGCTGGACGGACGACCAGAAGTGCACTGGCCCGCGATCCAGGTCGCAGAGCATGTCCCGCGCGTGTTGACCTTAGACCAGCAGGATCTGGTGCTGGAGGCGATCCAGTGGGAGCGCCGTGGCGCCTTTCTGGCGGCGGCTACGGAATCGCTGCGACTCTCGGAGGTGCGCGCATTTGATCTCGAACACTACCTCGGCAGCGGCCGGCTGCTCCTTACTGGCTCGATCCAGGGTCCACGACTAAACGCGCCGCGCGGCCACACGAAGAACAAGACGGCCAGCATCCGCGAGCTGTGGCACCCGGAACTGCTGCGCTGGATCGAGTGGCGCATGGACCAGGCAACGTTGGAGTCCCGGGTCGCCGGGGTCGTCGCCCTCTTCTGGAACCCGAGCGC
>DATFYN010000733.1:0-4781 GCA_035315025.1 Myxococcota bacterium
GGCCTGCAGGGCCCCCAGATCAGCCCGACTTCTGCACCACCTGCGATCTGTTCGGGAATCGTGGAAGCTGCCGTTGCTTGACGCCCGGATTCCTTTTCGGCAGGCCCCGCGCTCCCTATGATGTTGCTATGAACGCCGTGATCCTTCCGCCCGATCTGGAGCAATTCGCTGACGACGCCGTCGCCAGCGGCCGTTTTAGCGACGTGGCCGAGGTCGTGCGGGCCGGCTTGACCCTGCTGCAGCGAGCGGAAACCCAGCGTGCCGCCTTCGAGGCATCGCTCGATCGTGCTATCGTGGAAGGCGAGCGAGACGGCTTCCTCTCGATCGAGGAGGTCGAGCGCGACCTGGACGAGGTGATCGATAAGGTCGTTCGCGCCAGGGCGTGAGCCGGCCGGCAACGCTCGCGCCAGCGGCGCAGAAAGACCTTCGCGCGGCTGTCGCCTGGATTGCGCGGGATAACGAGACCGCCGCACGCGCGTTGCGGGCCGCGGTCAGCGTGGCCGCCCGGCGGATCGGCGAGCGTCCTGAGATCGGCCGATTGCGGCCTGAGCTGACCTCCTCTCGCTACCGGTTCTGGTCGCTGAGCGGATTTCCGTATCTCCTGGTCTATGACGTCTCGGCGGTCCCACCGCGGATTGCCCGCGTGCTGCACATGGCGCGGGATCTACCCACTGCATTGATGTCACTCGACCCTCCGTCGGGGGAGTGAACCTGGGTCTTTCGGCGCGATCGCTTCAAGCCGCAACCCGCCCCCTGGCGGCCGCCGGCACCAGGTCTTCCCGGACTCTGATCGGCGGCGGAGCAACGGTGCAGGCGATCTCTCCCGGGGCTCCGGCGCGCTGGTGCCGGCCGTCGAGGTGCTCGATTTTTTTGCCGATTCTACGCCAGCCCCGACCGAAGATAGACACCGCGGCCGTCGTGGGCTTCCCCCCTAACATCGCGCAAATGCCGATGCCGGCCCCTTCCGGTCACGTCCCCTGCCCTCCCCGGTTTTGGCCATGCCACTCGCGATTAGAGGACAGAGCGTCGGTTGTTAGCTAAACAACGCTAAGCCCGAACGAGGCAATTGTGGCAACTGGCGTTTCGGCGCTTCTGTCGGAGGCCAAAAGCATGGGCGTACAGAGGAGAAGTCCCTGCGATCTCGCGTCATATTTGAGCGCGGCGCAATCATCTTCCGCGCCGAACAGGGATCTGCCTTGGCTCTCGCGGGAACGGTGAAACAACACTGCGGATGGCACCGCTGCGCGGCCGTATGAACCGAAGCTCCAACGATGGCCGAAGCCGGGGGCGCCAGGATCTGGAAGAAAATCTTCCGCTTTGGGAGATCGCCCTCACATAATCCTGCATCTGCGCTTCCCAGGCTTACGCCCGTGGCAACCAACGTGGATGTATCCACGGGGATATTTGCCGCCCGGCCCACGCGTGACGTCGGCGGGCAGAGTGCCGTGGATGCATCCACGTTGCGACGTGGCGGACACCCCACAGCTCGAACAGATCAACGTGGATGTATCCACCCTTGTCTTTCCTCCCAGAATCCTTCGCGATATTGGAGTGTGTAAAGGGGTAGGCAGGAGGGCATTCTGTTGGGAAGCGAGGCGACCGCAGGATATTGGCGCATTTCAGACGCGCTCAGACATGCGCAGCGTACCGCGATCGAGGTTGAAAATGCTCCGGATAAGCGGAAGCGCCTACGATCTTTCACGATACCTGAAATAGCCGAATTGCTGGATGTCCAGCGCTGGGAGCTCCTGGCGGCCTGTGGTCAGTCAGATCAAGGGCGATTTCAGCCGCGAATGCTGGTGTCCTTCCTTGACATAAAAGCGGCTCGGAGAGCCCTGGCGAAATCTCGCGACGACCTTCGGTTCCTGCCACAGCGCGACCCGGAAAAGGGGGAGGCCATCGCGATTGTGGCCTTCGCCAATTTTAAGGGGGGGTCGGGAAAGACGACGAGCGCGGTACACTTTGCGCAGCACCTCGCGCTCAGTGGGTATAGGGTCTTGATCGTAGACTTAGATAGCCAAGGGAGCGCTACCGCGCTTTTCGGCCTCGATCCCGGCCAGGAGGTTACCGCTGCGAATAGCTTTGCGGGGTGGCTCGAAGGGGGAAACGCCCGATCTTCAAGCCTTGCCCTGAAGACATATTGGCCCTCGATCGATCTGCTAGCGGGAGGGCCTGTCTTGCAACAGGCCGAGTTTGCGTTGGCTGAGCGCGCCGGAGCGCAAGATGGATCGAAGATCCCGCACTGGGCGGAACTCGCGCGATATCTCGCCTCAGTTCAGGAGCATTACGACGTAGTCGTCCTAGATACCCGTCCTGACGTCAATATGTTGATGGTCAACGCCTTGCACACAGCTACAGGCGTGGTTGTCCCAACCCAAGCAACGATGGTTGACCTGTCGTCTACTGGCGAGTTTTTCGGATTTCTCGCCGGGTACATCGAACAGATGATACCTTTGGTTGGACCAGCAGCACCCGAGTTCGGGTTTTCGAAGGTGCTGGTGACGCGCTTCCTGCCGGCGGAACGGTCACAGGTAGCGCTATGGGACCTCATGAAAGCGCGATTCGGAGAAGCACTATTGCCTCAGCCCATGCTGCACACCGCGGTAATGGGCACGGCAGGCGTCGGGAAAGAGACGATATATGAATACGAGCCCGCAAATGACCGTAAGGCCTACGATCGCGCCGTTTCATCCTTGCTGTCCGTGAATCGCCTGATCGAGGCCGAAATTCTCCGGTTCTGGGGGAGGACGATCCCCTGGACCGAGGCACCGGAGGGCGAACCCGTATGACCAACAAGCCGAAAGTCACGGACCGTCTCGCCCTTTTGACGGCCGCGCCCGCAGACGAAGCCGCCGCCAACGGGGGCGCCTCGGGTCAAAGAGATGCCGTACGAAGTGTGTCACCGTTTATGCCTATGCGCCACGCCGCTGCCGCTGGCGAAGCGCTCACGGCCCGCATCGCGACGCTTGAGGCAGAACTGAATGCCGAAAAATCCGGGCGCTCGAGTGATCACGAGCAATACCAGAACGAGCTTGCCAGGCTTCGTCGAATTGCTGCGGAAGCGGGGGACAGCGCTGGTGAGTTTGCCCTCCTAGATCCGACCACCGTCGCTGACGTCTTGCCCGCGGATCGACTCCCGAGCGCGTTCGCCGACAGTTCTTTCGACGAACTCCTTGATGACATTAAGGCGAACGGTCAGCACGATGCGATCACGGTTCGACGGACGGAAACTGGTTTCGAGATCGCCAGCGGTCGTCGCCGACTAGAAGCATGCAAGCGCCTTGGGATCCAAGTGCTCGTACGGATTCGCCCGCTGGACCACGAGGGAATGCTCGGGGTCCAGTTCTCAGAGAACGAACGACGGCAGGATATCGCCGCGATTGAGCGCGCACGCTGGTTGGCACAAGTAAAGGAAAGGTACGGTAGACAAGTTCAGCAGCTCGCCGACGACTATAGGCTCGACCGAACGACTGTTAGTTTGTACCTGCGACTTGCCCGCCTCCCGGAGGAGATTGTCGAGCGACTAATGGATGCCCGAGCGCTTCCAATGTTGAAAGCGCGCCGCCTTATGGCCGCGCTTGAGCAAGACGCTGGTGCAATGGCCCGTGTCTTGGGCGTTCTTGACAGCCAGCTCGCTGCCGCGGAGGCGCGCGGGTCGAGACCATCCCCTGATGATCAGGTGGAAGCTGCAATTCGGGCGGCCGAGGGGCGTAGCTTGCCGAGGGGCTCGGATGAGGCCGTGGTTGCCATTCCCAATGACAAGCGAGTGATCGTCCACCGTGGTCGCCGGGTGGGTACCCTCATTCGCAACGGTGGGCAGTGGGTGGTTCGATTCGCGTCAACGACTGATGATCGGATGGTCCTGGCGATCGCAGAGCGGATTTCGGATTTGATGGAGCAGATCGAGAACGAGCGGCGCGACGGGAGAACCTGAACTGAGCCAATGTGGCCGATTACACGCGACTCGGGGTGGAAGTGGCCTATTCAGCGTGAGATGCTTCCCTCGATTTGCAGAAAACCAGTGCCTTACCGAACAGCCTTCACGGCGCGCCTTAGATTGCAACCTTCCGCACGCTGAGTAGGCCACCTTCTGTGGCTCTGCGAGCTGTCTTGCGCTGAGTAGGCCACTTTCGAGTAGCACTGGTTGGTGTTGGCCGACGCCAAACCGCGGTTGTCTCCTCAGGCCACGCTGAATAGGCCACATTCCTTGTCTGGCTTTTCCCGGTAAGCCGCGGCGAGGGCCCCTGCATGCTCCAAATGGAAAGTTCCCAGAGGCTCGAGCGATACGTCGCCGCCAAGACCTGCCCAAGAGGAGCAAGCTAGCGTCCGCGCTCGTGCCAGGGCTCGAAAGCGGGTGCCGATGGGATAGTCCTCTCGGCTTTACAGTCGAATCTATCGGAGATCACTGGTTGCTTTTAACTCAATCCATGCACGTCCCATGGAGCGCGCTATCCTCCCTCTTTCTGCGACCTCTCTTTGCCTCTGCAGAGTCCGAAACTCACATCTTTCCCAAGTCAGCGATGCCAGCCTTCTTCCCAAGCAGCTTCTTTGGAAGATGCAGCCGCCTCGAAGCAGGTTTTCGGCTTGGACACTCGCGAGCTTTTTATAGTTGGGGCAACTCAATCACGAGCAAAACGCGGCTAGGATGCCAGCTCTGGGGTATCCATTTAACCGGAGTTGGGCGTAGATTGGGACAATGGAACGTCCCCATGCCAGCGCCCACTACCCTAAGTCTCTTGGGGAGTTTCAGGCTTGGTTCCCGAATGATGCAGACTGCCTGG
>DATFYN010000734.1:0-18992 GCA_035315025.1 Myxococcota bacterium
GCCCTCTGCGTAGACCTGCCACTCCTGGGTAAAGTGCGCGCCCGAGGCGTCCGCCTCCAGCAACAGGCGTGCGGGCCACGCACAGGCGTGTCGGCCGGCGTCACCGACCATGGCGGGGCAGAGCTCGCTCTCGTGGCCGCGCATCACCCAGCCGACCCACGGGCGCAGAGGCTCGGGCGCATCGCGCGCGGCGAGAGGCTCCGCTCTCGCCTGCGCCACCGAGAAGCACAAGGTGAGCAGAGCGGCGGCGAGTCGGACTCTCGACGCGACCCTGCGCGAGGTCGCGGAAGGCGTCACCCGCTCAAGTGCCCGAGGCGGAGGGTGTACTCGGCTGCACCAGCCTCGCGGGCGCGACATTCAAAGGGCCGGGAGCGCGCGCGAGTATCGACGGCGGGCGCGCGAGGCGAGTGACGGCAAGCCAGCGGATCGAATGAGCTAGCCTCCGCGGTGTGGACGGAGCACACCCTGTGTATAGCGGGCCTTTGTCGTGATGATGTGGATCACGCCATTGGAGGCGCTCTTGCCCCAGAGTGCTGCCGCGCGTCCGCGGATCAGCTCGATTCGGTCGATCTCGCCGAGAACCGGCGCTTGTGCGTAAGAAGGCGGACGCACAGCAGCCCCCTCGATTTGTCGGCCGTCGATCAGCACGAGAAGCCGACCTTCCGGGCTGTCACCCCGCCCCGTCGCGATGACGGCCCAGTCCCTCTCGCCCGTCCCGGTCACACGAATCCCGGGCATCGCGCGCAAGACGTCGGGCAGGCTGCGCGCCCCAAGGCTCGCGATCTCCGGCCTTGTGAGGACGTAGATCGTCGAAGGCTCGTCCGCGAAGCTGAGTTCGGATGTCGAAAGCAAAACCGCGGCGGCGAGGGCTAGCGAACAGAGTGCGCGCGCGAGCCACCCCATCCGGTTTCCTCCCCCTTCGCTCATGGATCGGCAGACCGTCTACACGCTTGAGAAAAGGCTCAGGCTGGGTTTGTTCCCAACGCCGCGGGGGAGGGGTCCCCCGGTTTAGCGTCTTGCAGCCTTCCCGGTCCCGGCACGGCGCGCGCTTGCGCGGATGTAGCGGCGGGTCACGGGCGAGAGGTCGTCCGGAGAAAGCCGGCACTCGATCAGCACGAACTCCCGCACCTCGTGGGCGGCGCGCAGGGCCTCTCGCAGCTCGGCCCGGGTCTCGGCGCGGAATCCGACGCCACCCCACGCCTGGGCGAGCTCTGCATACGGCCAGTTCGGCAGGGAGAGCAGGTCCTCTCGCGGGGATACGGGGCGGAAGATCTGCCAGCCGGAGTTGTTGAGCAGCACGACCACGGGCGAGAGCCCGCGCGCGGGGGCGTGGGAAATCTCGGGCCCCGTCATCTGGAATCCGCCATCGCCGCACAACACGAGGGGTCGGACTCCGGTTCCGATCTGCGCCCCGAGCGACGCGGGCACCGCGAAGCCCATCGACGCGTAGTAGCCCTGGGCGAAGTAGAGGCCACCGCCGTGGAGCCGCAGCTCGAGTCCACCGAACAGCATGTCACCCGATTCGGCGAAGACGTGATAGCCCTTGTTCGCGGCCAGGAACTCGTTCACCTCCAGCAACAGATCGTTGTTGCTAAGGGGAGCAGCGTCGGCGCGCGCTTTCGCCTGGCCGCTTGACCTCTTGCGGACAAGATTGTCCCGATAGACGACCTTCTCGGAGTAATTCGGAAGCCTCTGTTTTGCCAGCGCCGCCACGAAGTCCCGCAGCATGACGTCGGTGTACTGATGGAACGAAACGTTCACGCGTTCACCGAGCGCCCACACCGATCTTTCGCGTCGCACCTGCGGCTTCGCCGCCCCGAGGTTCATGTCCGTGAGCAGCGTGCCAAGCGCCAGCACGAGGTCGGCGCCGCGCACGCGCTTTTGGATCGCAGGGGGGCTGAAGGGACCGACGTGAATCCCCATGTGGAGCGGATGATCCATCGGAAAGACGCCCTTGGCGTCCACCGTGGTCACGACGGCGACACCGAGTTTCTCGGCGAGCTCGAGGAAGTCCCGCTCGGCTGCCGCGCGGTAGAGTTCGAGGCCTCCGATCAGCACGGGACGCTTGGCTGCACGCACGCGCACGATCGTGTCGGTCACCGCCTCGGAGAGCTTGCGCGCATCCGATGTCGGTCGCGGGAACGTACCGTCCCACTCCACGATCTCCCGCGGAATCGGAATCTCGACGTCCACGAAGTCGCGGTGGATCTCGAGATACCCCGGGCGGCGCTCCATCGCGATCTTGCGCACGACCTCGTGGATCTCGAGGGCCGCCCGTTCGGGGTGCTGCACGATTTGCGCTGCGCAGGTCACCTGCTGGAAGATGCGCCACTGGCTTTCCACGTCTTTCGCCTGGTGGTGGATGCCGGAGAGCTTTTGCTCGGCCTCGCCTGGCCCACCGGACACCACGAGGATCGGGACCTGCTCGGCATAGGCCCCGGCCACGGGATTCACCACGTTGTTTCCGCCCGCGCCGTAGGTCACGCACACCACGCCAAGACGCCGCGTGCTTCTCGCATAGCCGTCTGCCGCAAAGCCGACGGAGGGCTCGTGGGAGAAGGTCACGATCTCGAGCGCTCGGTCACGACCGAATCGGTGGAAGAGCCCGAGCACGAGATCCCCGGGAAGCCCGAAGAGATGGGTCACGCCGTGGCGCTTTAGGTACGCGACGAGGAAGTCGCCAAGCGCCATGCGCGGGCGCATGGCCGAGGAGGGCTCAATGCCCCGCGCTCGGCGCCTAGTCATCCGAGTAGCGCTCTGAGTTCCAAGGATTGCCGCGCATGTGGTAGCCGTTGCGTTCCCAGAATCCCGGCGCGTCGTGCTGCATCAACTCGAAACCGCGCACCCACTTCACGCTCTTCCAGAAATAGAGCTTTGGCACCACGAGACGCAGTGGCCAGCCGTGCTCGGGGGTGAGGGGTTCCCCATTCATGCCAAAGGCGAGGAGCACGCTTTCGTCGAGCAGGTCGGCGAGCCGAAGGTTCGAGCTGAAGCCGTGCTCCGCGTGCACCATCACGTAGCGGGCAAGCGGTGTGGGGCGCGCGCGCGCCAAGAGCTCGCGGACGGAAACGCCGTCCCATCGACAGTCGAACTTGCTCCAGCTCGTGACACAGTGGATGTCGTTGCAGCGCGTGATTCGAGGCAGCGCGCGCAACTCGTCGAAACGGAGCGTGGTGGGAGACTCGACCTCGCCGAAAAAACGCAGATTCCAGCTCGCGAGGTCGATTGGGGGGACCGAACCGTAGTGGAGAACCGGCCATTTCTCCGTGAGGGATTGCCCGGGCGGAAGCCGCCCGGCCTGCCGCATCTCCCCTTCCTTGCGCTTTCGCTCGCTGCCCTCAAAGAGCGACATTACGACCCCTTGTGCCCGTGTGCGATCTGGTAGAGGTAGAGCCCTGCCACCACCAGAGCGTGTTGAATCGTCCCGTCCGCAAGGCGTGCCGCGAGCTCGCGGGAGGGCAGAAGCTCGACCGCCGTCTCCTCGGCACCGTCGTTGTGGATCTCCGCCACGCGCTCCGCGCCACGCGCAAGGAACGTGTGGACCCCGTTGCCGAACAGAGCAGGGTTCGGGTTCAGGGTGCCAATCGGCAGAACTTCAGACGCGCGATAGCCCGTTTCCTCGAGCAGTTCGCGTGCGGCGGCCTCGGCCAGTGTTTCCCCGGGATCGACAATCCCTCCCGGGATCTCGAGCGTGAGCTGGCGCGCACCATGACGCCACTGGCGCACCATGACGAGCTCGTCGTGGCTCGTGAGCGCGACGACATTCACCCACTCTGGAGCGTCGATGCGAAAGAAAGGATGGACCTGGCCCGTGCGCGGGGAGCGGAACAGCGTGCGACTCACCCGAAAGACTTTGCAGTCCTGAAGCGGCTCCGTCTCGAGCTCCTCCCAGGGACGGGGCAAGCCTAGAGCACCTCGTCAAGCACGATGCTGACTTGTGCGTCACCCGGGTTCGTGGGGCCGGGAGCAGCGCCTTGCAGGTCGCCGGGGGAACGGGTGGTGGCGTTGCCGTCGCTGTCCAACCGCGCGGTGAGTTGGAGCGGACCGCTCCACGGCATCGCTTCAATCATCCGGTCTTCGGGGCCGAGTTCGAACTCCAGTGGAAAGGTCGGATTGGGGATTCGCTTTACCGCAGTGGGCGGACCGGAGGAGCCGCGGCGAGCAATCAGGAAGAGGACAGCGCCCTTGGGTGCACGCTCGACAAGCCCGGGCGCGATCGTGACCGTGCCGCGGATCGGCGGAGCCAAGGTGCCCCGCTCAGTGGCCGCGCCGGGAGGAGCACCGGCCATGGAACCGGACGCTGCGGCGCTGGCGCGGCCCCCCGCCTTCGCAGCGCCTTCCTCCTCCTGCTTCGCCTGTTCCGCACCGCGCGGAAAGATCCTCGAGAGGTCCGGAGCTGCGGGCTCTTCGCCCGGCACGTACGGCTCAACTTTCCGGTCGCAGCCGAGGGCGAGGGCGAGAACGAGAAAGAGGCGGGGCGCGACGCGCATCGCCGCGACCGTAGCGCACGCCCATGGGGCAAGCCTTGAGGACTGCTTGCGGTCGGCGCGCGCGAATCGAACCCGTGGTGGGTGGGGGGGGACGTCGCTCGAGAGTGTTGGGCTGAGCGGGCTCGATGGGCTCATTTTGCCAAGTGCCGCGCAGCGACCCTCGCCCATGACTCGGCGGCCGCCCGGAGGGAGCGGCGAAGGACTGCGCACCAAGAACGATCGCCTGGGACGGGCGGCCCACAATCCCCCTCCCTCAATCCGATGCCCGTCGAGACCACGTGAGCGGGTTCGACAAGGCCTCCGACCGCCCGCCGGCCGCGCGTTGTTTCCGCCTCGGGCGCGTGGTAGCGTCGCCACATCGAGCGGAGCCTAGGGGTGGCCGGGCCGGCTGAAAGAAAGCAGCGGGCCGGGTCTGAGATGAGACCCTCCGAACCTGAACTCGTTCATGCGAGCGTAGGGAAGGCTTCTGGGAGCAAGCGACTCCCGCCCCCCACTAGGGATCCGCGTCCTTCGAACCCGAGGAGCGCGGCCCCATGCACCAAAGCCACGGATCGACTCGCGAGAAGCCGTACACGCTACCGCCGGTCGGCGGCAACCCCTCAAGCACACAGCAAGGCACGACGCCCGGAAGCTTTGCGCGGCGCTTTGAGCCGGGCAGTCCCAGTACCTTCAGCTCGCCCGATACACCCGGCATGCCGCAACCGTCAGAGAAGACCGCGTGGGACTTCATGCCTGCGGATTGGACGAAGGCACCGGGGAGCGGCGGGAGCGAGTGGGTCGCCCCCAAGGGCTTTGCGCCGGTCACCCAGCTCGAGCACGCGCGTCTTGGCGAGATCACTCCGGAGATGCGGCGGGTCGCCGAACGAGAGCCTCACCTCACGCCGGAGATGGTACGAGACGAGGTAGCGGCCGGTCGCATGGTGATCCCCGCGAACAGAGTCCACCTCGGCTACCGACTCGACCCGATGTGCATCGGCCGCGCGAGTCGAACCAAGGTGAACGCAAACATGGGCGCATCACCGGTCGCAAGCTCCTCCGACGAGGAGGTGGAGAAGCTGCGCTGGGCCGAGCGTTGGGGCGCCGACACCGTGATGGATCTATCCACCGGCGGAGATCTCGACGCGACGCGTGAGGCGATCTTGCAACACGCCACCGTTCCCATCGGGACCGTGCCCATCTACTCGATGATCATCGGCCGCAAGATCGAAGAGCTCGATGCCAAGACGGTGCTTGACGCGCTGGCACATCAGGCGCGTCAGGGCGTCGACTACTTCACCATCCACGCCGGCGTGCTGCGCGAGCACCTGCCGTTCATCCAGCGGCGCCTGATCGGCATTGTCTCGCGCGGTGGATCGATCCTTGCCAAGTGGATGCTCGTCCACCGGCGCCAGAACCTGATGTACGAGCTGTGGGACGAGATCTGCGAGCTCATGCGCCGCTACGACGTCACGTTCTCGATCGGCGACGGTCTGCGCCCGGGCGGGCTTGCGGACGCCACCGACGAGGCGCAACTGCGGGAGCTCGCAACCCTGGGCGAACTCACGGAGCGTGCCTGGCGCCACGGGGTCCAGGTGATGGTGGAGGGACCGGGGCACGTGCCCTTCGACCAAATCGAATACAACATGAAACTCGAGCGCCGGCTCTGTCACGGCGCTCCGTTCTACGTCCTCGGGCCACTCGTGACCGACATCTTCCCCGGTTATGACCACATTACGAGCTGTATCGGCGCCACCGCTGCGGCGTACCATGGCGCAGCCATGCTGTGTTACGTGACCCCCAAGGAGCACCTCGGGCTGCCCAAGAAAGATGACGTGAAGCAGGGCTGCATCGCGTACAAGATTGCGGCCCACGCTGCCGACGTGGCGCTCGGCATCCCGGGCGCGCGAGATCGCGATGACGAACTCACCAAGGCTCGGGCCGCCCTCAACTGGGAAAAGCACTTTGAGCTCTCGTTCGACCCTGACCTCGCGCGCGCCTTCCACGACGAAGATCTCGACGTCGACACAGACTTCTGCGCAATGTGTGGTCACGACTGGTGTTCGGTGCGCATCAGCAAGGAGATCGCAGAGTTCGCGAGCGGAAAAGCGGACGCCTATGCCTGGGAGAAGCCGAAGGTGACGGCAGCGCTCAGCGCCGTGCAGCGCGAGATCCTCGAAAAGCGCGGGGTCCTCGCTCCCGAGGAGATTCATCGCCTCGCGAGCAAGACGAGGCAGCAGATGAGTGCCCAAGCCGGCGTCAAGGCGGCCTGCCACAGCGATTACGTGGACGCTGAGAAGGCCAGGCACTTGCAAGAGGGGCGCGAGGCGTAAGCCGCTCGGCGGGCTGCGCGGAAGAGAGCGCCCCGGGACCGCGAGGCCACCGGGGCGTCCCGTCCGAACCTCACCCCCCCTGGATCGGCTCGGATCTTGGCCTTGGTTTTCGGTGGATGAGGGCAGGAACTTGAGGGCTTTTTGCCGACCGGGTGCGCGCGCGTGAGGGAGCAGCTTCGCCTTGGGGAAAGCAACGCCGCGCAGTACCTCCTGCGCCGAGGCATCCTGCAGCGCGGGGAGGAGGCCACGCTCGAGCCCGCGGGCGAGGGCAACATCAACTGGGTCCGGCGCGTGCGGATCTCCCCCCACGGTCGCTCGCTTGTCTTGAAGCAGGCGCGGCCCGCTCTCGAGCGCTTCCCCGAGTATCAGGTGACGACCGAGCGCATCGTCTTCGAGTCGCGCTACTACGAGGTCGCCCGTGCCAGCGATCTCGATGGCCTTTTGCCGACCGTCCTCGACTTTGATGAATGCGAACGCGTTCTCATCCTGGAGGACTTGGGCCCGGCCGAGCGCTTAGACAAGGCACTCGGTCCGGGGTATCAGGGGCGGGGCGCCGCCCATGCACTCGGCCAGTTCCTCGGTCGGGTCCACGCCGCGACGAGGGACAACCCCCGTCTCACGGAGCGCTTCGGCAACGACGCAATGCGCCGCCTGCACGGCGATCACATCTTTCTCCTTCCCTTCCGCGAAAACACCTTCCCACTCTCCCCACGCCTACGGGAGCGCGCCGAGCAGGTCTGGAAGGACGCCGAACTCGCCGCCCGCGCGGATGCGGCCTATTCCCGCTACCTCACCGCGAAGGACGCGCTCGTGCATGCTGACGTCCAATCGGGAAATGTCTTGCTGACGCGCTCGGGCCCGAAGCTCTTTGATGCGGAGATCGCCCACATGGGCGACCCCGCTTTCGACCTAGGTACGCTCGTCGCCCACTTGTGCGTGAACGCGCTTGCGTCGCGTCGCCCGAGCCGAGGGCTCGTAGGCGCAGCGTGGTCCGCGTACCTGGGAGCCGCGGGGCCGGCCGGTCTGCGCTTCGAGGACGTGGCCCGCTATGCGGGGATCGAGCTTTTGCGGCGCACAATCGGCGCGGCGCGCCTTCAGGCAGTAGAACGAGACGAAGCCGGTCTCGTCGTCCTCGAGGCGGCCGTGCGCTGGATCCGCCGACCCCCGCCCTCTTTCGAGGCCCTGGTGTCTGAAGCGATCTAGGAGTCTCCTCCGTCCTCGTCTTCGACCGCCTCGCCGAGCTCGTCCACCCACTGGATGCGCTGATAGTCGAAGCGGTCCTCCGCAATCGCGTTGAACTTCACGATGTCGAAGTAGGGCGAGAGGTCAAAGTCGCGGGGCGTTAGCAGCGTAGGATGGCGCATGCGAAAAAGGCCCGTGTACTCGGGGCTCTCGTGCCCGAACAGGCGGCGCAGCACGCGCCAGCCCGAGGGTTTTGGTGCATCGAATCCGCGCTGACTGACGGGCGGGACGATGGGAAAGCGCACCTTCGCGAACAGCTGGCCCAGCAAGCTCGAGCAGATGACCTCGGTCGGAGTTGCACTCCCGAAGTGGAGCGCCGTTCGCCGGAGGCGCCGGGGAATCAGCGAGAACGGCAGGAGATAGCGAGCGAGATCCACGAGATTGCGCAGGTCGTAGCGCCAGCCCACGGCCGCGATCGACTCATCCAAGATCACCTTGAGATCGTCTGGACGCAGACGGTGGGGCCGACAAACGCGGAGGTTGAAATCGATGTACTTGGTGAGCGGCGAGACGATCACCCCCTCCATCAGCGCCTCGACAATCAGGTGCGAGGCATCGCCGCCGAAGCGCTGGAGCGCGCGCTCGCGCTCCTCTCCGCCGCGGCGCAGGAGTTCGTCGCCGATGTAGAGGGCGGCGTGAGACCAGGAGCTCTGGCTGAGATACTTGATGGCCGCCGAGATCCGCTGGTCGCCCTCGATGAGGACAACGTCGCCCTTTCGCACGTGGCGCAGGAGCGCCGCCGGATCATTCCAGCCACGGCGCTCATAGGTCGAGAGCGGCTTGCTGAGCGCCTCGACGAGGCGATCTACGAGCCAGCGGCGCATCCCCAACACCTACCTCCCGGCCTGCTCGCCTGGCGGGTTCGGACCCCCGGCTTCCCTCTAGCTGCGGCATCAAATCCGTGCGTCTTTACACCCCGCGGGTGCTCTTCCAGAATCGGCCCGTGCCCGACCCCTGGCGCACTCTTGCGGCTCGGCTCGCCCTTGTCCTCCTCGGGGCCTGGCTCGGGTCGCTCCTCCTCTTTGGATCGGTGGTGGCCCCCGCAGCCTTTGCGGTGGCGCCGACCCCCGCGGTGGCCGGGAATCTCGTGGGGCGCGTGCTGGCGGTCCTCGACTGGGCAGGCTTTGCCGCAGGTCTCACCCTCGCCGGAGTTTCCGGCTGGCTTGGCCGGGGGCTTTGGACGGTCACCCTGCCTATCCTCATGAGCCTGGGGTGCCTCCTTTCAAGGCTCCTCCTCGCCCCCGAGATCGCGGCGCTTCGCCCGCTCCTCGACGATGCCTCGGCACGAGCCCGTTTCGGGCTCCTCCATGGGCTTTCTGTGGGCCTTTTCGGCGCGCTCACGCTGGCCGCTTTCGCTCTCGTCGTCCTGCAT
Source organism: Myxococcota bacterium (assembly GCA_035315025.1). Taxonomy (GTDB): domain Bacteria; phylum Myxococcota_A; class UBA9160; order UBA9160; family UBA9160; genus UBA9160. Next base: position 9,414 of record DATFYN010000734.1, read on the forward strand.
GTTCGGGCCTTGGAACCAAAAAAAAACCGGCTGATTTCATAGCCTTAGGCGGAGGCGTGCGTTATCCTCTTTGGCGGGTCGAGATTTCCCTTTAAATTCAATAGTTTGGAATGATCCGGGAGAAGGTGGCAAGCATGGCTATCAAGATCAAGGCCATTCTCGAACTCACGGTCTCCGAAACCAGCCTCGAGGATGGACTTGCCGAATACGACGAGCTCACCGTGGAGGGGCTCCTCCAAGAAGTGCTCGACAAGGCCATCGCCTGCGACGAGATCCGTGTCAAGGTCGTGGAAGGCCCGAATACTCTCGAAGAATACGACCAGCAGCAGCCGAACTCCTAGCCGCCGCGATTAGCCGAAGAGCGTGAGCTGCTCCGGACGGGGAGGCCGGTCCAGACGGGCGGATCCGCTGCGCGCGCTGCTTGGCGCCGGGCGCCGGAGCGTACGCCGACTCGGTTGGTAGATGCCTTCCCGACGCGCGTATTCGAGCAGGCGCAGATAGAAGGCTTTGAATCGCTCACCATGGTTGAAGTGCTTGAGATGGGCGAGCTCGTGGCACAGGGTGTTCACGAGGCTTGAGTATTTGAGCGGCTCCCCTGTGGCATTGTGGCGGAGTCGGATCCGGATCCGTCCGTCCGCGTAACACACGCCGTAGCGCCGCTTGACGCGAGGCTTCTCGGCTTCGATCGAGTGGTACGCAAGGCCAAAGCACGCAGCAATCTGAGCGGCGTCACGGTTGAGTCGCTCCACCAAAGCGCGCACGATCTCTCGATCCATCCCCCGGGCAGTCTCTCGGCCTAAGGCGAGGTCGTCAAGATCGCTGCGAGACGCGTGGTATCTTGGAGCCCGTGCCCGACGTGTCCGACCGCAAGATCCTGCCGCTCTTCCCACTCTCCAACGTGGTTCTCTTTCCGGGTGTCCGCGCGCCGCTCTATATCTTCGAGCCGCGCTACCGCCAGATGACGGCCGCCGCGCTCGCGACCGACCGCTCGATCGGCATGATCGCGGTCCATCCCGACCACGTGAGTCAGATGGACGGCAATCCGCCGGTCTTCTCCGTCGGATGCGCCGGGGTGATTACAGAATCGGAGCAGCTGAAGGACGGGCGGTACAACATCGTTCTGCTGGGAACCGATCGTTTCCGCATTCGCCGTGAGCTGCCCGACGCTGCGGGTCGCCTCCACCGGGTTGCGGAGGTCGAACTGCTCGAAGACCCGTTTGAAGCGGCTGAGAGGCCGCGCGCGATGGCGCTGCGCGCACGCGTGGTCGAGCTCTTTACAAGGCTCGCACACCTTACCGTCGCGGCGCGAGACTCGGAGCTCACCCCGGAGCTTTTCGACGACGTGGATCCGGTGATGCTCGTCAACACGTTCTGCCAGCTTTTGGATTTGCCCTCCGCCGAAAAGCAGGGGCTCCTCGAGTGCCACGGCGTGCGCGAGCGACTCGAGCGGCTCGTCAGCGTGCTCGAGTTCCGCAGCGCCGAGCTGGCCTTCCGGAACCTGGACGGCGCGCCCACACGACATTGACGCGGGATTCAATCGCGCCCTCAAAATATCGAGCATACGTTAAGAAAACTGAGAAATTCGTAGATCATGCTGCGCGGAGGCCACTCCGCCGTCATCCCCCCGACACGCGTTTGTAACGTGCGAACGATCTTCGCGGCTCGCCGCAAACCCCTCGGAATCGAAGTGCGTTCTCGCCCACAAACAGTGGTTCTCCGTCGGTGATTGTGCGCGTTGGAAGGAGTCGAACACAGCGCCAAGGCCGCGAGCGAACTCCTCGAATCGCTCTTGCGAGCCTTCTCCGAGGTATGGTCTACTGCCGGCGTTTTCGGGGGGACTCGTCGAAAAAGACGGCGAGAACTCCCGGAAATCCCCGAGAACTCTAGATGACAACCCCCCTGATCTGGGACGGCGTTTTGCGCCGACTCGGAGCCGAAATTCCGTCCTTCGCCCTCGAGGCGTGGGTTCGGCCCATCGTGGCGCGGGTCGATGAGAGCGGCCTCCACCTCTTATGCCCGAGCGCATTCCACCGCGAGCGGCTGCGCGAGCGGTTTTTGAAGCCCATCCTCGCCAGCGCGTGCGCGGAGGCCGGGCGCGCGATCGATGTTCACCTGCGCATCGCGGAGGAGAGCTCTCGCGTGGCTCGCGAAGCGGGCGAAGCGGAATCCCCGCCCGCCTCGCCCGCCCACAGTGCGGACGCGGATCGCAGCGGATCCGCCGCCGCACACCCTCCCGCTCCCGTGCAGCGCTCGCTCTCTCATACCTTCGAGACCTTCGTCGTCGGCTCGTGCAACGCCCTCGCACGGGAGGCGGCGCTGGCCCTCGCCCACGGCCGCCAGCTCGGGGTGAGCCCGCTCTTTCTGTGCTCCGAATCGGGCCTCGGCAAGACGCATCTTGCACATGCGGTTGCCGCCGAAGCACGGCGCGAGGGCACGGAGCGGGTCGTCTACGCCTCGTCCGAGTCGTTCGTGAGCGATTTCCTCTCGTCGATCCGGGCGCAGCGGATGGCGGGCTTTAAACGACGCTTCCGCCAAGAGTGCGACCTTTTGGTGATCGAGGACGTCCAGTTTTTCGGTGGGAAGAAATCCACCCAGCTCGAGCTCTTCCACACCATGGATCACCTGCTGTCCGCCGGGGCGCGGATTCTGCTCACCGCGGATCGCCTCCCGCGGGACATCGGCGAGCTCGACGGTCGACTGCGCTCCCAGATGACGGGCGGACTCGTCGCGGAGATCGAGCCCCCCGACGCACAGGTGAGACGCCAAATCCTCCGTGCGAAGGCAGCGGCGGGCGGCGTGCACATCCCCGAGCCGTGCCTCGACCGCTTGGTGGACGGCGCCCGCGGGAGCGTGCGAGACCTCGAGGGCGTGCTGATCCAGCTGGTCGCGAGCGCAGCGTTGTTGAAGCGGCCGATCGATCTCGAGCTCACCGAGGCCGCGCTCCGCAAGCTCGTGCCGAGCGCGCTCGCCGAGGGCCGCCCCATGGAGCCCGAGGTCGTGATCCAGGTCGTGGCGAGTTATTTCAAGACCACTGCGCAGGCACTCGCTTCGCGCTCCCGACGGCGCGACCTGGTGGCCCCGCGACAGCTCGCCATGTACCTCGCGCGCCGCTATACGATCGCTCCGCTCCAGCAGATCGGCGCGGCGCTCGGGCGCGACCACCCGGCCGTGAGCCACGCGCTTACGACGGTGGGTCGCCAGATCCTCGAGCGCGCCCCCCTGCGCTACCAGGTCGAGGCCCTCTCGGCGAGGCTCGACGCGTTGGCCGCGCGCGGAGGTGGGCGGGCGGGGTAGAATGCGCGCTCCCTTCGCCGGAGGAGCGCGTGTCCGGGATCGTCCGCTACGGAGCCTACGTCCCCTTCTTCCGTCTTCCCCGGACGGCCTTCGGCGCTGGGAAAGGCGAACGGGCGGTCGCGAGCTACGACGAGGATGCCGTCTCGATGGCGGTGGAGGCCGGCCGCGAGGCGCTGCGCGGCGCCCCGGAAATCCAGGGCGTGCTGTTGGCCACGACAAGCCCCCCCTACGCCGAGAAGCTGAATGCCTCGACGCTCCACGCCGCGCTCAATCTCCCGCACGCCGTCTCGGCCGCGGATCTGGGCGGATCGACGCGGGCGGGGCTCGCGGGCCTCCTGCTCGCCGCCGACATCGCTCGCTCCGGCCGACGCACCCTCGTGTGTGCCAGCGATGTCGTGGTGGGTGCGCCCGAAGGTGCCCGAGAGCGGATCGGTGGGGATGCGGCCTGCGCCTTTGTGGTGGGCGAGGACAGTGAGGCCCTCGCGCGGGTGATCGGTCGCGCATCGCTCACCGATGAGGTTCTGGATACCTGGCGCACCCCGGAGGATCGCTTCCCGCGTGCCTGGGAGGAGCGCTTCGGCGCCGAAGTGCTTGGGCCCTTGCTGCGCGAGGCGGCGGTCCGGGCGTTGCAGGACGCCGGCCTCCAACCCGCCGACCTCTCGGCGCTCGTCGTCGACTCGACCAACGAGCGCGCGGCGGCGACCCTGCCGAAGGCGCTCGGCGTCAAAGCCGAGCAAGTCGGCGATACGCTCTCCCTCAGCGTCGGCCGATCGGGGGCAGCAGCGGCCGGACTCGCGCTCGCCCACGTGCTCGACCGCGCGAAGCCGGGCGACCGCCTTGCCGTCGTCGTCGGAGCGGACGGGGCTGATGCCATCGTCCTCGAGGTGACTGCGCGGATCGCCGCTGCGCGTCCCAGCCGCAGTGTGGCGCGTTGGCTGGCCGCAAAGCGCAGCGATCTCGGGTACCAAACCTATCTCAAGTGGCGCGGCGTCCTGCCCTTCGAGCCTCCCCGACGCCCCGATCCGGACCGACCGGCGGCACCCCCGATGCATCGCTCAGAGCGCTGGAAGTATGCGTTCATCGGCTCGCGCTGCACGGCCTGCCACGCCGTGAACCTCCCCCCACAGCGCGTGTGTGTGGCGTGCGGCGCCGTCGACCAGATGAAGCCCGAAGCCATGGCCGATGCCCGATGCCGCATCGCCACTTATACCCTGGACCGCCTTGCCTACTCGCTCCAACCTCCGGTCGTGGCCGCCGTCGTGGACTTCGAGCGGGGCGGGCGCATGCAGTGCGAGCTCACCGACATGGATCCAAATCAAGTCGCGATCGGTGGCGAGCTCGAGATGACCTTTCGGCGTCTTTTCACCGTGAACGGCGTGCATAACTACTTCTGGAAGGCGAGGCCGCAGCGCTAAGCCGAGCGCCCGTGCCCTTGCCCAGGCGACAAAAGGAGAACCCCCATGGCCAGCAGAGGAATCCGGGACCGCGTCGCAATCGTCGGAATGGGCTGCACACCCTTTGGGGAGCACTGGGACAAAGGTGCCGCCGACTTGCTGATCGACGCCGCGACGGAGTGCTACCGCTCGGCGCAGGTCGAACCCGCGGCGGTCGATGCCTACTGGCTCGGTACCATGGGCAGCGGCCTCTCGGGCCTCACGCTCTCCGAGCCGCTCCGGATCCAGTACAAGCCGGTGACCCACGTCGAGAACTTTTGTGCCACCGGGAGCGAGGCGCTGCGCAATGCCTGCTACGCCGTGGCGAGCGGCGCCTACGACCTTGCGATGGCGATTGGTGTCGAGAAACTAAAAGATTCCGGCTACTCAGGCCTCGTCGTCTCAGCGCCCGCGAGCGACGGCACGGACTCGACGATCACGGCGCCGGCAACATTCTCGTTTCTTGTGCCCGCCTACGCCAAGAAATACGGCCTCGACGAGGCCACGCTGAAGGACGTGCTGGCGCGCATTGCGTACAAGAACCACTACAACGGTGCGCGCAACCCGAAGGCCCAATTCCGCAAGGAAGTCCCCCTCGACGCGATCAAGGCGTCGCCGAAGGTGGCGGGATGTCTTGGAATCATGGACTGCTCGGGTGTCTCGGACGGCTCCGCGGCAGCGATCGTGTGCCGAGCGGAAGATGCCCATCGCTACACGGACAACCCGATCTTCGTGAAGGCGCTCTCCTTCATCGCGGGCCCGGCCGAGGGCCTGATGCGTCAGGAGTACGACTTCACGACCTTTGCCGAGGTGGTGGCCAGCGCCGAGGACGCCTACAAGCAAGCGGGCGTCACCGATCCGCGCAACGAGATCAGCATGGCCGAGGTGCACGACTGCTTTACGCCAACCGAGCTCGTGTTGATGGAAGACCTCGGCTTCTCGCCCCGCGGCCAAGCCTGGAAGGATGTCGTGGAGGGACGTTTCGACCTGAAAGGGCCGCAGCCCGTAAATCCCGACGGGGGCCTCAAGAGCTTCGGCCACCCAATTGGAGCCTCGGGCCTGCGCATGATGTACGAGATGTGGCTCCAGCTGCGCGGAGAGGCGGGCCCCCGCCAAATCGAGAGTCCGAAACTCGGGCTCACGCACAACCTCGGGGGTGCGCCCGGCCGCTGCGTAAGCTTCGTCTCTATCGTCGGGAAATAGCCTTCGCCAGCGGCTTTGCCTGCGGCGCCATGACGAACGCCACGACGCCAGCCAGCGTCACGGCGAGACCGGCCCATTGGCGCGCCGACGCCACCTCGCCGACGAGGAGCCAGGTCGCTCCGAGAGAGAGCACCGGGATCGACGGCACCACGATCGCCGTCGCGCGTCCAAGGTCAAGGCGCGCGATCGATTGATACCAGAAGACGGTGCCGAGATACGAGAGCACCACGCCCTGGAGGGCGAGGGTGGGCACGACGTGCCTGAGCTCCTGCACCGGGGGAAGCCGCTCAATCCCCTGCCACAAAAGCCAGCACAGCGCGAGCAGCGCCCCGCCCCAGATGTAGCGCGCGCCCGTGAGCACGAGAGGGGGAGTGCCGGGCAGCCCGCGCAGCACGATGAGGTGGGAAAGCTGCCAGCAAAGCGGCGTCGCGAGCAGGAGCCACACCCCGGCCGAGGCGCGAAAGCCCTCGATGCCCACCGCAAGTGCAATTCCAAACAGCAGCATTCCCGTGGCGAGAACGCGCCGGGGAGTCGGCCGGTGCCCGAGGGCAAGCCACGAGAGCACGAGCGAATAGGCGGGTTCGCTCTGAAGACACAGCACCGCTTCGATCGCGCCGGCGCGGCGAGTCCCCGCAAAGAACAGCAAAAACGCAACCGCGGTCCCGAGAGCCCCAATCACCGCGAGGCGTCCCCGCGCTCCCGACCGCAAGAGCCATCCAAGCTCGCCGCGCAGGGCCAGCACCACGGCCGCAAAGAGGCCCCCAAACGTCGCTGTTGCGGCCGCCACGAACAGCGGATCGCTCCGGTTCGTGGTGAGCTTCGCGAGCCCAGGGACGAAGGCCCCGTTGAGTGCGCACAGGCCCGCGAAAAGGAGCCCGGTCCTCTCCTCTCGTGCGCTCACGTCGGAGCTGCCGCGGCGATCGCTGCAGCGAGCGCGAACGCAGAAAGTGGCGCCGAGCCCTCAGCCTTGTTGTTGATGATGACGTACACCTCCTTGCCTGCCTTACTTCCCTCAAGGCATAGGCGGGCAAGAGAGGAGCGTGTCGCGAGATCTTCGTCCACGAGTCGGTCAAACGGCGTGTAGCGTTGACGCGCGCCCTCGTAGTCAAAGCCTGGGTGCAGCCTCCAGCGCATGATCTAGGCTGGCTCCTTCGAACCATTCACGAGCGTACGCTGGGCCCGGACGCTCGGCATCGCCGGATGGACGTTCAGGCAGTGCAGGGCACCCGCTGCAACAAGCGCGGCGGCGTAGCCATCCGTAAAAAGAGTGCGACTTCGCAGCTCGACGGCGTAGCGCACACCGCGTGGAAGAGCAGCCAGGAATCCATGGAGCCGCTCGGCGAAGGCCTCCGGCGAGCCGAGCTCCGCCAGGGGCTGCGGTGGAAACTGAAAGAGGATCGCTCCGCCCTTTGCGCCAAGGCCCTCGAGGTAGGGCTCCACCACGGCGTTGCGGGCATAGCCCGCGTCGAAGCAGAGCGGGTTCAGCTCGCCTGCGCGGGCGCCGTAACGGGCGTGATGCGGGAACCGGGCGACCGTCAACGCTTCGTGTGCTTTCACCAAGAAGCGAAAGTCGTCGGGTACCGCGGCGGCGTAGGCGGCGAACTCTGGAGCGCCGATCGGCCCATAGAAGCTGCGATCGATGCCGACGCTTCGCAGAAGGGGGTGCCGCGCATACGCGGCAAGCCCAGAGCGCGCGAGACGCTGGCCCGTTGCCCGACCGCCGTAGACGCTTCCAGCCCAGCCCGGGAACCACCAAGAGGACGTGCCGAGGCGAAGGCCCGCCGGTAGCCGTTGGGCGAGCCCCGCAATTTTGGCGTCCACGCCTGCGGGGTCGACCGCGGCGCTCGGCCGATCGGCCTGCCCGCTGCTGGTGAATAGTTCGAGCTGGGCATCCCGGCGCCGATCCCCCACGCGCCCGAGTGTGCGTGAGGCGTGTGGAAAACACGAGGAGCAACTCCCGCGCGGACGAAGGGGAGGTGCGGCTTCGCCGCCTCCCCCCCGTGCGGATCGCCCGGTACGCTCCGCCCTCGATCGGGAGGAACCCATGGCTTACAAGACGCTCGAGGTGCGGGGGGAAGGGGCACTGGTTTGGCTCACGCTCAATCGCCCGGAGGCGCTCAACGCGATGAACCCCACACTCGTCGGAGAGCTGCGGGAGTTCTTCGGGGGTCTTCCCTCGCAGCAGGCGGTCCGCGTTGTGGTGCTGAGGGGCGCAGGTCGCGCCTTCTGCGCAGGCCTCGACCTGCGCGAGTCCGGAGGCGAACCGGGTGGCGGAGTGCCCGCCGGTCTTCGCGCACAGCGGCGCATCAGCGAGCTTGTGCTTCTCATGCGACGCGCACCGCAGCCCATCATCGCCTGCGTGCAGGGTGCCGCATGCGGCGGTGGTTTTGCCCTCGCTTTGGCGTCGGATGTGCGCATCGCGGGTGAGTCCGCGCGCATGAACGCAGCATTCATCCGCATCGGCCTTTCCGCCTGCGACGTCGGCGTCTCCTATTTTCTGCCCCGCCTCGTCGGGGCATCGGTCGCGGCGGAGCTCCTGCTCACCGGACGTTTCATCCACGCCGAGCGTGCGAGGAGTCTCGGGCTCGTCTCCACCGTGGTGCCCGACGCCGAACTCGAGGCCGAGGCGCGCAAGCTCGCCGAAGAGATGCTCGGTACATCGCCCCTTGGCCTTCGCCTCACCAAAGAGTGTCTGAACGCAAGCCTCGACGCCGCGAGCCTCGAGCAGGTGGTGGCGATGGAAGATCGGAACCAGATCCTGTGCGCGCAGACGCGCGATTTCGGCGAGGGGGTGCGCGCCTTCCTGGAAAAGCGGAAAGCCAGCTACGTCGACGGATAGCTGGAATCCGTCCCCGCCACCCGGGCACGGAGCCCTCCCGTCGGCTCAGACGGATTCGGCGATGGCGTCTGTCTCGGGCATCCGCTCCATCTCTTTGGCGCCGGCCTTTACCCACTCCTGCAGCGGCGGGAGCGCCCAGACGGCTTTAAGGTAGTCGTTCGCACGTCCTTCGAGGGTTACGCCGTAGGTCATAAAGCGGGTGACCACAGGAGCAAACATCGCATCGGCGATCGTGAAGTGGCCATACAGCAGGTTGCCCCCGGCTCCATACCGGCTCCGGCACTTCTCCCAGATTGCGGCAATGCGGGCGAGGTCGACCTGAACCTCGGGCGTGAGCGGGATGCGGGCACCTTGCACGCGCAGGTTCATGGGGAGCGCGTGTCTCAGCGCTGCGAAGCCTGCGTGCATCTCGGCGCTCACCGAGCGGGCGTGCGCACGCGCGGCCCGGTCTTCTGGCCACAAACGGGCAGCCGGCGCGATCTCCGCCACGTATTCGCAGATGGCGAGCGACTCCCACACCGTGAGTGCACCGTGCTTTAGGACCGGCACCTTTCCCGCAGACGAATGTCGAAGGATCTCTTCGCGCGAGGTCGGCGTGTAGAGCGGGATGCGGATCTCCTCGAACGGAAGACCTGCCATGCGCAGCGCCAGCCAGGGCCGAAGCGACCACGAGGAGTAGTTCTTGTTGCCGATGACGAGCGTGAGGGCGTCCACCCGATATCCCCTTTCGACGCGATCGGTGCGTGCAGGCTACCGGCGCGCGGACGCGCTCACAACGGTACGCCGGGCGATGCGGAACCCGGGCAAATA
>DATFYN010000735.1:0-4501 GCA_035315025.1 Myxococcota bacterium
ATCGCGGCACTACCGGACGCTGCGCGGGTCATCTCGGGGTCGCTCGAGAAGGCCATGTTGGTGACGCGCTCGACTTCGCCACGGCCCCGATCCAGACGCGCACGGTGTAGACGGGGCGCACGATGTGCGATCGATGGAAGGCCAGCTCGTAGGCAGGGAGTTGGCCTGACGGAGAGCAGGTCGTAGGGTTGATCTCGTGCCGACAGTTGGCAGGGTAGTGGGCCTGGTCATGGCAGGCTCGTGGACGGGCCCAGGCAACGAAGGTGTGCGGGCGGCAGCCGCGCCCTGAGAACCAGGCCACGCGCCTCTGCGAGCGTCCCGCAAGACGAGCAGCGAGCTTGGTGCGGGCACGCTTGAGCGCCCACCGCGGTGCTACCCGCACCCGTCTCAGGGTGACGCGGGAAGCTCGTGGTAGCGATGGGCTCGACCTCGCCACGACGCCGATCCAGACACGCACCGTGCATGCGGAGCGCGCGCGATGTGCGATCGATTGAAGGCGCGCTCGAAGGCAGGGAGTTGGCCGGACGGAGACCGGCTCGTAGGGCCGGCCTCGCGCCCACAGTTGGCGGGGCCGTGGGCCAGGTCATGGCAGGTCCGTGGACGGGCTGAGGTAACGGCGTGGGGGGCAGCGGGTCGACAATTGCTGGTACATGGGCGGCCGCAAGCCGTCGAGGCTCCGCACCGCAACCAAAGTCGCTTTTTCTGCGAAGCGTCACCGTCTCTATCGGAAGGAAGCTGCGCAAAGCCGAGCGGCTCGATGGGCGGTCAAGGTTCGTGTGGGGCGTCCCTCCCGGCCACCGCAGTCAGCACGGCCTCCGCATGCCGTTCCAGCACAGCCCGGGAGCTCTCGTTCGCGAGGCGGGCATAAACGCTCGTTACGACGGGCGAGCTGTGGTTGAGCACATGGCCGATGAGATGCAGGGAGACGCCGGACTGGGCGAGCCAGCTTCCGACCGTGCGGCGGAGGTCGTGGAGCCAGGCGTCGGAGGCGCCCGCTGCGCTGCGGATGCGGCGCCACGCTTGGTCGATCGTCGGAACCGAGAGCGCCTCGCCCTCCCGTCGTCCGACAAAGACGTGGTGATTGCCCTCGGCACGCGGGAGCTGCACGAGGAGCTTCCGTGCCGGCGCGGCGAGGGGCACGTAGTGGGTACGGCCATTCTTGGTGGCGTTGAGACGCAGGAGCCCGCTCTCGAGGTCGATCTCGCTCCAGCGCACGTGCAGCAACTCTCGCTTGCGGCATCCCGTCAGGAGGGAGAGCCAGAAGAACCCGCGGACGTACACGTTCGGCTCGGCTTCGAGGGCCTGCATTATGCGCCGCACCTCGGCCGGGGTGAGCCAGCGGTCGCGGGCGCGCTCTCGGAAGCGGAGCACACGGCGTGCAGGATTCGGGTGGTTTTCCGGGACGAGGCCCTCGCGCTCGGCCCAGTTGAAAAGGTGGGCGACTAGACTCAACAGCCGATTCGCCGTCGTCGTGCCGTTCTCCGTGCCGACCTGGCGGTGGAGCGCAGCGACGTCAGTTCGGTGGATCATCTCCGCCTTTCGAGTCCCCCACGCAGGCACCAGGTGTTTTCGAATGCGCTGCTCGTCGCCTTGCCACGTCCGCTTGTGAAGTTTCGCGTGGCCCTCCAGGTAGAGGTGCGCGAGCTCGGCCACGGTGCCGGCCCGACGCAAGCGCCGGCGCTCGGCCAGCGGGTCGCCTCCGACCACAACCTCGGCCAGCGTCTTCCTCGCGAGGCGACGCGCTTCCTCGAGCGACAGCTCGGGGAAGCGACCCAATGTGAGAAAGCGCTTCTCGCCGCTCTGGCTGCGATAGAAGACCACGAATACGCGCCGACCGGAGCTCCGCACGCGGAGACCCAATCCGTGCACCCTTGCGTCCCAAAGCGTCGACCAGCCCCTGCCCGTCGGAGCGGCCGCTTCGCAGATCCGGTTGGTGAGGTGCAGCGCCATTGGTCGCTCCGCGTTGGTGGGCACATGGTGGGCACGGCAACGGAGTTGGTGGGCAAATCCCGTCGCATGCCGACGCAACTGAGCGTCTCCCGACGAAGGAGAACTGTCAAGCGCATCAAGGATTTGGAGTACGTGAGCGCATCAGGTCGCAATGCAGCGACAACACACCGAAGCGTCTCTAAATCAGGTGTACCCGCAAGGGTACCGGGGGTTCGAATCCCTCCCTCTCTGCCAACTTAGATAGCCTAGTTGCGACTCCAAAACTTTCTCGATTCTGGTCACGGAAGCATCACGGAAGCAAGATACGAAAGGTCGGAAGCTTCCTACGGGTGGGATGAGGGGCGGCGCACGGGTCGAGGGCATGGGCTGTCACAGGGTGTTTTCGGAGACGGCCTTACGGCCCCCGCCTCACGTTCGCCGGCAAACGCGCAGCATCGGCTTGGCTAGGGCCTCGATCACGGGGGTTCAAATCGCGGCCGTGCGACCGTCCTACTTCACTGCGCGGCGCGCCTTCTCAAAGAGCGACTCGAGCTGCGATGCCAAAACCCTGCTGCCAATCGATCGCTTGGCGGCGCCACCGAAGCCCTCGATCTGGTCCGTAGATGTACGGTTGGCGTACACCACTACCGTGCCGGACTGCGTCGGGAGGAAGGCGGCGATCGCCTGCTCGCAGTTGTAGCCCGCGCTCACGTAGAACTGCCGCTGGCCGACGATCCAGGCAGCACCATCCGGGATAAAGAAGCTGTGCGTGAGGGCGATGGTCGGCACGTTCTGGGCGGTGAAGTGGGTCCAGCGGAACGATTCCTCCGTGCTGGGCGGCTTCGCGTTCGGATATCCGAGCAGCATCGAGTAGGCGTGCGGCGCGTACTTTTGGAGGCCCTGCGACGCCTGGCTGGCCGAGCGCAGCTCATCAGCGGGCGATCGCGTCTTTCCGCCGTCGCGCGCGTAGGGGGCGATGCCCGCGAGGCCCTTCGCCCGGTAGGCCTGCACGCGGGCCAGCAGCGCGCTGACGACGGTTTGCTCGACCTCCGTTGGAGATGCGTCCGCGCCGAGCTTCTGGAAGCTCGCGATCTCGGCCGCCGACAGATTGAGAGGGCCGCCGGGCTGCGCTTTGACGTACGCGGCCGCACGACCGGTTGCATCGGGACCGAAGGCGAGCTTCGCGAAGTCGGCCGGGCTGCCAGCGCCCTGCACAAAACCGAACGCGATGTTCCCGGGATCGACCTTGTCAAGCAGGCCCTCCTTGGCCTCCGCCACGAGATCGGCCGGGGATGTCGGTACCTGGAACGCGAACGCGGCCACGAGCTCCCGCGGACCGCTCGGTTGGATCGTTCCACGCACGAACTCGCCGGCCTGCACCTTCGCGATCTGGTCCGGCGTGTAGCCGAGATCAGCGAGCAGCGTGGCGGCGTTGGGGACGTCTGCGCGAGCCGGCGTCCCAACGGCGCAGGTGATCAGCAGGAGGGCAGCGACAGTTGAAGTTCGAGCCACGGTCGGATCTCCTCGGAGACAGGTCGGCTGACGCCATGAAAGAGGCGTCGTCGGCACGTTTACATCTTTCGCCTTGATAGCTCAGAGTTCGTGCGCCGCTCCGCTCCAGGGCGTTGATGGGGCGCGAGTCAAAACTCGCGTCGGCTGGGGTGCTCGCCTGAGTGTCCCTAAAGCTGCCAGCCACTAGAACGACGACGTCGATGGCACCAGCCCAGAGAGCCGCGTGTGGGGCGACCTTCCGGATAGGTCTCATGGGCGCACTGCCCCATCCATCGCGTCCGTGGGCTGAGCCTAACGAGCACACATAACCTGCTCGGCATGCAAGTGAAAAATCCGGCGCACCTCGTCGATCGTGTACGGATTCGCCTGACACGAGTGGGGCGAACGGACGATGAGCTCCGACTCGACGCCGTCAATGTGGGCACTGGCATACTTGACCACGCCGTCCCCCCCGTTCTCCGGCGGGCCATCGCCGTCTACGGCGATGATCGAGTTTGCGGTAATCCCCGGCGCCACGGGAATCTCCGAGATCGTACGAATGAAGGGGTGGCTGGGAGACATGTTGTCGATGGCGGTGGGAATATGCTGCATTTTCAAGTATGGCTGCACGTCATCCCTTGAGAACAGTTCGGTGCCGCTTTGCAGCAGGGCGCTAGGCATTGTGACCAGCTTCTGCGCCAGCCGGCGCAGGAGATCCGGGCCGGCGAGATAGCTGCCGCGATGCGGCGTTGCAATGAAGATCACGCGCCGGACAAAGGGTAGCGGCTCAATGAACATCCCTTCGCGGATCAGCGCACGTGTCTCCTCGGAGATCTGCAACTCGTCGAGCGGAACGTCACTCATATTCCGCCAGAACCGGTCCCCAGAATGGATCGCCGTCATCTTGGTGAGCAATCCGCCCTGGCTGTGCCCGATCACGACCATCTGGCGGAGACAGTCGTCGTGCGCCTCGGGGTCAAGGTCTCGAATGGCCTTTGAAAGGGCGCGTCGCAGCATCAGTGCCGAGTAGAGGATCGGGTTGCCGCTGTCGTAGCTGAAGAACCAGAACTGGAAGCGATTG
>DATFYN010000736.1:0-21332 GCA_035315025.1 Myxococcota bacterium
CTGTTCCCAGTAACGAGCCGGCGATTCTCCTCGACTGCGAGAAGAATCAACCGCTTACGCCCAAACGCCCGGGGAACTTCGGCCTAGTACGCGCGTGCACTCCGGGGACTCTCCCGACGCCGCGTAGCATCCCTCGCTTGAGCGTGTTCAGCGTTCGCTCTTTTTTTTGATCGCAGATTTGCGACCGGGAGGGAGAGGCCCAGCGAACGAGACAAGGGGCCAGGCGTGCCGGAACGCGATTCGCCCAAAGGCCTTAGTCGTAGCTCACCTCGAGCTCTCCGCTGCACGGACGGGATTGACAGGTGAGGATATTCCCGGCGGCGACTTCCTTGGGGCTAAACACCTCGTTCTTGTGCATCTTCACCGCGCCGCGCACGAGCTTCGCCGCGCACGAGCCGCAGTACCCGTCCTCGCAGGCAAAGGGGGGCTCGAGCCCCGCCTTGCGCGCGGTCTCCAGCACTGTGTCGCCGACGTGGTAGGGCGCGCGGTGGGAGCGGCCGTCGAGATGGATCGTGATCACCGAAGGGTGGAGCTGCCCTGCGACCTCGCTCGCCGCCGCGGCGTTCTCTACTTCGACCTCTTGGTGGGAGGGGAGCGAGAGAAAGCGTTCAATGAAGATGCGCTCGCGCAGGATTCCCGCGGCGAGAAGCATCGATTCCACCACATCCATGAACGGGCCGGGGCCGCAGATATAGAAGTCCGCGCCCTCAAGCCCTGCGACGAGGGCGCGCGCCTGCCGCGCCTCGAGGAATCCCTTCTCGGCGTCGAGATGGTGGGTGACTCGCAACCGATCTGGATGTTGCCGCTCGAGCTCTTCGAGTTCGGCGCGAAAGATCACCGAGGTTGCGTCGCGGTTGGCGTAGACGAGAAGCATCGGGCGCTTGGTGGTCACGAGTCCTGATTTGATCAGCGAGATCACAGGTGTAATGCCGCTTCCACCCGCGAAAAAACACAGCGGTGCGCTCGAGTCGCGCAGCACGAAAAGGCCGGTGGGCGGCAGAACGGGGATGGTGGCCCCCACCGCGAGGCAGTCGTTGAACCAGTTGGAGCCGCGCCCGCCCTCGACTCGTTTCACCGTCACCTTGGGCTGGTCGTCCGTTTCCGGGGCGCTCGACAACGAGTAACAGCGCAGGATCGTCTCGTCCGGTAGCGCAACCTGGAACGTCAAGAATTGGCCGGCCTTGTAGCGGTAGAGCGGGGCGAGCTCAGGAGACACATCGAACACGAAGGAGCGGGCGTCGGGCGTCTCATCGATCACCGCCGCCACTCGCAGCGCGTGGTAGCCACGGGCCGGCGCGCTCAAGGTCCGATCCTACAGCCCGAGCTGTGCCACGGCGCCGCGGACGTCGTCCGCGGTCTGGTGGAAGAGCGGAAAGTCGGTGCGGCGCCACTTCACGCGGCCGTCCCGCCCGATGAGCACGAGGGCGCGCTTCGCCATGCCGAGGAAGTTGAGCGCGCCGTATTGCCGGCAGACCGCGCCGCTATGGTCTGAGAGCAGCGGGAACGGCAGCGAGTGCTTCTTCGCGAATGCCGCATGGGACGACTCGCTTTGCGGATTGATGCCCAACACCTCGACCCCGAGATCGGAAAAGATGCCCATGTGGTCACGGTAGTTGCACAGCTGCTTGGTGCACACTGGCGTGTCATCGCCCGGGTAGAACACGAGCAACACCGGCCGCTGGGCGAGCCGCTCGGAGAGGCGGACGGTTCCTTGGGTGGAAGGAAGCGTGAAGTCCGGGGCCAGATCTCCGACCTGGGGGGGCTTGGCCATCCGCAAAGCCTAGTAGACCGCGGCGAGGTTATCGAGTCCTGGCGGTGACTCAGAGCGTGAAGCGCAGGAGCTCGACGCGGATCCCCCCATTCCGCAGGGAGTGTACGACCGGCTGGCCGAGACGCAGACACGCGCTGTGTGCGGGGTGGGCGGAGAGGATCCCGACCTGCCAGCCGCGGAATCGCTCACGCAGCACCCGACCAAGCTCGGTGTATGCGGCGCGGGCCCGCTGTACATCGACGAGGCGGCGACCGTAGGGTGGGTTCGCAAGTACGAGGCCGCGCGGGGGGCGGGCTCCCGTGTGAAGCACGTCAGTCTGACCGCGCGGCCGGCGAAAGCGCGGCGCGCGCAGCTCTGCGAGCGCGAGCTCCTCGAGCCGCAGGTGGTGCGCCACCCCGGCGCGCTCAGCGTTTCGTCGCGCGCTCTCGACCGCAGAGGGACTGCGGTCAAATCCGAGAATGGGCGCGGTGAGTTCGCCGCGCAGCACGGCTTTCGCAGCGGCGCGTTCTCTTTCCCAGGCCCCGCTTTCGATGCAGGGCCAGCGCTCAAACGCGAAAGAGCGCCCGAGGCCGGGTGCGTGCTGGAGCGCAATTGCGGCAGCCTCGATCGGAAGAGTCCCCGCCCCACACATCGGGTCGACAAGGGGCGTCGCAGGATCCCACTCACAGAGCAAAATCAGTGCCGCCGCGAGGGTCTCTCGCAGCGGGGCCTGGGCGGTCTCGAGGCGCCAGCCGCGACGGTGGAGGAGCTCGCCCGAGCTATCGATCGAGAGCGTCCATCGGTCGTCTTCGCCGCGGGCGAGCACCGTCACCGAGTCGCACTGAGGATCGGCAAGCGTGCGCGCGTTGCGTGAGAGGGAATCGGCGAGGGCAAAGCGCACCGTCTCTTCGACGGCGCCGGTGTGGAAAAGGCGCGATCGCTTCGCGGAGGCCTTCACATGCAGCGCTGCCCCGTCGGGCACGAGTTCGCGCCAAGGGAGGGTCGACACCCGGCGCCGCAGACGCGCGAAGTCACGCGCCTCCACCCTCCCGACACGCAAGAGCACCCGGCTCGCGGTGCGAAGCCACAGGTTGGCGCGCATCCCCGCTTCGAGCGTCCCCGAAAACTCGACGCCGCCCTCGACTGCGCGCATGTCGCTCATACCCGGGAGGGATTCGACTTCGCGCAAAAGGACCGGCTCCACTCCCGGCGCGGCGGCGGCGAACCAGCGGAGCGTCCGCTCCGCGAAGCCCGGCGCCGAGGACGGCGAAGGAGGGCCCAAGGCGAGCGCCCGCGCGCGTCGCTCGCCGGGCTGCGGCAGTGCGGCGGTGCGTCCGCGAAAGCGCAGGTGAGCGACGATCTCCACCGTTCCGCTCCCCCCAGGCACGGGGGAGTCCAGGGTGGCGGCCACCTCGAAGCCCAAGGCCGTCGCCTTGCGCGTGAAGCGGCGCACCGCTTCGCCTCGCACGGCGGGGTCGGAAACGTCGCCGCGACGCACCTGTTTGTCGGGTAGTTCGAACTGCGGCTTGATCAGGACGACGCCCTCGGCACCCGGCACGAGGCGGAAGGCGAGGCTTCGCAGCATGCTCCGCGCCGCCACGAAGCTCACGTCGACGGTGAAGAAGTCGAAGGGGCCCGCAGCAGTGCCCAGGGAGAGCGTCTTAAAATCGGTGCCTTCGAGGTGCGAGACGCGAGCGTCCTCACGCAGGCGCGGATGGAGCTGGCCGTGGCCCACATCGATGGCCATGACCGAGCGCGCCCCGGCCGCGAGAAGGCACTCTGTGAAACCGCCTGTGGAGGCTCCGACATCGATCGCCCGCGCTTCCCGGACGCGCTCGGCCAGCCGGAACCGCTCGAGCGTGGCGGCAAGCTTGAGGCCCCCGCGCCCGACGGGATGTTTTCCTGCCATTTCGCCTGTGATACCCGTCCGACGCGCCCCCCACCAGAGCGATACAAAGGGCAGGGAGGAGCCGATGTCGAAAGGCGTAGAGGTGGAAACGAGTGAGCGTCACGGGCGGCGCTACGCCAGTACCGGCTCGCCGTGGGAACCCATCGTGGGCTACAGCCGCGCGGTCCGCACCGGCCAAACGATCACGGTGACAGGGACTGTCGGGCTCGGGCCCGACCGCAAGTTCGCCGCCGGCGCCGCCGGCGCCGCCGCGCAGGCGCGGCGTGCGCTCGAGATCATTCAGGCTGCCATCGAGGCACTGGGCGGGAAGCTTACGGACGTCGTCCGCACTCGCATCTTCATCACCGACATCTCCCAGTGGGAGGCGGTAGGCAGGGTCCACGGCGAGGTCTTCGGTGCCATCCGGCCGGCGACCACGATGGTGCAGGTTGCCAAGCTGATCGATGATGCCGCCCTCGTGGAAATCGAAGCCGACGCAATCGTCCTACACGGGGCTGGTTCCCTGTGACAGACTCTCCGGAGCGCGTGTGCGCGCTGCAGGCGCCGACGCCCTAGGGAGCCAACGCGATGCACCGAGGCGCAGCGCCCGCGAAACGACGACTGGCTTGGGTGGCGGGGATCACGGCGGGGCTTGCCCTCACGCTGGCTTGCCAGGCCCTCTCGCCCCATCGCGCGGGTTCATCCGGCGGGAAGGGCGGCGGAAACCCCTTCCCCTCCCAGGCTCAACTCGATCAGCTCGGCCCCGCGCCCGCGGCTTCCGAACTGGCGCGAGTCGAAGTCGACGAAGTCGACTCCTGGACTCTCCAGGGCCCGTTCCCGGACCGTGTCGAGGATGCTCCGCGCAAGGCGGGCTCCCCATGGGAGGAGGTCCTGGATCAGGCGGTGGCGCGGCGCGCAGGCCTCGTCCTCGTGACCGACGCCATGCAGTGCGCTGCCCGGGAGCTCGGCCACTTCCTCCTGGTGCGCGGGAAGTTACCGCCGACGACGCTGCTCGCATTCATGGTCGCGCGCTGCGGCGCGCCCGCAGGCGAGACCACGCATCTCTATCTCGAGGGTGCGGTTCCCTCCACCGTGGACGACGCCCACCTGGTCGAGCAATGGCGCCCCCAGCTCGACCAGCTGCTGAGCCGTGCGCTTGCCGGAGGCCCCGCGACTGCGGGGCTGTGGTTCGGCCGGGACGGCGACCGCGCGGTGGTGACCGTGGTGGCTTCTCCTCGCCACATCTTGGTCGCGCCCTTTTCCCCCGTCGAGACGGGGGATCGCCTGGTCTTTGGCGGAGAGGTGGTGGGCAGTCCCGATGCCGTGACGGCCTGGGCCAACCGAGGCGCCCTTGGCTTCACCGAGTGCGATCGCGATCCGACGGTGGCGCTTCCCCGATTCGCATTCTCTTGTGCCCTCGACCCCGGCGATCCATTCGCGCTGATCGACGTGGCCGCACGGGAACGCGGGCGCATCCTCGCGGAAGGGGTGCTGCGCGTGCTTGCGCGGCGGCCCGGGGAGGATGCGCAGCAGTGGCGGCGTAACCGGTATGCTGCGGCGCGGCCCGCCTCGACGCCCGGGGACTTTACGCTCGGCGTCTCTGAGGTGCTGGGCGGAGTCCGGAAAAAGGCCAACTTGCCTCCGCTCGTGCTCTCGAAGACACAAAGCGAGCAGGTCGCGGAACTCGTACCCCATGTCCTTGCCGCCCCGCTCGGCCTCGGCTCGTCTGCCGTGTCTGACCTGGCCGCGCTCGGCGTCCTCGCGGGCTGGCGGGTGGGCGGCTCGGTCAAGGACGCGAAAATGACAAGCGCGGCTCTGGCCGGACCGATAGACGCGGGCCTCTGGGTCGACACCGCTCTCGAAGAGCCCACGGGACGCGCGGCGCTGCTCGATCCCGAAGCCCGCGTGTTGGCCGTGGGAGCGGTGGCGTCGGAGAAGCCGCCCGTCTTGGTCGCAATCGCGGCGACCTACCAGCTCTTCGGAGAGGAAGATCTGACCGCCGAGGCCGCACGCTACGCCAAACGCGTCGCGGAGGCGCGCGCGGCACGGGAGAAGTCCACCCCACAGCCTCTTGTCTCAGTACAAGGCGTGGCCGAGCACGCGGTGCAAACGCTCGCCACGAGCAAGCTCGAACCTCAACTCGCCCTCAACGACGCGCTCGCGAAGGCAGGAAGTCTGGTCGGCCGCCCCGTCCATGGCTGGTACGTGCAAGGGCGGCGCGTCGAGGACCTTCCGATTCCCGACGAGCTTTCCAACTGGGACTCGCTCGAGATGGCAGTGGCGGTGGGTTCCTACCAGCCCCCAGACGAGCCGTGGGGCCGTCTCGTGGTGTTCATCATCGCCTTGCCCCCCGACGTCGGCATCTAAGACATCGCCTGGCTCAGACCTGGAAGTGCAGGCGCACAAGCCGTTCGGCGATCCAATCGGGGAGAAGCCGGCGCCCGAGGGGTACGAGCCGCGAGTCGGGTCCGACCGGGTAGCGGGTGCGCGGGCGGCGCGCCGACAGCGCACGAAGGACCCTGCGTGCCACCACTGTCGGGTCCGGCGCTCGATCGAGCGAGCACCGGATCACCTCCTCGCAGCGCGCAATGCGTGCGCCGTAGGCCGATCGGCTTGCCCAGCTGAAATCCGTCGCATCGTTGAAAGCCGTGCGGATATCCCCGGGCTCGACGAGGGAAACCGCTACGCCAAAAGGTGCCAGCTCCATGCGCAGGGCCTGGGCGAGCGAATCCACCGCTGCTTTGGTGGCGGAGTAGTGGGCTTGGAACGGAATGGGCGCGCGGCCCGCAAGCGAGCCCACGAGGACGATGCGACCGGCGCGGCGACTTCGAAAATCGGGAACCACGGCCCGCACGCACGAAAGAACGCCGAACACGTTGGTGTCGAACTGCTCGCGCGCAGTCGCGAGCGGAACCTCCTCGATGCTGCCGAAGATTCCAAATCCTGCATTGCACACAAGCGCGTCAAGGTGCCCTGCACGCCGGCGGGCAAGTGCGACGCCGGCGCGCACGGAATCTTCGTCGCGCACATCCATCTCAATCCACTCGACGCCAGGCTGCGCGGCCGTGGGAGGGCGGCGGCTCGTACCGAAGACCCGCCAGCCTTGGCTCGCCAGGAGCAAGGCCGTGGCGGCGCCAATGCCGGAGCTCGCCCCCGTCACGAGGGCCGAGCCGCTCATCGGCGCGGCTCGACGCGTTCGGGGCTGCCCGACCAGGTCCAGGCGAACGTGCGGCGCGAGACGCCGAGCAAAAGACCCGAGAGCGCCGCGGGGTGGACGAAAAGGTTGTCTGGCACGATGCCCTCGCGGGGGCCGGTCCAGTGTTCCGGCACGTACTCGGAAAGACGTGCGCGGAGCGCGCCGGTGTCGTTCGACTCCGCGTAACACATGTAAAGCGAGGGGCCGCGCCGCTCGAAAAATCGCCCCATGGTCTTCGCCACGTCGAGCGGTGTCACCACCTCGAGCCGGTCGAGCCGGGCCGGGTGGAACAGGGTCAGCACTCCTTCGTAGCCGTACTCCGCGGAGTGAATGGACACGAAGCTGCGGGAATCGAGCGCGAGCTGCTCTGCGATGCGCTCGGCGCTCCGCTTCCAGTCAGAGCCGAGAAGAGTCGCTTCGTACAGGCGGTCGAGCAGACCCGCGGGCTCGAGCTCCGCTTCGGCGGAGATCACCGCCCGCAGGCCCGGCACGCCGAGGGCCTCCGAGCGGAGCAGGAGCTGCCCTCCCGCCTCGGCGACCTCCACGCCGCGCGCTGCGAGATGCGAGCGCAAAGCAGCGGGGTCCGCCGTGGTGAATCCGGCGGCGAAGAGTCCGCCCCGCGTCTGCTTCAGAAACTCCGCGACCGCTCCCACACCGTCGGGCTCCAGTATCTCGACCTCGCTCCGGCCCACGCGCAGCACGCTGCGAAGCGCACCGAGTGCACGAACGGCATCCTGGCGCACAAGAGCCGCGCCGAGGAGCTGCGTGAACGCGACCACGGCACGATTTCGATCGGAAACGACGAGCTGTACGCGATCCAACTGCGTGAGCATGCAGCGCTCTCCCACGGGGTGCGCCCATCTTATACCCTGCCGGCCCCCGCGGTACTCTGCCGCCCGAGGTTCCAGCATGCCCCGCGTCCCGCATCCCGCACCCGCCGTGACCGCGATCTCAGGGGCGGTCTTCTCGCGCCTCGCGCCCCGCATCGCTGCACACAGGGGCAAGCTCTACCCCCTGCATGTGGGGGACACCTGGATGGAGCCGTTTGCCGGTGGGCGCATGGAGGACTTGCGCGTCGACGTCCATCCAGGCATGCACCGCTACAGCGAAACCCAGGGCGCACCGGCGCTCGTCGACGCCATCGTCGAAAAGGTGCGCACGCAAAACGGCCTGCCTTGCGAGCGCGAGTCCGTCCTCGTCACCGCCGGGGCGACCGGCGCCCTGGGAGCGGCCATCGGAATGCTGGCCGCGCCGTCGGAAGAGATCCTGATGCTCGCCCCCTATTGGCCCCTCATCCCCGGGGTCGCCCAAGCCTTCCGGGCGGTTCCCGTCGACGTCCCCTTTTACGATCGCGTCGACTCTCCGCAGGCTGCGGTCGAGGCGGTGCGCGAGCGAATCACACCGCGGAGCGTCGCACTCTATGTCTCGACACCGTCGAATCCGACCGGCCGGGTGCTGCCCGCCGCGTGGCTCGAGGCCCTCGCGGAGCTGGCTCGCCAGGAGGGCCTGTGGATCCTCTCCGATGAAGTGTACGAAGCCTACGTGTACAGCGGCCAGCACGTATCGATCGGACGATACGCGCCGGAACGAACCCTTTCGGCGTTTTCGTTCTCCAAGACCTATGGAATGGCGGGGAACCGGACCGGCTATCTCACGGGGCCGCCCGATGCGATCACGCAGGCACGAAAGATCTCCACGCATACCTTCTACGCGGCGCCCACCGCGGGCCAGCTCGCCGCTCTCCGCGCACTCCAACACGGGGATGCGTGGGTCCGTGAGACACGCGCCGCCTACCGCAGCGCGGCCCTCGATGCTGCCGCCGTGCTGGGCCAGACCCCGCCCGAGGGCTCGTGCTTCTTGTTCTTGGACGTCACGCGGTATTGCGGTGACGGGGATGTCTTCCGCTTCCTCGAGGATTGTCTCGACGATGGCGTGGTGCTCGCCCCCGGCCTCTCTTGCGGCAGGGACTACGCAGGCTGGGTGCGCCTTTGCTTTACCTCGATGCCGCCGCAGGAGACCGCGGAAGCGGTGCGCCTCTTGTCCAAGCGGCTGCGCTGAAAACCTCGAGCGACTCCCTACTGGCGCTTCGCGCTCTTGATCAAGACCGGCTCGACGGGCACATCGTTTGGACCGGTCCGCACTGCGCCGATCTTCTTTACGACATCCATCCCATGGGTGACGTGGCCGAAGACCGCATACCCGAAGTCGCGTGCGCCGTGGTTTAGGAAGTCGTTGTCCTTCAGGTTGATGAAGAACTGCGCCGTGGCGCTATCCGGTAGCGAGGTGCGCGCCATGGCGATCGTGCCCGCATCGTTCTTGAGCCCATTTTCCGCTTCGTTCTTGATCGCTGCACGGGTCGGTTTCGGTGACAGGTTCGGCGTCATGCCACCGCCCTGGATCATGAAGTTAGGAATCACACGGTGGAAGACCGTCCCATCGTAGAAGCCAGCGTCCACGTAGGTAAGGAAGTTCTCGACGGTGATCGGCGCTTTTTCGGGGTCGAGTTCAAGGGTGATATCCCCGAGAGATGTAACGAGGACGACCACGGGCTTGCCTCCTTTTGTCGCTTTCGTGGCCGGCGTCTGCGCGGAGCCGACGACAGAGAACGTGAGGATCACGGCCGCTGCGAGAGTGCCGGTGATCCCCAGGAACAAAGAGCTCCGCGTCTTGCGCATGGCGTTCTGGCTCCTTCGCCTTGCAACCCAACCGCTTTCGGCGCGCCTCTCTTTACCCCGGATTCGGAGCGCTTGCAAAACAGCGACTTCTGGCCCCCTTCGGTGCTTCAAGCTGCAGCGCAATCCCGCCGATCTGGAAGGGGTGAGCACTCGCCTCTGCCTTGGGTGGGTTGACCGGCGTGCGCGCCGCCTGGCCTGGCTTGCGGCGCCGCTTGCCCTCGGCTGCTCGCTCCTTCACCCCCCTGCGCCCCCCCCGGCACCTGCGCCGGCGATTCCCGCTGCAGTGAATCCGGAACCCGGACCGGAGGTCTACCGGCGCGCAGACGCCGATCGCGTACGCCTCCTCGAGCGCGAGAACGACCGGCTGCGGGCCGACGTGAATGACGCCGAGGCGTCACTGGTCGAGCTCGAGTCCGGGCTCCGCGATACCCATACGCGCGCCGAGGCGGTCTCCTCCATCGCCGAAGCCCGCATCCAGGTCGATCGGGCGGCGAAGCAGGTACCCTGGCGCAGCGACCTGGTCAGCGAGGCGCGCCAGAAGCTCGACGAGGCCGACCGCCAGCTGGGCGATGGCCGGGTGGCCGCCGCGATCTTCTTCGCATCGAGAGCCTCCCGCATCACCGCGAACGTGCTGGCGGAGGGTCAGCGCACGGAGCACAACCCGAGCACGCAGTACGTGCGGTCGGCGCGCGCGAACCTGCGCGCGGAGCCCTCACCAGACGCCAAGGTGGTCTCGGTTTTGCCGAGCGGTTTTCCGATCTTCCCTGAGGAGAGCCGCGGTGAGTGGCTGCTCGTGCGCACGCCCTCCGGACAGGTCGGCTGGATCAACGCCTCCCTCGTGCGCGGTCGCTAAAGCGACCTCTCCAGAGCAGCCACGACGCAGTCCTTGCCGGCCCCCTTTGCCTCGTAGAGTGCGCGGTCCGCCTCGTCGAAGAAAGCCGAACGGTCCCCGTGGTAGATCGCGAGGCCGATCGACACGGTGATCGAAAGCGGAGCGCTGCTCCCCTTGGTGCAGAAGCGATGCTCCGCTACGGCGGTACGCAGCTTCTCGGCGAGCAGGAGCGTGCCGTCCCGGTCGGTTGCTGGAGCCAGCACGGCGAACTCTTCTCCCCCGTATCGCGCGACCAGATCGTGGTCGCGGGTCTCCTCGATCAAGACGGCGGAGAGAAGCTGCAAGACCTCGTCGCCCACCGCATGGCCATAGCGGTCATTGAGCTGCTTAAAGTCGTCGATGTCGAGAAGGATGAGCGCGAGCGGTGACCCCGTTCGCTCGGCGCGTTTAATCTCGCGGAAGAGCTGGTCCTGGAAGAAGCGGTGGTTGTGGATCTTCGTCAGGCCATCGGTAATGGCGAGCTGCTCGAGCGTCTCATTCGCGCGCTGCAGCTCGTGGTTCTGCGCGAGCAGCAAGCGGTTGGCATTTTCGCTCTCTTGACGCCGGACCTCGATCTCGAGCCGCGCGTCGTGAAGCCGCTCGACCATCTCCGCGAAGGTTCGCGTCAGGATCCCGACCTCATCTCCTCCGCTCGTCACGGGCACCACCACGTCGGGCTCGCCATCGCGCACGCGCCGCGCGGCATCGGAGAGATTGTGGATGGCTCCGACCATGGAGGTGGCGATTTTGAACGCCACGAGACTGAGCACGGCGACGATGCCCATGTTGAGCAGCAGCGTGTTCTGGAGGATCTGCGCAATCGGCGCGAAGGCGTCGTCGCTCGTCTCCTGGACGACGAGTGTCCAGCCCAGGCCATCCATCGGCCGGACGCTCGCCACGATGTGGACGCCATCCGGGCCCGTGTAGTCGTGCACGGTGGCGGGGTCGGCCACTGCCAACTCGGCTGGGCGGCGAAGCCCCGAAAGATCGACGCCCGGAGTGGCGGCCAGAGCGGTTCCCTCCCGGTCGAATAAGATGAGCCGCCCGGACTCACCGAGCTCGCGGTTCGAGAGCTGCGCCGTCAGCGCATCGACGCCGAGCACGGCGTGGAGCGTGGCCAGCACCCGGTCGTTCCGGGCGCGGATCACGCTCGAGACAATTTGCACACGATTGCCGGCGATCCGCACGACCTGGCTCACCGCCGTGTCTTCCACGGCGGCGAGCGAGCGGCGCAGCTCGGGCTCGAGCTCGACCGGCTGACCCACCGCGAACAGGGTGTGGCCTTCCGTGTCGAGCGCGAAAAGCGATGCGTACTGTGGTGACCCCGCCAGCACGTAGTCTAGGTACTTCTCGATCGCCTGGCGGTCCTCCGCCGCCAAGCGCTCGCGGCCCGCGAGGCCGTCCACCAGGATCGCGCTGCGCGCAAACACCTGAACGTCGAGCGTGCGCTGCGCGAACCACAGGTTAAGCCGGTCATGGACCTGGGTGGCGACGGACGGAAGCTTCTCTTCGATCTTGCTCCGCAAAAACCCGCGGAGCGCGTGGGCGGAGGTCAATGCCACTGCCAAGGCGCTGATCAACGTGGCCCCGAACACGAAGAAACCGATCCGCGCTGCAAGGCTCTGGAAGGCCAGATGAGGCAGATAGCGGGCAAACCGGTGGGTCACGGGCCAGGCCTCCGCAGGCCTCATCGGCCGGCCTCGGGCCTGGCTTGACGAGAAGGGGGCCTAGCCGGCGATCAGCATGCCCCCGTCGACGACGAGCACCTGCCCCGTGACGAGCTGCGATCCGGTCACGAAGCTCAAGATCGCATGGGCGACGTCGGAAGGTTCGCACACCTTGCCAAGCGGGGCGCGCTTCTCGATGGCTTGCTTGACGGCTTCGTATCCGGCTCCGAGGCCGCCCTCGAGCCAGCGACCCGTGATGAATCCGGGCGCAACCGCGTTCACTCGAATCTGGGGCGCCAGCGCTCGGGCGAGAGTGACGGTCAGGTTGTTGAGCGCCGCCTTCGAGGCACAGTAGGGAATCGAGCTTCCAACGCCGGCGATGCCGGCCACGCTCGAGACGTTCACAATCGCGCCCCCACCCGAAACGAGCATCGGAGCGCGCGCCGCGCGCGCACACTGGAAGGCTCCGCGGAGGTTCACGCCCAAGAGCTGGTCCCAGACCTCGTCCGTCACGCTCTCGAGGTCGCCGTGGGCGATGAACCTCGTGACGCCCGCACTCTGCACGAGGACGTCGAGCCGGCCGAGTTCGCGCGCCGCGGTTGCCACGAGGCGGCGGCAATCAGCGTCGTCCGCCACATCGGCCTGGACCGCGAGCCCGCGCACGCCGAGTCGTGAGACCTCCGCCGCCGTCTGCTCGGCATCGGCCTTGGAGCGGCTGTAGTTCACAACGACCGCGCAGCCCTGCTGGGCGAGCGCAAGCGCGGTCGCGCGTCCCACACCGGTGCCGCCGCCCGTGACAAGCGCCGCTTTGCCTGCGAGCTCCATTTGGGCTCCCCGCGTCTTAGGCCCCAGGCGAGGCTAACACACGGGACCGAGGAGCCCGCACGGGCTGGCGCACGCGCCGCGGATTGTAGGATGATGGGTGAGGTGGGGGATCCTCTCCGAGTACGCGCGACGGGTCGCAAGAAGCTTCTCCGCCGCGTTTGTGGCCTGTGCGCGCTGGCGGCGCTGCTGGCGCTGGCGAGCGCCGCGCTGGCCGGCGAGCCGGTTGTCATCCTGCTGTCCTGGGATGGAGTGCGACATGACTACCTCGAAAGAGGCGACTTCCCCGCGCTTGCAAGAATCCAGCGTGAGGGTGCACAGGCCGAAAAGCTCGTCACGGTCTTTCCGAGCCTCACCTTTCCCAGCCACGTTTCACTCGCCACGGGCGCAAACGTCGAGCACCACGGCATCGTCTCCAACAGCTTCCGCGATCGCGTGCGCGGAAAGTTCCAGTACGAAAACGATGCGAGCTGGCTCGAAGCCGAGCCGATCTGGGTCACGGCCGAGCGCCAAGGCGTGCGCGCCGCCGTATTTTTCTGGGTGGGTTCGGAGACAGACTGGCGCGGTGTTGGCGCGACCTACCGCAAAGCGCCCTTCGATAGTCACGTCTCCGAGCAGACGAAGGTGGAGCAGATCCTGGCCTGGCTTGATCTCCCCCTTGAGCAGCGGCCTCGCCTTGTGCTCTCGTGGTGGCACGGCGCCGACGCCGTGGGACACCGAGACGGGCCAGACTCGCCAAACATTGCGGCGGCCTTGGTCGAGCAGGACCACGCTCTCGCGCAGCTGCTCGCGGGACTCGATACGCGAGGCGCTTGGCCCGACACGACGCTCCTCATCGTGAGCGACCATGGCATGGCGGCCGTGAGCGAGCCCGTGGATCTCTCGGCCCCCCTACGAGCGAAGGGAATCGAGGCCGAGCTCCTCCCGTCGAACGGGATCGCGCAGATCTGGCTCGCCGAGCCTTCCCGCCTTAGCGATGCGCTCGCGACGCTCGGGGCACTGCCGGGGGTCACCGTGTGGGCCGGAGACGCGGTGCCGAAGTCCCTGCACTACGCCTTCCCAGGGCGCATGGGCGACCTTATGGCCGTGACCACACCGCCGCACTTTTTCGTCGCGCCTGATACGCTCCAGGGTGTCAGGATGCGAGTCCGTGGGATGGATCAAGGGGCCCACGGTTTCGACCCGGCGCTTCCGGAGATGGGCGGGATCCTCTTGGCCATGGGACGGGGCGTCGCAAAGGGAGCCCGCCTGCCACCTGCCCACGCGATCGACGTCGCGCCGACGGTCGCGCGGCTTCTCGGCATCGCTGCGCCGCGGAACTCGGAGGGCGCTCCAATTCCCGGCATCGGGAGCGACATCTCGGCGCCAAACGCCGCCGCGCCGGGTGCTCATCGGGAGGGCCCCTAAGTGTCGCGCGCGACTTGGCTCGTAGTGGGCTCCGTCGCCGTCTTGCTCGCCGCGGCGGCGCTGTTTGCCCTCGGCCGAAGGGACTTCCGGACACCCCTGGGCCTCGCCGTGGGGCAGCACCCGGCGGCTCTGGCGCTCGCCGAGGATCGGGTGGTGGCTGAACTCTCCGGCCTTCCGGCGTTCGAAGAGCGGCTCGCAGACCTACCCGACGACGAAAGGCGCAACGCGATCGATGCGCTCGAGGCGAAGGGGATGAGCCGTCTCAGTGATGAGGCGCTCCTGGAACGCGCGGCCCTCATCGGGGAAATGCTGGGCAGCCTCGACCCCGATACCTGCGGCGCGATCGTGCGAGGGCAGGCGACCCACGACCAGCTCTCGAAGGCCCTCGCCTCGCTTCCGCCTTCGGCCATCAGCGCCTGGGCTGAGCTCGCCTTCCAAGCGGCGCGAGCGGAACTTACGAGTGCACCCGCCCCGCCCGACGATCCCACCGCCGTGCACGCCGCGATGCTCGCCCTCGGTCAGCGTCTTCCCGCGGTCGAAGTCCGGCGGCTCGGTACCGCGCTCACCAATCTGCGGGCCCTCGGCAATCCGGAAGCCTGCTGGGCGGGCCGCCGGATTTACGCCGAGGTGCACGAGCTCGGTGCGCCCCATGATCGCGCCCTCGCCAGGATGCTGGCCAAGCGCTGACCCGCGCGGACGATCGGGGGGCCACACAGCGCTCGCCCGATGGGCAAGGACGGGGGGCTTTCGTCGTCGCCCGTGGATTTGGCCCATTAGGGCCCTCCCTACGCCTGCCGAAGAGGGCGGGGGAAGGCAATGGCGGTTCCAGGCGGAGGGAGAACCGGGGGGCAGGCCGCGCACAGCCGCTTGCCGGACGGGGTGAGGCATCGGCATTCGGGGCGCCAAGGCCAAGCTGGAAACGCTGTGAAGTCGCAGAGAATCCCGCTTCTTTCGCGGGCTTCTTGCGATGGCTTGGGCGGGCAGGTACTTAGCCGGCCATGTGTCGGCTGGAACCTCGACCGAAGGCGAGCCGCACGAGGGGGGGAGCGATGCAAAGGCGCAGGGCATCCGGCGCGGGAGGCCGTCCGGCGAAAAGGCTCGGTTTCGCCCTCGGTGCTTGCATGGGCGCCGCCCTCCTCGCGTGCGGCCCCGGAGGCGGAGCATCCAGCGATGGCAAAACCGCCGCACCGATCAAGATCGGCCACTACGCCTCGCTGACTGGCGACACCGCCACCTTCGGCCAGAGCACCGATCGCGGCATCCGCATGGCGATCGAGCAAATCAACGAGGCAGGGGGCGTCCTCGGTAGACCCCTCGAGCTGATCTCGGAGGACGACCGCTCCATCACCGAGGAGGCCCGGACGGCTGCGCAAAAGCTGCTGCAGCGCGACCAGGTGGTGGCCCTGCTCGGGGAGGTCGCTTCTTCACGCTCTCTTGCCGCGGCACCCGAGGCGCAACGCACGGGCATCCCGATGATCTCTCCCGCCTCGACGAACCCGAAAGTCACGGAAGTGGGCGACTACATCTTTCGCACCTGCTTCATCGATCCCTTCCAGGGCGCGGTGATGGCGCGCTTTGCATGGGATGAGCTCAAAGTGAAACGGGTCGCGATTCTCTTCGATTTCAAGCAGGACTACTCGGTCGGTCTCGCGGAATTTTTTCGCAAGACCTTCAAGGACCTGGGCGGGGAGATTGTCGCGGACGAGCGCTACACGAGCGGTGACATCGAGTTCCGTGCCCAGCTCACCACCATCCGCGCGGCGAACCCCGAGGCCGTATTCGTTCCCGGCTACTACACGGAGCTCGGCTTGATTGCAAAGCAGGCACGGGAGCTCGGACTCAACGTGCCGCTGCTCGGGGGCGACGGCTGGGATTCGGCGAAGACCCTTGAGATCGGCGGTCCTGCGGTCGAGGGCTACTACTTCTCCAACCACTACGCCGCCGACTCCGACAGCCCGAAGGTTCAAGACTTCGTAAAGCGCTACCGCGACAAGCACGGCGAGGTTCCCGATGCGATGGCAGCCCTCGGCTACGACGCGGCGGGCATCCTCGCCGATGCGCTGCGTCGGGCGGGCGACACCTCCGGGCCTCACCTGCGGGATGCGATCGCGGCGACGAAGGACTACGACGGGGTCACGGGCAAGATCACGATCGATGCGCAGCGCAATGCACACAAGGATGCCGTCGTGCTGAAGATCGAGGACGGGAAGTTCCGCTTCTTCCGTTCGGTTCCCGCGTCCTGAAGCCAGCGGGCGAAGAACGCGCGCACTCGGCCGAAGGCACATGAAAGCCGCGGCCCTGCGGAAAAGCCGCGGGTGCAGCGGAGGGCCGGTTGGAGAACTTCCTCCAGCAGCTCCTGAACGGCATCACCTGGGGCGGCATCTACGCCTTGATCGCGCTCGGCTACACCATGGTCTATGGCGTGCTGAAGCTGATCAACTTCGCGCACGGCGACGTCTACATGATTGGCGCGATGACGGGGTTCTACGTCGCCCACGCGCTTGGCTTCGCTGGCCACCCCTCCATGGTCGGCCTGCTGGTGACGCTCGTTTGTTCCATGGCGGTGTGTGCGCTGCTCGGCGCGCTGATCGAGCGCGTCGCCTATCGGCCGCTGCGCGGCGCGGGTCGCCTCGCACCCCTCATCACGGCGATCGGCGTATCGCTGTTCCTCGAAAATGCCGGACAGGTGCTGTTCGGGGCAGATCCCAAATTCTTTCCCCCGCTCCTCGAGTCGCGGGAACTCGTGCGCGTCGGGGCGCTCGCCATCTCGAACATCCAAGGCGTCGTTTTGGCGACGACGCTCGTCCTCATGGCGGGTCTTGAGTTTGTGGTCATGCGCACGCGCTTCGGCCGCGCCATGCGGGCGGTCTCCTTCGATGCCCCTGCGGCGGCGCTGATGGGCGTTCCGGTCGACCGGGTGATCCTCGGGACGTTCGTCCTGGGCTCAGCCCTCGCGGCGGCCGCCGGCATCTTGGTTGGCCTCTCGAACCCGAAGATCGATCCTCTCATGGGGATCATGCCGGGGATCAAGGCGTTCGTAGCGGCGGTGTTGGGCGGCATTGGCCATGTCCCGGGTGCCATGGTGGGCGGTCTTGTCCTCGGGATCGTGGAGACCTTGGTCTCCGGTTACCTCTCCAGCACCTATCGCGATGCCATCGCCTTCGTGGTCCTGATTGCGATCCTGCTTTACCGCCCGACGGGCCTTTTCGGATCCGCCCAGACGGAGAAGGTGTGACGCAGCGCGGAAGCGCCGCAAGAAGCGGCCCGGGTGCGCCCGGTGTTTCGTGGCGCCGGCCTGGGCACCGCTAGTGCGCAGGCATTGGATCGCGCTCGCGATGGCGGCTACGCTTCTTGTGGGCCTCGATACCGGGCTTCCGCACGTGCTCAATCCCTACTACCTCACCATCCTGACGCGGATCGGGGTCGCCGTCCTCGCCGCCGTGAGCCTGCAGCTCGTCAATGGCTTCACGGGACAATTTTCGATCGGGCATGCCGGCTTCATGGCCGTCGGGGCGTATGTGTCGGCTGCGCTCTCGGTGTATCTCGGAGCCGGTTGGCTCGTGGCACTGGCCACGCTGTTGCCAGCGCCGCTTGCGCGCGCCTGCTACTTCCCGATTCCCCTCGTCGCCGGGGGGTTGGCTGCAGCGCTTGCGGGTCTTGCCGTGGGGATTCCGGCGCTGCGGCTTCGCGGCGATTATCTCGCCATCGCGACCCTGGGCTTCGGCGAGATCATCCGCATCGCGATCTTGAATGTGGACGCGGTGGGGGGGGCCCGTGGATTCTCTTTGACCTCGGCGGCGCAGCCGGGCGCTGACCTCCGCTACGACGGCCTCGGTGCCATCTACGCCGTGGTGGCCCTCTCCGTGCTCGTGATCGCGCGGCTCGTCTACTCAGCGGGCGGGCTTGCCTTCCGCGCCGTGCGTGAGGACGAGACAGCGGCCGAGTCCGTCGGCGTTGCGACCACCCGGGTCAAGGTCGAAGCCTTCGTCGTCTCGAGCTTCTTTGCCGGAGTGGCGGGAGCGCTGTTCGCCCACAGCGAAGGCTATGTCCACACCAATAGCTTCGCGTTCTTGCGCTCATTCGAGATCGTCGTTTTCGTCGTGCTGGGCGGGTTGGGCTCGATTAGCGGCGCCATCCTCGCGGCGACGGTGCTGACTGCGGCTCCCGAGGTGCTGCGTGGTCTTGGAGAGTGGCGGATGATCCTCTACTCGCTCCTCCTCATCGTCACCATGATCCTGCGGCCGCAGGGTCTTATGGGCCAGCGCGAATTCCCCGTCGGGCGCTGGCTCGGAACCCGGCCAAGGCAGCCGCATGCCGCTGCTTGAGATTCATGGGCTCACCGTCCGCTTCGGTGGACTCACTGCCGTGTCGGGCCTCGACTTCTCGGTCGAAGCCGGTGCGCTGGTGGCCCTGATTGGCCCGAATGGTGCGGGGAAGACGACGGCGTTCAACGTGATCACGGGGATCTACGCCCCAAGCTCCGGCTCCGTGCGCTTCGATCGCCATGAGATCGGCGGGGCGAGCCCGCACAGGATCTGCGCCCACGGCATCGCCCGAACCTTTCAGAATATCCGGTTGTTCCGTTCGCTCACCGCGCTCGACAATGTGCGGGCCGCGCTGGCGGGCGCCCGTCGCTCTGGATTCCGAGACGTGGTTCGCGGATACGCATGGACGACGCGCGAGCGAGCGCTCGACGAACACGCGCGTCAGCTGCTCACCCGTTTGGGACTTGAGCGCCTCGCCGACGCGAAGGCCGATTCGCTCCCCTACGGCGAGCAGCGCCGCCTCGAAATTGCGCGCGCCCTCGCGACCCAGCCGCGACTGTTGCTCTTGGATGAGCCCGCTGCCGGGATGAACCCCTCGGAGAAGGAGGCACTGCGCAACCTTGTCGCACGCCTGCGCGAGGAGTTCGGGGTTTCGATCGTGCTGATCGACCACGATGTCGCCTTCGTAATGAACCTTTGCGATCGGATCAGCGTGCTCGATCACGGCGAAAAGATCGCCGAGGGCCCACCGGATGTCGTGCGGCGCGATCCCAAGGTAATTCAGGCGTACCTCGGGGCAGACGCGGAAAGCCTTTGAAAATCCGCCCACTTACCGCCCCTCTGCTAGGCGCTGAATTGCACCTTCAGTCCCAAGATAGGCACAACCGATACGGGGAAGGGAGGGGCTGTGAGAGGCGTCTATCAACGGGGCTCGGCTTGGTACGTGACGGCCGTGGTCAACGGGAAGCGGGTCAGGAAGCGCGCCGGCTCGAAGTCCGAGGCGATGCGGCTCCGGCAGGCTCTCGCTCCCGACCCTATCGTGGGTCCCTCGATCGATGAGGTCTTCCGGTCGTATCTCCGGCATTTGGAGGCGACGGCGAAGCCGGAGTCGGTGAAATGCACGCGGAACCGGCTACGCCGGACCATGCTCTACTTCTCGGGCTCGGTCGCGGGGATCAACGGGGAGACCCTTGCGGACTTCATCGCGGCTCGCCGCCGTCAGGTCAAACCCGCAAGCGTAAATTGCGAGCTGATCGCCATCCGCTCCGCGTTGAACCATGCCGTAGCCGTCGGACTACTGGAGCGGATTCCGCTTCGCATCCAGCTACTCCGACTGGAGCGGCGCTCGCCTACCGTCCTCACTCGCGAGCAATTCCAGCGGCTCCTCTCTTTCGCTCCGCACTATCTGCGTCCGCTGCTGGAACTCGCGTGGCTGACGGCGTTGCGCTCCGGGGAACTCTGCACGCTCCGGTGGGGGAGCGTGGACTTGCAGCGGGGAGTACTCCGCGTAGAGGCGGAGCGGTCAAAGAACTACAGCTACCGGGATGTTCCCTTGAACACTCGCGCGAGAGAACTACTCCGCTCCATCCGCAATGGGCGCACCGATAACGAGCTGGTGTTCGCCTCCCCGAAAGCAGGACGGTGGACTATCGAAGGTTTGGCTGAAGCGGTGGCGGTAGTCTATCGGAAGGCGGGACTCCATCAGCCCTACCGCACGGGAATGCATTGCCTCCGCCGCTCAAGTGCATCCGAACTCCTGTCGAGGGGAGCCAGCATCAACGCAGTGCGGCTTATCCTGGGACACTCCAACCTGCAGACCGTCTTGCGCTACGTCCATTCGCAAGAATCCGAGCTACGGCAAGCGGTAGAGACGCTCTAAGCCCAACCTGAAGGAAAGCGCCAAAAAGGAAGCGCCGGGGGAGAAGGTCTCCTCCGCCGCTCTTTCGCCTCCGCTCTCCGCGTGGTGATGGGGCACGCCTCGATCCAGACGACCCAGGGCTACGCCCACACAACGGAAGACCGGATGCGGAGGGTGGCTCAGTCTCTGCCGTGGTAGGGCGGGACCCAAAATCGGAAGCACCGCGGCCCGGCCAACGATCACAGGTGAGTCTGCGGTGACTGGCGTCACGCATCGACATCAACGCCACGACGATTTCTCTACCGCATCTGAGTGCCCGCTTGGAGAGGTGCGCCGGATTCGACTATCGGGCCGATGACCTGTTCATGGCTGCAGCGGCGCGTATGAGCGTCTTGAAGGCATCCTCATCTATTTCATCACCCTCATGGAAATCGATAGCGCGCCTGGCGTTGCCTTCCAGGCTGGAGTTGAATAGTCCTGAAGGGTCCTTGAGCGAAGCGCCCTTGGAGAAAGTCAGCTTCACGAAGCTCTTGTACGTCTCGCCGGTGCAGATCAGTCCATGGTGAGACCAAACCGGAACGCCTCTCCACTTCCACTCCTCGACCACCTCAGGGTCAGCCTGTTTGATGAGAGCGCGGACATGGGAGAGCGTCTTGCCCCTCCAGTCGTCCAGTTCCTTGATCCTTGCGTCGATCAGCCGAGAAGGGGATTCGCCCTTGGTCGTTGCGCTCTTTTTCATATTGTTTGCACCTCATTCGGCTGTTTTTCTATCTTGCGAAGGTACGTCGGTTTCTACCAGGCGGCACTGCGTCATTAGGCGCGGTCATCCACAAGGTCCTGGTACGGTCCTCCAGACGGGGGTGAAGAGACGGCTGGTGAGTGAGCGGCCCACGATGCGGAGAACACCGCGGGTGCGTCCCGCTGTCGGTTGAG
>DATFYN010000737.1:0-27584 GCA_035315025.1 Myxococcota bacterium
GGTCGCGCCCATTTCGACGGCCTCTCCCTCGCGCACGCCGATCTCGACGACCCGTCCGTCGATGGGAGAGGGGATTTCGTTTTCCATCTTCATGGCTTCGATCACCACGAGCCCCTGGCCCTCGGTGACCGCGTCGCCCACGGCGACGGCGAGCTTCACGATTTTGCCCGGCATCTGTGCGGTGATCGTCTGTTTGCCCTCCGCCTTCACCTTCGAGGCGTGGGTCAGGAGCTTGCGACGCTCGTCGGTGGCGTCGAGGTGAAAAAGACGTCCTGCGATGAGGACGTCGAAACCGTGGCTTCCCCGCTCGTCCAGGATGGCTTCATACTGGTGACCGCCCTCGATGACGGAGTAGATCATGCGGCCACTCTTGGCCGCGTCGACGCGACAGGTCTTGCCGTCGATCGTGAGCTCGTAGACGCTCTCTCCCACTTCGCGCAGGCCGATCCGGACCGTCGTCTTGCCCTCGGACACCTCGTAAATCATCGCAGCCCGTTTCGCATCTGGGAGCGCAGCCCGAAAGACTTCCACGGGCTCTCCGCGGCGGCGGCGACCGGCCGGAAGTCGAGCCGCTCGGCGCGCTCCTTGTCGCGGCGGTAGGCGGCGATCGCGGCGAGCATCATCGCGACGCGGCGCGCTTCGCCAGCGCCGTCGTCCGCCGGTTCATTGCCTTTGAGATAGGTTTCGATGAAGCCGGTGTCGTACTCCCCCGCGAGAAACTTCGGATGCCGCATCACGCGCTGATGGAAGGGAATCGAAGTTTTAATGCCCTGGACCACAAATTCTGAGAGCGCACGCTTCATGCGGTCGATGGCCTCGCCGCGATCCTGCCCCCAGGTCACGAGCTTTGCGACCATCGGGTCGTAGTGGACGGTGACGCGCGCGCCCTGGTACACGCCGCTGTCGACCCGCACCCCAGGTCCCCCCGAGACGCGATAGGTGAGGATTTCACCCGGGGACGGCGCGAAGTTCGCGTCAGGGTCCTCGGCGTAGATGCGCGCCTCAATCGCATGGCCGTTGATCGTGACGTCGTCCTGGCGGATCCCAAGCCTCTCCCCCGCCGCGACGCGAATCATCGCCTTCACGATGTCGAACCCGGTAATCGCCTCGGTGATCGCGTGCTCGACCTGCACGCGTGTATTCATCTCCAAGAAGAAGAACTCGCCCTTCGGGTTCACCAAGAACTCGCAGGTGCCCGCACCCTGGTAGCCGACGGCTTTCGCCGCAGCGACAGCCGCCTCGCCCATCTTTGCCCGCAGGTCCTGCGTCATGCGGTTGGCCGGCGCCTCCTCGATCACCTTCTGGTGGCGACGCTGGACCGAGCATTCGCGCTCGAACAGGTGGACCACGTTGCCGTAGCGGTCCGCCAAGAGCTGGATCTCGATGTGTCTCGGCTCGCGGATGAACTGCTCGATGTACAGCCCATCGTCCCCGAACGAGGCCTTGGCTTCCGAGCGGGCGCGCTGGAGCGCAGAGCGGACCTCCGACAGCTCGCGCACGAGCCGCAGGCCCTTTCCACCGCCGCCGGCGCTGGCCTTGATCATCACGGGGGGGCCGACGTCGCGGATCCAGCGCTCGGCGGCCTCGTCGGAAAGGCGCTCGGTCACGCCGGGAACAATCGGCACGCCTGCACGCTCCATGGTCTGCCGGGCGGTCACCTTGTCGCCCATGGTGCGCATGACGTCGCCCGGCGGGCCGATCAAGACGACGCCGGCGTCGCGGCACATGTCGGGGAAGAAGCCGCGCTCGGACAAGAAGCCGTAGCCGGGATGGATGGCCTCGGCGCCGCAGGCCTTGGCGATCGCAATCACACGCTCGGCCTTGAGGTAGGACTCGGCCGCGGGCGGCGGTCCGCAAGGGTAGGCTTCGTCCGCGTAGCGCACGTGGAGCGCGTCCCGGTCGACGTCGGAGTAGATCGCGACCGCCTTCGTCCCGAGCTCGTGGCAGGCGCGGATGATGCGCACAGCGATCTCGCCCCGGTTTGCGATCAGGATCTTCTTGAACATGGCGGCGCGTAGACCCCGCTAGAGCGGAACGTTGCCGTGTTTCTTGGCGGGGTTTTGGTCCCGCTTGTTGGCGAGCATCTCGAGGGCTCGAATGATCTGCGGGCGCGTTTCCTCGGGCTTGATCACCGCGTCGATGTAGCCGAGCTCCGCGGCCTTGTAGGGATTCGCGAAGTTCTCGCGGTATTCGGCCACGAGTTCTTCTTTGCGGGCGACCGGATCCTTCGCCCGCTTGAGCTCATCCCGGAACACGATATTCACCGCGCCGTCCGGCCCCATCACCGCAAACTCGCTGGTCGGATAGGCGAGGGAGACGTCTCCACGGATATGCTTGCTGCTCATGACCACGTAAGCCCCGCCATAAGCCTTGCGCGTGATGATCGTGACCTTGGGCACCGTGGCCTCGCAGAACGCGTAGAGGAGCTTCGCGCCGTGCTTGATGATGCCGCCGTATTCCTGGTTCGTGCCGGGCAAGAAGCCTGGGACGTCCACGAAGGTAATGATCGGGATGTTGAAGGCGTCGCAGAAGCGCACGAAGCGCGCCGCCTTGGCGGAGGCGTCGATGTCGAGGCAGCCCGCCAGGAAGGCCGGCTGGTTGGCGACGATGCCGGCGCTGCGGCCCCCGAAGCGTCCAAAGCCGACCACGATGTTCCGCGCGTACGCCGCGTGGGTCTCGAAAAACACGCCGTCGTCCACCACGAGCTGGATCAGTTCCTTGACGTCGTAGGGCTTGTTCGGGTTGTCCGGCACGAGGGTTCGCAGGCGCGGCTCAAGCCGATGCGGGTCATCCGTCGTCGGCACGAAGGGAGGGTCTTCGAGGTTGTTCTGGGGGATATAGGAGAGCAGGGTGCGGATCGTCTGGATGCACCCTTCCTCGGAGTTCGCCGCAAAGTCGGCAACGCCGCTGCGACCGGCGTGGGTCAGCGCGCCGCCCAGCTGCTCGGCGGTGACTTCCTCGTGGGTCACGGTCTTCACGACGTCGGGACCGGTGATGAACATGTAGCTCGTGCTTTTCACCATCACGATGAAATCCGTCATCGCTGGCGAATAGACCGCGCCGCCGGCGCACGGGCCGAGAATCGCGGAGATCTGAGGAATCACACCGGAGCACAGGACGTTGCGGAGGAATACGTCCCCGTAGCCGCCGAGCGAGACCACGCCCTCCTGGATGCGGGCACCCGCGCCGTCGTTCAAGCCGATCACCGGAGCTCCGGTTTTCAGCGCGAGATCCATGATCTTGCAGATCTTCTCCGCGAAGGCACCGGAGAGGCTGCCGCCGAACACGGTAAAGTCCTGGGCGAAGAGGAAGACCTGGCGTCCGTCGATCTTGCCGTGACCGGTGACGACGCCGTCTCCCAGGTGCTTCTGCTCCGCCATCCCGAAATCGGTATTGCGGTGAACTTTAAAGCGGTCGGTCTCGACAAAGGTGCCGGGATCGAGCAAGAGCTCCACACGCTCCCGGGCGGTCAGCTTCCCGGCCTGGTGCTGGCGCTCGATTCGCTCGGCGCCGCCGCCCAGGGCGGCGCGGGCGTTCATCTCATCGAGTCTCTTGATCTTCTCGTCGATCGACATGCGGGGCGTTCGTCGCGCTCAGAGCTGCGC
Source organism: Myxococcota bacterium (assembly GCA_035315025.1). GTDB lineage: Bacteria > Myxococcota_A > UBA9160 > UBA9160 > UBA9160 > UBA9160. The sequence goes on from DATFYN010000737.1 coordinate 3,606, forward strand.
GAGCTCGCGCGCGGTCTGCTCAAGGCGCGCCCGGTAGGACACGAGGTCCACCGGTTCGCGCGCCACACCCGACTCCATCGCTGCCTTCGCCACCGCAGGTGCGACGTGGAGCAACACCCGCGGATCGAAGGGTTTGGGGATGATGTAGTCCGGTCCGAAGTCGAACCTCTCGCCCGGGTAGGCGTGCGCGACGGCGTCCGGGATGCCGTCCGCACCGCGGCGCGCGAGCTCGGCCAGGGCCTTCACCGCGGCATGCTTCATGGCCTCGTTGATCTTGCGCGCACGCACGTCGAGGGCCCCACGAAAGATGAAGGGAAAGCCGAGACAGTTGTTCACTTGGTTCGGGAAATCCGAGCGGCCGGTCGCCATGATGGCATCCTTGCGCACCTCGGCCACTTCCTTCGGCGTGATCTCAGGGTCGGGATTCGCCATGGCAAAGATGATCGGCTGCTTCGCCATGCGGACGACCATGTCCTGCGTCATGAGCCCTGCCGACGACACGCCGATGAATGCATCCGCGCCCTCGAGGGCGTCGGAGAGCGTTCGGAGCGGGGTCTTTCGCGCGAACTGCTGCTTGTACTTATTCATCCCGTCTTTGCGGCCCTCGAAGATCACACCCTTGCTGTCGACGAGCACCATGTGCTCGGGTCGCACGCCAAGATCGATGTAGAGCTTCGCGCAGGCGATGCCCGCAGCACCCGCGCCGGAGAAAACAACCTTCACGTCCTCGATCTTGCGGCCGGTGATTTGGATCGCGTTGAGGAACGCCGCAGCCGAGATGATCGCAGTCCCGTGCTGGTCATCGTGAAAGACGGGGATTCCCATGGTCTCGATCAGGGTCTCTTCGATCTCGAAGCATTCGGGAGCGCGGATGTCCTCGAGGTTGATGCCGCCGAAGGTCGGCTCGAGCAGCTGGCAGGTCCGGATCACCTCCTTCGGGTCCTCGGTCGCGAGCTCGAGGTCGAAGACGTCGATGTCCGCGAAGCGCTTGAAGAGCACCGCCTTGCCTTCCATCACGGGCTTGCCCGCCAGGGGGCCGATGTTTCCGAGGCCGAGCACCGCCGTGCCGTTGGTCACGACGGCCACAAGATTGCCCTTGGCCGTGTACTTGAACGCATCCTCGGGGTCAGCCGCGATCTTGCGGCAGGGCTCGGCCACGCCGGGGGTGTAGGCAAGGGACAGGTCGGTTTGGGTCAGCGTGGGCTTGGTGGGGACGACCTTGATCTTGCCCCGGCGCCCCTCCGAGTGGTACGCGAGCGCCTGTTCCTTTGTGATCATGCTCACTTCAAGATCCTCTTGCGTATGCGGATGCCACCGCCCGAGACCCCGGTGGCCCCGGCCCGGGGAGGCGTGCGAGTCTATCAGATCGCTCCCTCGCCTGACCACGTTCGGTCGCGGGCGCTCCCCTGGCCGGCGTGAGGCCCAAACGGGAGCCCCACGCGGCGTCAGCCCTTCAAGAGCTCGCGGGCAATCACGAGCCGCTGGATCTGGTTCGTGCCCTCGTAGATCTGCATGAGCTTGGCATCCCGCATCAGCTTCTCGACGGGATACTCCTTCGTGTAGCCGTTGCCACCGAAAATCTGGACGGCGTCCGTGGTGACCCGCATGGCCGCGTCCGTCGCGAAGCACTTCGCGAACGACGAGTGCTTGGACGCGCGCAGGCCTCGGTCCACCATCCACGCGCTTTGCAGGGTGAGAAGGCGCGCGGCCTCGATGTCCTTCGCCATGTCGGCGAGCATGAACTGCACGGCTTGGAACCCGCCGATCGGGAAGCCGAATGCCTTGCGCTCGCGGGCGTACTTGAGCGATTCGTCGAGCGCGCGCCGCGCGATGCCGGTCGCGAGCGCGCCGATCGGCGGCCGCGTGCGATCGAGGGTACGCATGGCGATCTTGAAGCCCTCGCCCTCTTGGCCAAGGCGCTGAGCGGTGGGCACGCGGACGTTATCGAAATGGATCACGCGGGTGTCACTCGCCCGCTGACCCATCTTGTCCTCCTTCTTGCCGATGGTGATGCCCGGCGTTGCCGTCGGCACGATGAAGGCGCAGATCCCGTTGTGACGGCTCGAACGGTCGAGGGTGGCAAACACGGTGTAGAGGTCTGCGACCCCACCGTTGGTGATCCAACACTTCGTGCCGCTTAGGACGTAGGCATCCCCGTCCTTCACGCACTGGAGTTGAAGCCCCGCGACGTCGGAGCCGGCTTGAGGCTCGGAGAGGCAGAACGACACGAGCTTGAAGCTCTCCGCGCAGGCCGTGAGCCAGTCTTTCTTCTGCTCGCTCGTGCCGGCGATCACGATCGGCATGAGCCCGAGATCGTTGCACATGATCGAGGTGCCCATGCCCGCGCAACCCCAAGCGATCTCCTCCGTGATGAGGCAACTCTCGACCGCACTGAGCCCGATGCCGCCGTAGTCGCTCGGGATGCAGGTGCTCGAGAGACCGAGCTCCCAAGCCTTCTGGATGATCTCGCGGGGAAACTCTCCGGTCTCGTCGTAGTGCGCGGCGGCGGGCGCGATCTCGCTCTCGGCAAAGCGTCGGGCGGTTGCCTGCAGCGCGAGCTGCTCGTCGGTGAGTGCGAACTCCATGGCGCTCCTGCCTTGCACGGAACGCGGGCGCAGCCCCTGCACGTCCCGTGACTCGGGGTCATATTCTTTTGAAAAACAAGGACTTGGGCAGGTCGAACCTAGGCGATGGGCGAACCCGAGGCAACCGCCGCGCCAAGCCGTGCGGACAAGCGCTCCGCGCAGGCGACGACCTTGGGGACCACGCCCCGCAGGAGCTGCTCCTGACCGAGGCGCACCGCGGGGCCGGAGACCGAGACCGCAGCCACCAGGCGAGCCGTGCCGTCGTAGACCGGCGCGGCCGCACAGCATACCCCCACTGCGCACTCCTCGAGATCGATGGCGAAGCCTTGGCTCGCCACCTCGCGCAGATGCTCGTGGAGCTTCAGGTTGTCGACGATCGTCGCGGGTGTGCGGGCACCGAGCGCCCCTTGGCCCGCAATCTGCCGCTCATAGGTTCCACGCATGGCTTCGCAGCCACAGCCGAGCAGGATCTTGCCGAGGGCGGTGCAGTGGGCCGGCGCGCGGCGGCCGATCCGCAAGCCTGCGCTCAAAAACTCGTCTGGCAGCCAGCCCGCGAGGTGCACGACCTCGTACTCGTTCAGCACCGCCAGATGTGCCGTCTCTTGCACCTCGTTCGATAACTCCTCGAGCAGCGGCTGCGCTTCCCGCAGGAGACTGCGGCCGCGAACGAACGCGTGCCCGAGTTCGAGGCAGGCGAAAGAGAGTCGATAGCGATCACTCGCCGGCGCCTGCTCCACGTAGCCGGATTGCTCTAGCGTTGCAAGCAGTCGGAAGACATTGTTCTTGTGCAAGCCGAGCCGACGGGAAAGCTCGGTGACGCCGAGCTCCTCCTCGCAGTGGAAGGCGTGCAGGAGACTGAGCGCGTTGCTCACGGTTTGGATTGCGTAGTCACTCTTCGGCCGCTTCATCCAGAGAACCCCTCGGGGCCGACACCTGCCACACCCGTAGCCTGCGCCCTCATCGGTGATTCACCATGCATTTCATCGCGCACGTTCCGACGGCGGTGTGAAAGCTGCGATTTCGAGGATGATCGGAGACCCCCGCTCCGACGATCCCCTTCTATCGCAGCGCTGGGAGAGGTGTCAAGCAAGCTGTCGAAATTTTCCACGGAGGCGCAGTGATTCCACAAGAAAGTGTATTCTGGAATCCAGTGCATCCGCCTCGCTAGGAAGGCGAATTCGACGCGGACGCGGCGCGGCTCTCACCCTCGTTCGCGACGAGCTCGAGGACGAGCAGGCCCACGCCGACGACGATGAAACTGTCGGCAAGGTTGAAATCCGGCCACGAATAGCCGCTCCACAGTCGAAAATGCAGAAAATCGACGACCTCGCCGTGCCACAGTCGGTCGATCAGATTGCCGACTGCGCCGCCCAAGATGAGGCCGAGGGCAAGCGCCGAGAGCCGGTCCCGAGGGGCGAGCTTGCGAAAGAAGGAGGCGATGATGCCGATCGCGACGAGCGAAATCGACACGAAGAATGTCATGCGCAGCGTCGGATCGAGCGTGGTGAAGAGGCTGAACGCTGCGCCGGGATTGCGCACGTGAGTGAGATAGAAAAAACCCTCGATCACCGGAATTCGATCCGCGTAGGATAGATGAGACTCGATCCAGATCTTGCTGCCTTGGTCCGCGGGGATCGCAACAAGAAGGGCGCCGAGGAGAATCCGAAGCTTCGGCGTCATGCGGACGGGCACCCTACCATACGACTCGCGGGCGGGCTATCGAAGCTCGTCCGCGTCGAGCCGCCCGTCGCGCCACGCGTCGGGCGCGAGCGCCTTCGCGCGCGCCATCTGTCCTTTCGCCTCCTCGCCGCGCCCCGCGGCATCGAGTGCGAGAGCGCGCAGGCCGCAAAGATGCGCCTCTACCGAGGGAGTCTCGGCCTTCTGGGCGGCGAAGAGCGCACGGGCCTTCTCGAGGTAGGAAAGGGCATGCGCGGGCTCCGGGCCCTCGGCGCGTTGGCGCGCGAGAGCGAGGTAGGCGTAGGGGTTCGACGGGTCGACCTGGAGGGCACGCCCGTAAAGGTTTGCCGCCAGGTCGGTAGAACCGGCGGAGTCCGCGTCGAGACCTTGGAGCACAATACGCATGGAAGCTCGGCGCGCGGGATCGCCCTCCAGGGCGAGTTCTGAGAGGTGGAGAGGGGGAGCGCCTCCTTGGGGAGGCGCCGGCTCTTCGATGCCCCCTTTCGCGGCCCCGGCCGTTGCAGCAGGACGGGGCGTCCGCCCGGGACGTGCGCAGGCCAGGGCGAGCACGGGCAAGAGGCCGAGGAGGGCGAGACGGGTCGCGCGCCGACGCGCCATCTCGCTCTAAAAGACCCCGCGCAGCCAGTCGACGAAGCCCCGGCCGCGTGGCTTGGACTCGTGGGCCGGAGCCTTCGGCGAAGGCTCGGGCTCGGGCGCCTCTGCGGCGCGCTCGATCATGCCTCCCTCGGGGCACTCCCGTGCGGGCAGGGTGCCCAGCAAGAAGACCTCGCTTTTCCGCTGGGGGCAGCCGGCGAGGGCGATTGCGCCGGAACTCGGATCGATGTCGAGGGTGATGACCTCCGGCGGCGGCAGGAAAGCACCCCGAATCTGGCCGCTCGTCGCTTCCTTCATAAAGCGGATCCAGATCGGCAGCGCGCCGGTCGCGCCGGTGAGCGGCGTGTTTCGCGGTTCGTCGAACCCCACCCAGACCACGGCCAAGAGCTCTGGCGTAAAGCCCACGAACCAGGCATCGCGCCCGCTGTCGGTCGTCCCGGTCTTGCCGGCAATCGGCCCGAGGAGGCCCGAGGTGCGCACCGAGACGGCCGTACCCCGCTCGACGACGCCCTCCATGAGCGAGGTCGCAAGGTAGGCGGTCCCCGCATCGAGCACGGGCTGGAACTCGATCTCGCGGCGCGCAAGCGTGTGGCCCTGCGGGTCGAGCACATCTTCAAAGGTTCGGATCTCCGGCCGAATCCCGCCGTTGGCAATCGCGGCGTAGGCTCGGGCCACCTCGATCGGGGCGACATCGGCGACGCCCAGGGCAAGGCTTGGCACAAGGGGCAGTGAACTTTCGATGCCGAGCCTTTGCGCGACCGCCGCGATCCGCTCGATGCCGACCTCTTGGGCAAGGCGCGCGGTCGGGACGTTGCGCGAGTGTTCGAGTGCGTCGCGCACGGTCACCACGCCGTGGAACTGGTGATCGTAGTTCACGGGGGTCCACGGCCCGCTCGGCGTCGGGATCGAGAGGGGCTCGTCTTCGAGGGTGCTGGCGAGTGTGATCACGGGCCGACCGCCTTGGGGCTCAAGCGCCGCGATGTAGACGAAGGGTTTGAAGGTGCTGCCCATCTGGCGCTTGGCCTGGACGCAGCGATCGAACTGCGAGACCGCGTAGCCCCGCCCTCCGACGAGCGCCAGCACCTCCCCGGTCTGCGGGCGCAACGCGATCAGGCATCCCTCGATCTGCTTGTCCGGGCTCTCGGCTTTGAGCTTCGGATAGCGCTTCTCGAGCGTCGCAAGACCATCGCGCAGCGCCGTCGCAGCGATCCGCTGGAGCCGCAGATCGAGCGTCGAATAGATCTTGAGGCCTTCGGAGGTGAGACCCTCGTTGTCGTAGACCTCCGGAAGCTGACGCCGGAGCGCATCGAGGAAGTAGCGTGCATCGGACGACTCGGGCGTCACCGCCGACAGATGGAAAGGCTCGGCCCGCGCAGCGTTCCAGGTGGCGTCGTCGATGCGCTCCTGCTCGTGCATGAGGTCGAGCACGAGGTTTCGCCGTGCCAGTGCCCGATCCGGATTCTTGTATGGGGAGATCCCGTTCGGTCCCGGGATCACGGCGGCAATCAGAGCCGCCTCGGCCACGGTGAGCTCGCGCACGGGCTTGCCGAAGTACAGGCGCGAGGCCTCGCCCACACCGTGCACCTCGGTCGCGCCGCGCTGGCCGAGGTAGATCTCGTTGAGATAGCACTCGAGGATCTCGTCCTTGCTGTAGCGCGCTTCTATGATCATCGAGAGCAGGGCGGTTCGGATGCGGCGCGAGAGCGTGCGCTCGGGCGTCAAGAAGAAGTTCTTGGCGAGCTGCTCGGTGACCGTGCTCCCACCCTGCCTTACCCCGCCATGGCGCACGTTGGCAAGAAAGGCGCCCACGATGCGGACGGGATCAATCCCGTGGTGCTCGTCAAAGCGCTGGTCCTCGGCGGAAAGGATGGCATCGATCAGATGCCGCGGGACTTCGCCAAGCCGCACGAGCTCGCGCTGCTCCCGGTCGGGCCCGTAGTAGGAGCCCACGAGCTCGGGCTCAAGCAAGACCGCCCCGAGCTCGCGTCCGCTGGGGACGTCGCGGATCTCGGCGATTTCGCTCCCTTCGAGGGTGATTTCGACATCGCGATCGGGCTCGGGGCGGGTCGGGTGCTCGAGGGCGCGCAGATGCACCCGGAGCTTGTTCTTGCCAAAGACGTAGCGGCCAGGCAGGAGCGGGCCGGGACCCGTCTCCGCCTGGTAGCCAAGCCGCGTGAGGGCACCCGGGAGGTCGACGTTCTTCCAGTCGAGCCCGGGGTAAAGGATGGTGGGGGCCGAGAGGACGCGCGAGGCCACCCGGAAGCGCTGTCCATTAAAGCGTTGGGTCACCGTGCGGTCGAGGCGCACAAGCAGGCGGCCGACCTTGACCCCCACCATGAACGATCCCAGGGCGAGGACGAGAAGGCCGAGGAGCAAGAGGCGCGAGCTCCCCGCCCGGCGGCCACGGGGCGCCCTGCCATTCCCCTCGTCTTTTGCCTTTTTTTTGCTGGCAGAGGCCACAGCGGTCCTCCGGACGGAAGTCTCGCAGACCGAATGCGCCGCGCTACGCCCGGGCAGCGCGGGCGAGACGCTCCTCGTAGGCCCGCCGGGCGATCGCGACGTCGTCGAGGAAGTGGGGGAGCTCAGGCAAGAGAAGCGCCTGCGGCCCGTCGCAAAGCGCCTCTTCGGGCCGCGGGTGCACGTCGACGAGCACAAGATTGGCGCCTGCGATCACGCCCTGCGCGGTCACGTGGAACACGTCCAGAATTCCATCGGGGCCCGCCGTGCGTCGTCCCACGGAGTGGGAGGGATCGACGCACACCGGGAGCCGGGTCAGGCGCTTGACCACCGGGACGTGGCCGAAGTCGACGAAATTGCGGTGCGGGTCACCCAGATTGGTCTTCATGCCGCGCAGACAGAACACGATGCGGCGGTTTCCTCCGCTCGCCACGTACTCGCACGCGTTGAGCGACTCTTCGAGCGTGATGCCCATCCCTCGCTTGAACAGCACAGGCAGATCGGTCTGTGCTCCCACGGCCTTGAGCAGCTCGAAATTCTGGGCATTGCGCGTCCCGATCTGCAGCATGACGCCCGTGGGGAAGCCCGAAACGGTGAGCGCTTTGTGGATCTCCTGCAAGTGGGATTCCCGCGTCACCTCCATCGCGATGATCTTGATTCCGTGCTTGCCTGCGCACTCGAAGACCCAGGGGAGGCATGCGGCCCCAAGGCCCTGGAAGTCATAGGGGCTGGTGCGCGGTTTGTAGACGCCCGCGCGCGCCGTCACGACGCCATGGCGCGCGAGCGCTCGAAAGGTGTCGTCGAGATTCTCGCGGCTATCCACCGCGCACAGGCCGGGGAAGACGTGGAGTGTGTCTTGGGAGATGCGAACGTCGTTGTACTCGAAACCCACGGCTTCGAGGTGACCGCCGTGGCGACCGATGGCGCGGAATTTCTCGGTGACGCGCACGACCTTCTCGACGAACTCGAACTCCTCGAAGGGCGTCGCCGGGATGACTCCGGTCGGGCCGAGCAGATACACCTCGGTCACCGAGCGCGTCGCTCCCTGGATGTGATGGACCTGGGTCGTGACGCCCGGAAAGCTCTCCGCCAGCGCGATCACGCGCGCCACCTCGGGCGAATCGGGACGGGTGTCCGCCTTCATCACGATGATCATCGACGCCCACTCTCCTTGTCCTAGAGACCACTAGTCTGGCGGCAAAGAGCGCTCGAGGCCAGCGCCGCCCGGTTGCGAAAAGCATCGATCTTTCCGAGATTTGTCCCATGGCGAGAGAGAAGCCGTGGGGCGGGCGTTTCCGCCAAACGACCGATCCAGCAGTAGAGCGCTTCAGCGCCTCCATTCATTTCGACCGCGCGCTCGCACGCTATGACATCCGCGGCTCGATTGCCCACGCCCGGATGCTCGGCCGGGTCGGTATCCTTTCCGCCGAGGACACGGAAGCCCTGGTGGGCGGCCTCTTGCACATCGCGCGGGAAATCGAGGCGGATGAGTTCCCCTTCGACCCCGCCCTCGAAGACATCCATATGAATGTGGAGGCTCGCCTCCGCACGCTGGTCGGTCCGGTGGCGGGGCGGCTCCACACCGCGCGAAGCCGCAACGACCAAGTGGCCACCGACCTCGCGCTCTATTTGCGCGACGCTTCGCTCGCAGCACAACGCGGTCTGGCCGAGCTGCGGCGCGTCTTGCTCGCGCGCGGGCGCGAGCATCTCGATACGGTTCTCCCCGGCTACACCCATCTGCAGCGAGCCCAGCCCGTGCGCCTCGCCCACCACTGGCTCGCCTTTGTGGAGATGCTCGGGCGCGACACGAACCGTTTCGGCGACTTGCGCACGCGCCTCGCGAGCTGCCCTCTGGGGGCAGGCGCCCTCGCCGGCACGACGCTCCCGATCGATCGGCAGGAGACCGCCCGCGCCCTCGGCTTCGAGCGCCCGGCGGCCAATAGTCTCGACGCGGTCTCCGCGCGGGATGGCGCGCTCGAGTTCCTCGCCGCGGGTGCGATCGCGATGGTGCACCTCTCGAGGCTGGCCGAGGAGCTCGTGCTCTGGTCGACGACCGAGTTCGGGTTCATCGAGCTCGCGGACGCGTATGCGACGGGCTCGAGCCTGATGCCGCAGAAGAAGAACCCGGATGTCCCGGAACTCGTGCGCGGAAAAACCGGCCGCGCGATCGGGAACTTGGTCTCGCTGCTCACGGTGATGAAAGGGCTCCCCCTCGCCTACAACCGAGATCTGCAGGAGGATAAGGAGCCCGTCTTTGACACGGCGGCGACGCTCTCGGGCGCGCTCCTTGTGATGGCCGGGGCGATCGCGACGCTACGGGTGCGGGTGATCCGCATGCGCGATGCCGCACGGGACCCGATGCTGCTCGCCACCGACCTCGCCGAGGCGCTGGTGCGAGCCGGGGTCCCTTTCCGCGAGGCGCACGAGGCCGTGGGACGGATCGTGGCCCATTGCCTCGAGAAGGACCTGGACCTGCGCTCCCTCACGCGCGAGGATTTGAGGGCGTTCCATCCGGCCTTCCCTGCCGCCGCTGCGGAGCTGCTCTCACTCGAGCGCGCGCTCGAAGAGCGCAGCCAGATCGGCGCGACGGCGCGGACGCGCGTGCTTGCCGCATTGGAAGAGGCCGAGCGCAACGTGGCAGCGGACTTGGAACGGCTGCGAGAACTCGAAGCGGAGGAGGGGACACGATGACGCGCGCTCGAAACGGCCGGCGCCTCGCCGCGGTTTTGCTTGTCGGGCTCTTCGGTGGGCTCTCGGCATGCGGCCACTACGGCGCGCCGCTGCGTGTCCAGCCTCCGCCGCCCGACTCTCCCCCCGGCACACCGGAGGCCGCCATCCCCGCGCTCCCGCAGAAGGCCGTACCCCCGCCGAACCGCACACCGAGCCCGATGGACGACGACAACGAGGAGTGGACACCGTGAGCTCCGCGTCCGGCGCAGCCCCGGGGAGCGCAGTCGAGGCCTTCCCGCGACGCGCGGGGGCGCTCTACGCGGAGCAAGTCCCGCTGGCCCAGATCGCCGACGCGGTCGGAACGCCCTGCTTTGTCTACAGCGCAGGCGCGCTCGTCGCGGCCTATGACGCGCTCGACCGCGCCTTTAGCGGGGTCCCGCACACCATCTGCTACGCGCTCAAGGCCAACATGAATCTCGCCGTGGTGCGCACACTCGTGGCGCGCGGGGCAGGGGCCGACGTGACCTCGGGCGGTGAGCTGTTCCGCGCGCTGCGCGCAGGAGCGCCCCCCGGACGCATCGTCTATTCGGGGGTGGGCAAGACGGACAGCGAGATCGACCGTGCCCTCGACGCCGGCATCAAGCTCTTCAACGTCGAATCTCGCAGCGAGCTGCGCCGGATCGATGCGCGCGCGAGGGAGCGCTCCGTGCGGGCTCCGATCGCCTTCCGGGTGAATCCCGACGTCGATCCGAAGACGCATCCCTACGTCTCGACGGGTCTTCGCACCAGCAAGTTCGGGATTCCCATCGCCGAGGCCGTGGACGCCTATGCGGAGGCCAAGGCTCTCGACGGCGTGCGTATCGTCGGTGTGGACTGCCACATCGGATCCCAGCTCACGCGGATCGAACCCTTCGCCGACGCGCTCTCGCGGGTGCGCAGCCTCGTCGTCGAGCTGCGGGCGGCCGGCCATGCCATCGAGGTCGTAGATGCGGGCGGGGGGCTCGGGGTCACCTACTCGGACGAGAGGCCGCCCGACGCCAGGGAATATGCGGCGGTCGTGCGGGCGGCGCTCGGGGACCTCGGTTGCGAGATCGTGCTCGAGCCCGGCCGCTGGCTCACCGCGAATGCGGGGGTCTTCGTGACCCGCGTTCTCCTCGAGAAGACGAACGAGGACAAGCGCTTCGTCGTGGTCGACGGCGCGATGAACGACCTCATCCGGCCGGCGCTCTACCAGGCCTTCCAGGCGATCGAGCCCGTCGGTCCTCCCCGAGGTGCGAGCCGGCCGGTCGACCTCGTGGGACCGGTCTGCGAGTCCGGCGACTTCCTGGCAAAGGACCGTCCCTTCCCGCCGGTCGAGCGCGGCGACTTGGTGGCGGTGCGTGGCGCCGGGGCCTATGGCTTCGCCATGTCTTCCAACTACAACGCGCGGCCCCGCGCTGCCGAGGTGCTGGTCCGCGGCGAGCGCTTCGCCGTGGTGCGTGAGCGCGAGAGCCTCGAAGATCTCGTGCGCGGGGAGACGATCCCCGGGGAGATCACGGGATGACGCGCGTGCTCGCGTTTACCAAGATGCAGGGCGCGGGAAACGACGTCGTCGTGCTCGACGCCCTGGCGGGTCCCCTTCCGCCGATCGAGCCCATCGCCAAGCGCCTTTGCGACCGGCGATTCGGCATCGGCTGCGACCAGCTCCTCGTGGTCCGACCCTCCCATTCCGCGGACTTTCGGATGGAGATCTTCAACCCGGACGGATCGCGCGCGGAGATGTGTGCAAACGGGGTCCGCGCCTTCTTCAAGTATCTCCACGACCGCGGATACACGACGAAGGACGAGGTCGCGATCGAGACGCTGGCGGGCATCGTGCGACCCCGCCGGGCTGCGGGCGGCCTGGTGCGCGTCGACATGGGCCCGCCTTTTCTCGCGCCCGCCAAGATCCCGACCACGCTCGGCCAAGGCGACGGGCCCGTGCTCGACGTCTCCCTCGACGTCGACGGCCACCGCGTCACACTCTCGAGCGTGGGCATGGGAAATCCTCACGCCATCCTCTTCGTCGAGAACGTCGATGCGGCTCCCGTGGAGACGCTCGGCCCGAAGATCGAGCACCACCCCGCGTTTCCCAACCGCACGAATGTCGAGTTCGTGGAGGTGGTGGCGCGCGACCGGGTGCGGCAGCGTACCTGGGAGCGGGGTACCGGCGAGACGCTGGCCTGCGGCAGCGGGGCCTGCGCGGTGGCGGTGGCGGGCATCCTGCGGGGAGTGACGCAGCGCGCGCAGACCGTGGTGCTGCGTGGCGGCGAGTTGCGCCTTGAGTGGCCGAGCGACGCGGGGCACGTCTATATGACCGGTCCGGCGGCCGAAGTTTTCACGGGCCAATTCCTCCTCGAAGGAGAGTGAGCGTGTTCCAGGGGGTTTTGACAGCACTGGTGACGCCGTTCCGCGACGGCGGCGTCGACGAGCGTGCACTCCAGGAGCTGGTCGAGCTGCAGATCGGGGCGGGTGTCGACGGCCTTGTGCCGTGCGGCTCGACGGGCGAAGCCGCGACGCTCTCCCACGCCGAACACCGCCGCGTGATAGAAGTCGTGGTGGCTGCCGCCCGCGGACGTGTCCCTGTGCTCGCGGGCACGGGATCCAACTCCACCGCGGAAGCCCTCGAGCTCACGCGCCATGCCAAGGAAGCCGGTGCAGACGGCGCGATCCTCATCTCCCCCTACTACAACAAGCCGACCCAGGAAGGGATCTTTGCGCATTACGTGCAGATCGCGCGCGAAGCCGCCTTTCCGCTCGTGGTCTACAACATTCCCGGACGCACCGCCTCGAATATTTTGCCCGCGACCATGGCGCGCCTTGCCGATGTCGAGCAGATCGTGGGGGTGAAGGAGGCCTCGGGCGACCTGCACCAGATCTCTGCGGTGATCGCCGAGTGCCGCGAGGGCTTCTGCGTCTTGTCCGGCGACGATTCGCTGACCCTTCCGGTCCTGGCCGTCGGCGGCTGCGGCGTGATCTGCACGGCCTCGAACGTCGCGCCGTCGGAGATGGTCGAGCTCGTGCGTGCCTTCCGCGCGGGAGATCTCGCCCGCGCAAGGGACGCCCACTATCGGCTCTTGCCCCTCTTTGACGCGCTCTTTGCCGAAACGAATCCGATCCCCGTGAAAGCGGCGCTCGCGCTGCGCGGGCTGATCCGCGACGAGATCAGGCTCCCGCTCACTCCTGCCACCCAGCCCAACCGTGGCCGGCTCCAGGTCGTGCTGAAGGAGCTCGGCCTCCTCTAATGCCGAGCGCAACGCGCGTTTGCGTTGTAGGCGCCTTCGGACGCATGGGCGAGCGTGTGCGCGCAAGCCTTGCGAGCGAGCCCGGGATGCGGCTGGGAGCCGCTCTCGAGGCCCCCGGGCATCCGCGGCTCGGTGAGCCCCTCGAGGGGGGTGCGCTGCTCAGCGACGACCCGAAAGCGGCGCTCCCCCTGTGCGACGTAGTCATCGACTTCTCGACTCCCGCCTCGACGCTTCGCGTCCTCGACGCCGCGGCAACGCGAGCCGTGCCATGCGTCGTCGGAACCACCGGCTTCTCGCGACCCGAGCGCGATCGCATCGCAGAAATCGGCCGACACCTGGCAGTCGTGCTGGCGCCCAACTTCTCGGTCGCGGTCTGCGTGCTGACACACCTTGCACGCGAGGCCTCGAAGGGGCTCGGCCCTGGCTACGACGCCGAGATTCTCGAGCTTCATCACCGCGCGAAGCGCGACGCTCCGAGCGGGACCGCGCTGCGCCTTGCGGAGGCGGTGGCGGAGGGGCGCGGTGGAGCGACCCAGGAGGCGCTCGTCATAACGCGCGCCAGCGAGACCGGCCCAAGGCCGCCCGGGGCGATTGGAGTGCAGGCGCTGCGCGGCGGAGACAACCCCGGTGAACACACGGTGTTCTTTCTCGGTGAGGGGGAGCGCCTCGAACTCGCCCATCGCGCCGCGACGCGCGAGCACTTTGTGAAGGGTGCGCTGCGCGCCGCGCGCTGGGTTGTGGGCCGGGGTCCGGGACTCTACGCCATGGAGGACGTCCTCGGGCTGCGTCCCTAGAGCGCCTGCGCGCTCGAGCGCCTTCCGCCTCTCAGGAGCCCTCTCCCCTCTCGGAGAGCGGACTCTCGCCCGAACCTCAAAGGCTTTCGCTCTGGCTCGAGAGCCGCGACTCCCCGGCCGCGTTAAACGTGCTCACCTTGAAGACTCCGGGGAGGCCTCGCTGAAAGCCGAGGGTCACGGTGACGGCATCGGAGTTCGCTGGATTGCGGACGATGCCCGCAGCCAGCGTGATGTCCCCCTGGTTGGCGTACGTCGAGTAGCTCAGGATCGGACCCGATGTGAGCGTCGTCACGCTTCCAAACCAGATCAGCGTGTCTCGCTGATATTGATTGGTTTGCGGGGAAAGCCGCCAGATCCAGACGCCCTCGATCTGCTTCGAGCTGAAATCGGGAATCTCAACGGTGAGCCACGAGGGGCTGCAGGCAAGGAGGGGCAGGGCGAGAACCACCAGAGCGAGCCACGGCGTGTGGCGCAGGGATCGATGCATAGTTGAACCTCCTCTTTGGAAGTCCAAATCGCGGACGGCTGCGCCCGCGCGCGTGAGATCGCTCACGCGGATCGGAAGTGGGGTAATTCGGACCAGAAGGCGGGTAATTCGAGACGAGCGCGTCGCTGGGGCGGACGAGCTCCGCCTCCCCGCGTGGGCGGCCGTCAACGCCGACTGAAGAAGGCGGGAGTCGTGAGCTCGTGTGGCTTAGGGAGGGCTTAGGGAGGGCGAATCCGTGAAACCGTGAAATCAAGGAGCGTGCGTGAAGCGGAGCGAGCGGAAAGTGGATCCCAGTAGAGGAAGGAGCGGCACGAGCGACGCCTGCGTTCCCGCGGCACGGCACGCCTTGCGGCGGCACCTTCGGCTGCAGCCCACCCCTCGGGCCAAGCTAGTACGCCGAGCCGTCCTTGTGCGTAAAGCGCCGTCTTCCATCTGCGCCCAGCACCAACTGGAGGTCGTCCACGGGATAGAAGACTTCGTCGCCTGCCTTCCGGGCACCGATTTCGAGATACACCACATCGCCCGCCGAACGGTTCTCGAGATGGTGTGCGGAGCCACCCGCTGGAAAGCCGGCGCACATTCCCGGGCGAAGGAGCGTCGGCCCCGCGTCGCCAACGAGTGTCGGCTCTCCTTCGAGCACGTAGACGAACTCGTCCTGACGGCTGTGGCGATGATGCATTGCGGAGCGCGCCCCGGGCGCAAGGCGCGTTAGGTTCACGCCAAAGTTCCGAAGTCCGAAGAGGTCACCGAGCGCGCGCTTCTCCCGCCCGGCCATCTGCGAGGCAAAGGGCTCAGGGTAGTTCGACGGCTTCGTGCGCGGCGGCGCACTGCGCGCATCGATCGCCAAGGGAACGGCGGAATCGCTCATACGGAAGCGCGTAGACGGAGCATGCCCTTGGGGTCCCTCGTCCTTGTCCGAAAAAGGACGAAGGCCCCGGCGGCTCTCGCCGCCGGGGCCTCAACCTGGCCGTGTCTAGCTCACCTCGCACGCTGAGGCGCGAGGGAGCCCCCGGCCGGCATGCTGCGCGAAACTCGATCCGCCTCCGCCGCGAGAGTGACCGGCATCGGATCGTCGGGGTAGGCGAGCCCGCCGAACTCCGGCAGATCCAGACCCTCGAGCTCGACTTCCGGCGATACGCGCATGCTGCGGATCGAATTCACGATCTTGAACAGAATGAACGTCGCGCCGAACGCGAACACGAGATTCACGCTGGCCCCGAACAGCTGGACGAGAAACTGGCTCGTGTCTCCATAGAAGAGACCCGTAACCCCCTTCCCGGCGACGCCGAGGTAGTCCGTCGCCCCGACGCCGTTCCAGCCCGAGCCGTATGTGCCGTCGGCGAAGAGCCCGACCGAGATGCCGCCGAGCGTTCCGCAGTAGCCGTGAACGGAGATCGCGCCACACGGGTCGTCGATCTTGAACACGTGGTCATTCACCAGGACACCGGTGCAGACCACCAAGCCCGCAAGGATCCCGATAAAGGCCGCTGCGTTCGGATTCACGAATGCGCAGGGCGCCGTGATCGCCACAAGGCCGGCCAGCATCCCGTTGCAGGCCATGGAAATGTCGGGCTTCCCGTACCGCAGGTACCAGAAGGCCATGGCGGTGGCCGAACCAAAGATGGCTGCGAGGTTCGTGTTGATGGCGATGACCGAGATGCGCAGGTCCGTCGAACCCAGCGTCGAGCCGGGATTGAACCCCATCCAGCCAAAGAGCAGGATGAAGGTCCCCGTCACCACGAAGACGATGTTGTGGGCAGGGAAGGCATGCACTTTGCCGTCAGGCGTGTACTTGCCAAGACGGGGGCCGAGAATGATGGCAAGCGCCATCGCTGCATAGCCGCCGATGGCGTGCACGACCGTCGAGCCTGCGAAGTCCACGTAGCCGTGGCCCAAGTGCCAGGTGTTTCCGAGCTGCGAGAGCCAGCCGCCGCCCCAGACCCAGCAGCCGAAGGTCGGGTAGATGATGGCGCCCATGGCGAGTTCCGCCAGCAGGAAGGCCCAGAAGGTAATCCGCTCGCAGATCGCGCCCACGATGATGTACGCGGCGGTCTCCATGAAGACCACCTCGAAGAGGGTCAGCGCGTTCGACCCTGCGTCGTAGGCGGGGCCGGAAAGGAAGAAGCCCTTCCCGCCGAGGAAGCCCCAGAAGCCATCCCCGACGAGGAACGAGTTCAGGGTGGGGATGCCTCCCAAGTTCGTCGGCGCGGCGTTGATCGCGACCGCGCCGAACTGGAAGGCGTAGCCACAAATGTAGTAGGCGATGAACGCGAAGACGTAGGCGGCGAAGTTCAGCATCATGAGGTGGGCCGCGTTCTTCTTGCGCACCAGACCGCAGGTCAAAAGGGCGAACCCCGCCTGCATGAAGAGGACGAGATAGCCGGTGCTGAGGGTCCAGGTGAAGTTCGTGGCGATCCGCGTGTGGCCTGCGGAATCGGCGAGCTTCATTGCGAGCGGCTCTTTCGCCGCCTGCGCCTGGAACTCGTCAAAGGCCTTCTTCTTGTCCGCATAGTCCGATGCCGACTTGTCCGTCGGCTCCGTCACCATGAAGGGGGTTCCGCCTGCATCGTAGAGCGAGTTCTTGTCGCCCGTCGCGATACCCGCCGGGTCAGGCTGCGGCGGGGGCGGCGTGTCATCCGCCCAAGTGGAATGCGGAGACGACACCACGCCGACTCCAAGACAGAGAAGAAACAGCAGGCCAAGTAGGCCGTGGCGTCGCGGCCGAACCAGTACCATGGGGGAACCTCCTCGTAGGGCCATGCAGCCCGAGCCGAGGACTGCAAACCCGATACCAGCTCTGCAAAAAGCTGCGAAATGAAATGAGGGCGTTTTCAAACTGGAAAGTGGGCCGATTTCAGCCCGAATCGGTTGTGATCTTCCGCCCCGAAGGAGCTCCACCGGGCAATCCCTGCCCAAAGAGCCGGCAGGGCGTGCCTAAAACAGGGCAATCGTGCGGGGGTCCGCACAAAAGAAAACGGCGGCCGGGTTTCGCCCCGACCGCCGCTCTCTCTCACCCTCGTGCTTGCCGTCGCAAAGCGACGCGCACGCTTAGCAGTCGAAATACAGCTCGAACTCGTGGGGATGCGGGCGCAGCCGCACCGGGTCGATCTCCACCTCGCGCTTGTAGGTCACCCAGGTCTCGAGGAGGTCCTCCGTGAAGACGTCGTCCTTCAGGAGGAAGTCGTGGTCGGCCTCCAGATGGGCCAACGCTTCCTCGAGGCTCCCCGGCATCGAAGGCACGTTCTTCTTCTCCTCCGCCGTCAGCGCATAGATATTCTTGTCGAGGGGCTCGCCGGGGTGGATCTTGTTCTCGATCCCGTCGATGCCCGCCATGGCCATGGCTGCGAACCCGAGGTACGGGTTGCACGCCGGATCGGGGAACCGCACCTCGATGCGCTTCGCCTTCGGGCTCGGGGAGTAGGTCGGGATGCGGATCGCGGCCGAGCGATTTCGGCTCGAGTACGCAAGGTTCACCGGCGCCTCGTAACCCGGGACCAGCCGCTTGTAGGAGTTCACCGTCGGGTTCGTGAAGGCAGCGATCGCCTTCGCGTGCTTCAGGATCCCGCCAATGTAGTAGAGCGCGAGATCGGAGAGCCCGGCGTAGTTTGTCCCGGCGAACAGGGGCTTGCCGTCCTTCCAGACCGACTGGTGACAGTGCATGCCGGATCCATTGTCCTGGAAGACCGGCTTCGGCATGAAGGTCACCGTGAGACCGTGGCGGCGCGCCACGTTCTTCACCACATACTTGTAGATCATGAGCTTGTCGCCCATGTCGACGATGGGGGCAAACCTCATGTCGATTTCCGCTTGGCCTGCGGTCGCCACCTCGTGGTGCTGGGTCTCGATCGCGATGCCCGCCTTCTCCATCTCGAGGCACATTTCCGTGCGGACATCCTGCAGGGTATCCATCGGTGCGACGGGGAAATAGCCTTCCTTATAGCGAGGCTTGTAGCCAAGATTCGGCTTCCCATCGAAGTCCGTCTCGCGGCCTGCGTCCCAGCGACCCTCGACGGATTCCAGGTAGTAGAAGGCCTTGTTCTGCGCCGTCGCAAAGCGCGCACCATTCAGGATGAAGAACTCGGCCTCGGGGCCGAAATAGATCGTGTCACCGATCCCGGTCTTCTTGAGATAGTTGGCGGCCTTCTTTGCCACCCAGCGCGGATCACGCGAGTAGTGCTCCCGGGTGATCGTGTCCACGACGTCGCAGGTCAGGGAGAGCGTCGGGTGTGCGGCGAAGGGATCCATGAAGGCAGTCGAAGGATCCGGCACCATCAGCATGTCGCTGCAGTCGATCGCCTGCCAGCCCCGGATCGACGACCCATCGAAACCGAACCCGTCTTCGAAGGAAGATTCTTCCAGCATCGCGATGGGGTGCGAGATGTGCTGCCAAAGGCCCGGCATGTCCGTGACCTTGAGGTCGACCATCACCACGTTGTTCTTTTTCGCGAACTCCAAAACCTGCTTGGCATTCATGTTGGGTTTCGTCCTCTGATTTGGAGAGTGGGGAGCGCCCTAGACGGCGTCCGGTCCGCGCTCACCCGTTCGGATCCGGATCACTTCTTCCATCGGAAGCACGAAGATCTTGCCGTCGCCGATACGACCGGTGTTCGCCGCCTGGCAGATGGCCTGCACCACCTTGTCCACGAGGTCGTCCGTAACGGCGATTTCGATCTTGATCTTCGGCAGGAAATCGACCACGTACTCCGCCCCGCGGTAGAGCTCAGTGTGCCCCTTCTGGCGCCCGAAGCCCTTCACCTCGGTGACGGTCATGCCCTGGACGCCGATTCCGTTTAAAGCCTCCTTCACTTCGTCGAGCTTGAAGGGCTTGATGATCGCTTCGACTTTGCGCATGGGGGGTCCTTTCGTTGAAAGCGTTACCGCTCCCTCCCTCGGGCGGAGGGCGGTAACAATATCATGTCCCAAGGCGCTCATGCGTCCGTCGGCACCTGCCGCCGGACGCGTCCCACATAGCTACGCCGGTCGCGCCGCACCCGCCGGGTGCGCACCTCCCGCCTGGGGCGGCCGCTCGACGAGCGTCCCTTCCCCAAAGCCTCCGCCGACGGACACGTACGCCGCCTCGCTGTGTTCAGAGAGATCGAGGCCCGCCTCCTCCGCGTCCTCATCCACACGCAGCGAGCCGAACACGGCCTTAAGTACCGTCAGGATCACGAGCGTCGCGAGCGGAGCGTAGATCGCTGTGAACGCGACACCCTTGAGCTGCACCACCACCTGCTGCGCATTCGACTCGATGCCAGAGCCCAGTGTTGCTGCGAACAGGCCCGACGCAATCGCGCCCCACATCCCGCCCACGCCGTGCACACCAAAGCAGTCGAGGGCATCATCGTAACCCGCTGCAGGCTTTAGGAACGTGAGGGCGCAGTAGCACACGATGCAGACACCGAATCCGACGGCCATGGAGCCCATGGGACTTACGTTGCCGCACGCGGGCGTAATGGCCACGAGGCCCGCGACGGCGGCGGTGGCGATCCCGAGCGCCGTGGGCTTGCCCCGATGGAGCCACTCGATCGCCGCCCAGGTGATGACCGCGGTCGACGTCGCGGTGCTCGTGTTAAGGAACGCGAGCGATGCAAGTGGACTCGCGCTGAGGGCACTTCCGGCGTTGAAGCCAAACCAGCCAAACCACAGGAGGCCTGCACCGGTCACGCAGAAGGGCAGGCTATGCGGCGGCATGGGTTCCCGTCCGAAGCCCTGGCGCTTGCCGAGGAGCAGTGCGGCCATGAGCCCCGAGAAGCCGCTCGACATGTGAACGACCATCCCGCCGGCGAAGTCGATGGCGCCCGCTTTGGCGATCCAGCCGTTGCTGCCCCACACCATGTGTGCGATCGGGCAGTAGACGACGAGCAGCCAGATCGTGATGAACGCGATGAAGACGCTGAACCTCATGCGCTCGGCCACCGCGCCGATGATGAGCGCGGGGGTGATGATCGCGAACATCGCCTGAAACATGATGAAAACGTACTCGGGGATGTTGCGCGGCGGTGTTGCGAGGTTCGCCCAGACGGAATCCAGCGTGACTCCCGAGAGCGCCACCTTCGAGAAGTCGCCGACGAATGCGCTTCCCTCCCCGAAGGCGAGGCTGTAGCCCACGAGGATCCACACGACGCCGATCACGCCCGCGGCAATGAAGCACTGCATCAGCACGTTCAGCACGTTCTTGGCGCGCACAAGCCCACCGTAGAAGAGCGCGAGGCCGGGCACCGTCATCAAGAGAACGAGTGCCGTCGCCGCGAGGACCCACGCCGTATCGCCCGTGTCGATCGCCCCAGGCTTCGCGGCCGCATCCTCCGCGAAGGCCGATGCGACGAAAAGAAAGGGCGCAAGGAGCGCGAGTGACGCGAGCAGAGCCTGCTTTGCAATCAAGAGTCTCTTGGAGGGTCCGGGCATAGGAGCTCCCGCGTCCGGTGGCGACCGGCGTCGTGCCAGCGCAAGGGACGTCCGTCGGCCCGAGCGTAGGCTGCGAGGCCGATCGCAAGCTCCATGCCATGCGCTGCGTTCTCCCGAACCCTTCTGAGTCTCGCGGAGTGATTTTGGGCTGCATTCTGCTCAGCTTATGCTCAGGAAATCATCAGCAGCTGCCCATTTTTCAGGCAGATGGGTACTGTGACTTCCAAGTACTCCCATTGCCCTTTGCGCTACGAAAGCGCTGCTTGACCGCGTTCTCCCGTCCGGATGCGGACCGCGTCGAGGATCTTCGTGACAAAGATCTTTCCGTCGCCGATCCGGCCCGTCTTTGCAGTGTCTTTGATCGTGTTCACCACGCTCTCTGTGAGCTCATCCGGTACGACGGCCTCGATCTTGACCTTGGGCACCAAGTCGACCACATACTCGGCGCCGCGATAGAGCTCCGTGTGACCCTTCTGGCGCCCGAATCCGCGTACCTCTGTGATGGTGAGGCCCGAAACCCCGAGCTCGGTGAGCGCCTGCTTCACGTCGTCCAGCTTGAAGGGTTTCAAGATTGCTTCGACCTTGTTCATCGCTCCTGCTCCTTTCCCGCGGCCGAGGCCGCCTCCAGGGGAAACTTCGCGTTCGCTCAAGCCACAAGCCTGCGCTTGCCGCGAGACGGCTCACCTGCCCGAAGAGCACGAAGGCTCCAGTCGAAACCTGCCCAATGCGGACGAGTCTCTCGACAGCCTTGCCCTGCCCAACTGCTCGAGATGCTCATAGCAACGTGCGTGCCGTGGACGATTCGCGCAGAGAGAGGCGCGACTGGGCTCATCTGCGCACGGTTTCCAGCGGGCCCGCGCCTCCGAGTGCCGGTTGGGCGGGCACCCCTGCTGCAGGATCAGGCGCAAGGGCCCGCGGCAATGCGGGGAGAAGTGACCAAACGGCAGGGCGCGCGTGGAACGGGCCTTGCAGAGCCAGTTCGGACATGACAGCGCAGATCGAGCGACAGGCCAGCGGACTCAACGGAAGCCTGCTCGAGCCCCTCTTCGAGGAGCTCTACCGGCGGGCGAGCCAGACCCCCGGAGCGGCCCGCATCTCCTTGCGCTCCTGGGTCGATCTCGCCGAAGCGTGGCGGATCACTTGTGCGCTTCGGGACCACCGCGGCAATCGTTCTGCCGCTGCGCGCGCACTTGGGATCGGGCGTCGCACGCTCTATTCGAAGATGGAGCGCCACGGGATTAGCCCGACCTGGAGCGTCTGGGGCTCGAACGGCGGTCTTCGCTAGAGCCGCAAGCCCCCCGAACTTCGCCTCGCGCCTTTCTCACCCCGCGTACCCGCTCTCGGTTTCTCTTGCACCTCGTCCTGCAGCGCTGCTCCGACCCAAAGCGAAGGGCGCGACGGATCGCTCCGCCGCGCCCTCCGATACTGCGCGCAATTCAACCTCTAGAACTTGTAGAGGATCTCCGCTCCCGCGACCAGCTGGTGGTTGAAGTTGAATAGGCCGTTCGACTCGTTGTTGACGTACCCGACCGGGAAAGCTCCATGTGTGCTCACGCCGTTGATGTTCGAGAGCGCGTCCCAGCGGATTTCGAGCTTGGTGATGAGTTGCTGTGTGAGTGCGTAATCGACAGTCCCTGTGAACTCATACACCTTTACGTTGTCGTTCGGCCAGGGAGCGGTCGCAACAGCACTCACCGGCATAAACCCACCCGCGGTCGGCACCACCGTGCAGAAGAACCCGGTCTGGTTGCAGAAGAAGCTGTTGTGGTCGTTCACGTACTCGCCACGAACGCTCACGCCGAGTTTGTCGGTGACAGCCTGCCGGACGTAAAGCGCAGCACCCCAGGCGTCTGGGCTGTACTGCGGACCGGGCCGCATGCCCGGTGTATTGGTCGTGCCATTGAGGATCGCGTAGTCCGCGTTCAGCGCGATCTCCGGTCCCGCGTCCCACGGCTTCACGTGAGCGATGAAGTCGAGCGTGGTACGCGTCTGGTGATCGTTTCCATTGGTCTCCGGGCCCCACAGGCCCTGGACCGAGATGCCGCCAATGTCGCCAGTCAGGCCCACGTGGGCGAGGATGCTCTTGCTCTCGTTGTTGTCCGGCGAGTTCTGGCTATTAACCCCGATCGGGCCTCCGAAGCCATTCACACCGCCAATGCCCCAGTCGATGCCGTTGTCGTAGGTCTTCGACAGAAGGATGCCGACGTGATTGATGGGCTGGAAGAGAGAGAACAGGAGGCCTCGCGAGACTTGCCAATTGTACGGTGCCTGGGGAACCTCATATCCAATGAGCGTCCCGAACTGACCCGCCTTGAATGTGATGTCACCCCACGGAATCAGATACTGCACATAGGCCTGATCGATGTACACCGACGTGCTCTGGTTGCAGGTATTGCGTGAAGGGTTCTGGGAGGCGCCGATCGGCGTAAGGGAGCAGGTCGTTCCCGCGTTGATCTGATTCAAGATGCTCGCGATCTGGCCGAATGCGATATCGGCCCGGAAGCCCGCCCGGGCTTCGGGGCTGATCGGGCGCTCCAGCTCGAACCACAGCTGCTCGAAGTTGAAGCTGTTTGCATCGGGATTGAGCGGATTCGACCCTCCGCCGGTGTTGGCGTTCTTGAGATTGCCCGAAGCCGGATTGTTGGCGTTGTACCAGTAGCTGGCGCTCGCCCAGCCCCCGATCGTGAGGGTGTCTAGGAACGACGCGATCTTCGAAGTACCCGTTTTGGTGTCTTTGAGACCGGCGCGGTCGATGATCTGCTGCTGCTCTTCCGACTTCTTCTCCGTCGCCTGGAGCTGGTCTGTCGTTGCCTGCAACTTATCTTCGAGCTGGTTCATCCGCTGCTGCATCTGCGTGAGCTGGTTTTGGACATCGTCGGCGGCGGCCAGCTGCGGTACGCCGAGCGCTCCTAGCGCCGCCACGGTCAAGAGTTTGCGATGCCAATGCATGTGAGTACCCCCCTCCACGGGTTGTTAACGCACTACTGCCATCACGGACAAGGGCCGTAGGTTGCCGAGGTGCAATC
>DATFYN010000738.1:0-2208 GCA_035315025.1 Myxococcota bacterium
ATGGCCCAACGGGCCGGCGCCCGCGTCCGACATACGGCACGACGAAGAGCGCGCCGCCTTCGAGTCGTCGCTCGCGCGGCACCCACCGCTCGATCCATTCGGCAAGCTCGGTCGGCACCGGCAGACGCTTGGCCTTACGGCTCTTGGTGCCACGCACCGGAGCGTCGAGTCGGGTGCCCTTCCGTGCGGCAGACACCGTGATCCAGCCGGGCTCGCCCGCCTGGTAGTTCACCACACGAAGGGCGACCGCCTCACCCGGCCTGAGGCCGAGGTACGCCAGGGCGAGAAAGATGCCACGCCGCTCCGCAGGAATGGCCGCGAGTACCGCAGCCTGAGCGTCGGCCGACAGCGTCGCTGGTGCGTGCTCGTCGAGCCGTGGCCAGGGGAAACGTCTCGGCACCTCGCGGATCTCGCCGCGCTGGTAGAGCCAGCCGATGAAGCTCCTAAAGGCTGCGAGGACGTTCCAGCGGGTTTTCGGGCCGAGCCCGCGATCGGCCAGCCAGTGAGACCAATCCTCCAGCGCGGCATAGTTCACATCTCGGACGCTCTTCCCATTCCACCACGAGAAGTGTCCACCTGGTGCGGAGTACCGTTCGAGTTCGCGAAGGTAGGTGGGAGAGCGGTCACCAGCGGCAGCCTCTCGCCGCTTCACGTCAAGCCAGCGCTCGAGGCGAGTACGCACGAGGTTTGGCCGCGCGAGGCGCGGCTGGTAGTCCGCGATGATGTCGGCCAGCTCTCGCCCTTGCTCGAGCCCGGTCCGAACGTCCCTCAGCACCTCCTCGGCCAGCTCGCGCGTCAGCGGAATCGAGCGGTGTTCCAGCGGGAAGCTCCAGACCCGGGCACCTTCACCGAGATCGACGTAGATACGTCCATCCGCGTGGGTGCGCACAGCTCCCCGGGCGCTCGCCTTCCTCTTCGCCATGAGCAACGCCATAGCATGCGCGGCGTCCGCAGGGGAAGGGGAAAGGGCGGGGGGCTGCACGGCAGGGCAGCTCATGCGGGATGCCCACGCTCCGTGGGCGTCTGCCGCGGAGCGTGGGTCACTACACCACCCGGGCGGCCGGGAACGTCGCGAGGACCGCGATGGTGGCGCGGACCATCTCCTCGGACCGGCCGCGGAGCCGCGTTACGTCGTCGGCCAGGAGCACCGGGCGCGGCACTACTCGGCGGCAGGCTCGGCGGCCACGGAGGGCTCGAGCTTGAGTCAGACCTCGCCGAAGCGGGACGACCGGATCAGCGGCCAAGTGTTCGGCGAAGGCACGCATCGGCACGGGCTTGCGCTTTCGCTTGCGCAATTCTGCGCGCCCCGCCATCCACCTACCCTGCGGCTGAGATCTGCGCTCAGAACGGCGCCTGCGCGCGCTGAAGGGCGACTCGAGTCGGGAATGGAATCCCGCAGGACGGAAATGTGGGTGGAGTCGGTGGATCCGTTCGGCGTGCAGGTCAAGGACTGCGTGTTGATCTTTCATTTCGACCACCATCTGAGCAGCCTGAGCAGCGGGAAACGTAGGAACTCAGAGAAAGGCCCACAATGGGAAATCTTGGGAAATTAGCCAGAGACAGCGAATCGCGTATAGCGTCGCAAGTGAGCGTATAGCAGCGTAGAGTACCAAGCCGGTGACGTTCGGAAGCGACTTGAGAGGTTCTTGGGAATTCAGCTTCCAACGTCACAACTTGCGTCAGATGGGAGTGGGCGATTCGTCGAGAGGACGCAAGCTGTCGCAGTTGGGAGTAGAGACTCGGCGCCATCGCCTCGTCGCGCGGGTCAGGTGACCTCGCCGTGCGAGGTTCAGCGCTCGCGTCCGCGCTCGAGCTCGCGCGTGTCTTCGAGCTGCCAGGCGATCCGCTGCCGCTCGTGCCCCGGGCCCTCGACAAGGTGCGATCTCGCACGGATCTCCCTTCCGAGCTCGAGATCGCGCTCCCGCGTCGGGATCACGGTGAGGGTGCCGCCCGTACGGAGAACCACATACTGGCCCCCGGCCTCGTCATAGGCGTAGGCCACGAGGGATCCCCGATAGAGGCCGCCCACGATGCGGCGGGCGTGCTCAATCTCTCTCTTGGGGAAAAGACGCTGGATTTCGTCGAAGGTCAGCCTCGCCGCGAGGCGCAGCTTCATGCGCCCTTCGACTTGGCGCTCGAGCTCTTGAAGCACCGGTCCCTGCTTGGACTCAGGGCTCGCAGCGAGCGCGCTCCGATCGATCACGCCCT
>DATFYN010000739.1:0-2294 GCA_035315025.1 Myxococcota bacterium
ACCTTGTGTGAACATCACCAAAGGCAGGTGCGTTCTAATTTGAAGGAGTGCGTTCGTGGCGAACGGCAACCAGATCAAACAGGTGAAGGAGCTCGACAAGACGGTTGACTTCGGCCAGACCGCCGCCGACTACGGTTGGCATCGTGCCGGGTTCCCGGAGGAGTTCTTCGAGCGGCTCCGGGCGATGGGAGTTGTCGTGGGCGGCCGGCGCGCTCTCGACCTCGGCACCGGGACGGGCACTGTCGCGCGAGGGCTCGCACTCCGTGGGATGCAGGTGACGGCTTTGGATCGGTCGGCGGCGCTTCTTACCGAGGCGGCGCGGCTCGATCAGGAGGCAGGGCTATCGATCCGGTACCTGCACGCGTCGGCGGAGGAGACCGGGTTGCCGCCGACCAGCTTCGACCTGGTCACGGCCGGCCAGTGCTGGCATTGGTTCGATCGGCGGCGCGCGGCGGTCGAGGCGCGGCGCGTGCTCATATCCGGCGGGCGGATCGTAGTCGCACACTTCGACTGGATCCCGCTACCCGGCAACATGGTGGAAGCGACGGAGAAGCTGATCGAAGAGCACAACCCCAAGTGGAAGCTTGGCGGCGGGACGGGTATCCATCCACGCTGGCTCGGTGACCTCGCGGCGGCCGGATTCAGAGACCTCGAGACGTTTTCATTCGACCTCGAGGTACCCTATACGCACGAAGCGTGGCGCGGCCGGATTCGTGCGAGCGCGGGCGTCGGGGCGACTCTCTCGGTGGAGAAAGTTGCGGCGTTCGATACGGAGCTCGCCCGGCTGCTCCAAGAGCGCTTCCCAGCTCAACCGATGGCGGTGCCACATCGGGTGTGGGCAGCGGTCGGCACCTCAGGATGATCCCATCGGAAGTTGCGAGGGTCAGAGGCGAATTCCCACGAGCCTCTCAAGTCGCTTCCGAATCTCACCGCCTTGGTGTTCTACGCTGCTATACGCTCACTTGCGACGATATACGCTATTCGCTGTCCCTTTTGAATTTCCCAAAATTTCCCATTGTGGGCCGATCTCTGAGTACCTAGCCTTCCACCGCTGAAGCTGTTCCGGTGGTGGGAATGACAGATCGATACAGTGTTCTCGACCCGCACTCCGAGCAGATTCGCCTCCACCAAGACTTCCATCCTCCGAAAGTCGATCGCGAGCTACAACCGCGCTTCAGCACGCGCAGGTGCTTCTCTGACCGCAGATCTCAGCTGTGGGAGTAGGTGGATGGCGGGGCGTGCAGAATTGCCCAAGCGAAGCCGCAAGCCCGCGCGCGAGCACCGCATCCCGCCGAACGTGCGCGCCTTCGCGGAACACTTGGCCGCGGCGGTTGCCGCAGACATCCTTCGCGAGATTCGCGCCGGCAGTTGGGGCACACTCGGGCCCAAGCCCGAGGAGGGGAGGGGGGAACCAAAGGATGACGAGGGGAGCTGACGCACCCGTGCGCGTCGCCATCTACGCCCGGATGTCGACGGATAAGCAGTCTACCGACTCGCCTGCAGATCAGATCGCTCGCTGCCGGGCGTTTGCGGCCACGCGGCAGTGGGAGGTGATCGACGAGCTCGTGATCCAAGAAGCCGGGCTCTCGGGCGCTTCCCGACACAACCGTCCCGGGCTGCTGGGCCTGATCGCGCGGCTTACCGAGTGGGACGTGCTTCTGGCGTGGGATTCCGCGCGGCTCGCTCGGAACGTCGAAGACCTGGGATGGATTCGAAACCGGCTTCGATCGGCAAAGAAGACAGGCGTCTTCGTCCAGACTGGCCTCGATCTCTTCAACGTCGGCTCGAAGGTCATGGGAGTCTTCGATGAGGAGTATCGGGAGAAACTGCGTGCCGACACGCAACGCGGGCTCGTAGGCAGAGCCGAGCGGGGTCTTTCTGCGGGAGGCCTTCCATATGGCTACCGCTCGGTCCCAGCCTCTTTGGATGCCCGCGGGCGACCCATCGAACAGGCTGGGAAGCGGATCGTCATTCATGAAGCCGAGGCTGCCACGGTTCGGCGGATCTTCGAGCTTTACTTGAAGGGATCGGGCTTTCGCGAGGTGGCGCACAGACTGAACTCGGAAGGCGTCGTACCCCCGAGACCGCGGGCGCTGCGGCACCGGCGGCCGTCCTGGTCGCCCACTGCCGTGCGCGAGATGCTCTTAAATCCCCTGTACACGGGCGAGCGCATCTTCAATCGCACGGAGTGGATCAAGGACCACGAAACAGGAAGGCGGAGGCGCTTCGTTCGCCCCGAGTCCGAGTGGATCCGCAGGGATTGCCCGGATCTCCGAATCGTCTCGAACGAAACG
>DATFYN010000740.1:0-3389 GCA_035315025.1 Myxococcota bacterium
CTTCAGCGTCACGTTCTCGAGCTTGAGGCCGAGCTCCTCGGCCAGGAGCTGGCCGCCCGTCAGGATCGCCATGTCCTGGAGCATTGCCTTGCGGCGATCCCCGAAGCCGGGCGCCTTGACGGCCGCACACTTCAGAGTGCCTCGCAGCTTGTTGACGACGAGTGTCGCCAGGGCATCCCCTTCCATGTCTTCGGCCACGATCAGGAGGGACTGGCCCTGCTTGGAGACCTGCTCGAGGAGCGGCAGCAGATCTTTCATGCTGCTGATTTTCTTCTCGTGCAGGAGGATCAGCGCATCCTCGAGGACCACCTCCATGCGCTCGGGGTCGGTCACGAAGTAGGGCGAGAGGTAGCCGCGGTCGAACTGCATGCCCTCGACCACCTCGAGGGTGGTGTCCATGCTCTTGGCCTCCTCGACCGTGACCACGCCCTCCTTGCCGACCTTCTCCATTGCCTCGGCGAGGATTTTCCCGATCGTCTCATCACCGTTGGCGGAGATCGTCCCCACCTGAGCGATCTCCTCGCCCGTGCGCGTCTTCTTCGACTGCTTGCCGAGGTCCTCGACGAGGACCGCCACCGCCTTGTCGATTCCGCGCTTGAGGCCCATCGGGTTCATCCCGGAGGCGACCATCTTGATCCCCTCGTGAAAGATGGCCTGCGCGAGCACGGTGGCGGTGGTCGTGCCGTCGCCAGCCACATCGGAAGTCTTGCTTGCCACCTCGCGGACCATCTGCGCGCCGAGGTTCTCGAAGCGATCCTCGAGCTCGATCTCCTTCGCCACCGTGACTCCATCCTTGGTGACAGTGGGGGATCCCCAGCTCTTGTAGATCATCACGTTGCGGCCTTTGGGCCCGAGCGTCACACGCACGGCGTGGGCCAGCTGGTCGACGCCCCGAAGGAGCCGCTCCCGTGCGTCCTGTCCATATTGGATCTGCTTTGCGGACATGATGCGTTTCTCCTACTCGAGCACCGCGAGGACGTCGTCCTCGCGAATGATCAGATGTTCGTTGCCCAGGAATTGAATCTCAGTGCCGGAGTACTTACCAAAGAGCACGCGGTCACCTTTGTGCACGTCGAGTGGACGGAGCTTGCCGTCTTCATCGACTTTCCCTTCGCCCACGGCAATCACATTGCCCTCCATGGGCTTCTCCTTGGCGGTGTCGGGGATGATGAGTCCCCCCTTCGTCTTCTCCTCTTGGTCAATGCGCTTTACAAGAAGTCGGTCGTGCAACGGTCTCACCTTCATGGCTTGATTCTCCCTCTGGCCTCCGCTTGAACACGGGGCCTGAAGCTGTGTTTACGTTCTGTATGCTCCACGCACTCCCCCGCCCGGCATCGAAACGGGGAGAGCGCGTTGTCGAGACCGTCAGCTGCCCCCGAAGTCGTCGTATCTCCCCATGTCCCCGAATATTCGCTTGAACGTCGGCCTGGGAATCGGGGTTCGGTTGACTTTGCTAAAGATAACGAGCATATAAAATACGTCAAGCACACATGCAGCTTGCTTGATCTAGCAGGCAGATTTATACTGCAGCTCATGACGGACGGCAGACGGGGACCCCGGCGTAAGCGCTTCAAGTTCGACGGGCAGTCCGGCGTGCTCGGGGGCCTCCTTGCCGATTTGCGTACGGCCAAGGGATTCACGCTGCGGCAGGTCGAAGAGGCCACGGACAACGCGGTCTCGAACGCCTACCTGAGCCAGCTCGAGAAGGGAAAGGTCCGAAAGCCCTCGCCCCACGTGCTGCACAGCCTGGCAGAGGTCTACGCCGTGCCTTACGAGTCGTTGATGGAGAAGGCCGGGTACTTGTTGCCGTCCGGGGGTAGTGAGGGCGGGCGCCGCAGAAGGATGGCTGCCTTCGCGATCGACGATCTGACCGCCGAGGAAGAAGAGGAGCTCCTCAAGTACCTGGCGTTCATACGCTCCCGCAAGCGAACAGCATGAGTCCGAACTGAAAGGCGGCTGCCCTGGAATCGGCCCAGCTGCATTGCGCTGCGCGGGGCAGAGGATCAGGTGCAACTCTGCGCCGAGATCACGTGTTGAACCGGTCCGTCGATTGGGACTCGGTGACCGCGGGAGCGGCGGGGTTCGCGCTCGTCAGCATGGAGGCGAGGCGCGAGTCGAAATCAAGACCAGCCTCGCCAGGGCAAGGCGGCTGCTTGGCATGGTCCGCGGGCGGATTGCCTCGCTAACAGGCGTGCGGGAGTAGACCCCTCGGGCAGGGGTGCGGGCCCGAGTCCTGTTTGCCGGGAGTTGCTGCGTTCCGGCAAAAGCCCTCGTGACCCGACCCGCGCCCGGTGCAGTCAGTATCGCCCTTGGGGTTCGACTTGCAGTCGCCCAGGCGACGGACCGGGCTTGAGTGCGCCCGTTCCGCCGCCGTAGAATGCGGCAGGGGGGCGGTCGGCCATGACTCTTGAAGGGGGGCGCACGCCGCCGCTCAGCTTGCGCGTGGCCGCCCGCCGTCTCGGGCTTTCCTATTGGAGCGTGCGTCGGGCGGTTCTATCCGGCCGGCTCGAGGCGCCCAATGTGGGATGCGGCTCGGTGCCCCGGTACCGCGTGACCGAAGCGTCACTCTCGGCGTTCACGCAAGCCACGGCCGAGCGCCGGGTCGCCGAGCGCGCCGCCGCCGAGGCCGCCCGCCGGTCCTGAAAACCCGTGGGGTATTTTCGGGACACAGTGTCCCGAAATTCCTGCGCCTCGCGCTCAGAGGTAATCCGCGAGGACCCCCGCCAGGACCTTGACCGGTTCGCCGCCCTCAGCGACCTCGCTGGACACGTCGGCCAGGAGCTCGCCGAATCCATCGGCGCCGAGACTAAGGCGAAGCCAGCGAAGGTTGAGCCATAGCGTCTCGAGCTCGGGCTCGAGATCGCCCTCCGCGGAGAGTCCGCGGAATCGGTCCTCACCGAACAGATCGTGTAGCCACTCGAGCGGCTTGCGTTCCGTTTCCATGTTGCCCCCCTGACGGTAGTGTTACACGAAACAGGAAGGGGAGGGGGAAAATGGGACGAATCCTTGCACCCACCGGGCGGCCGCCGAAGCGCCCGGAGGATCGACAGAGCGAGCGCGTCAATCTGAGTTTCACGCCCGCCGAGCGCGCGGCACTGGAATCCGCGGCCGACGGTAAGTATCCGTCAGGAAATAAAGTTTACAGTAGCTAAGCCCGGATGGTGTAGTTCCAATCGCCGTGAAATGGATGGCGAGCCAATTGGACGGCTTGGAGTTCCTCGTCGGATACCTCTACGCCCAGTGGGTACCTGTGCTTGTCGATCCGTGCCTTCACACGAAGACCCGATGCTGTCTTTGTCGCTCCGATCAGATTGACCACCACGTCGTGACTGACCAGAGGCCGCCCACGCCAGTTCATGGTGATGTGCGAAAACAATCGGTGTTCGATC
>DATFYN010000741.1:0-4221 GCA_035315025.1 Myxococcota bacterium
TTTGCTGCGCTGCAGACGAATGAAATCTCGATGTGCATCACGAATGGCGAAAAACGCCCACACCACGAGGTAGCTGAAGCTCCACCAAACCGAGATACTTGCCCCAACCCGCGATGACCGTTCCGAATCCCGAGAGCGCCAATCCGAGCTTGGCGGTGAAAATGTCCTCGAGCACCTCTGCGAGGTCGGACTTCAGCACTTCGTTTGCGCGCAACATGGCCAGTTCGAGGATGCCATGTTGGACATAGCGCCTCGACGCCACCACGAGACCGATCGCAGCGGTTATGGAGCCGGACCGTTCGAAGAGCTCCCAGTCGGCAGAGCTCTGCGCAACCTAGGCACAGACGATCGGCGGACAAACACCTAGGACGACAGCAACGATTCTGCGCACGCGGTAAGTGCTCAGAGGTCGCCGGCCTACCAGCTCGAGAATGCTCGCCGGGGCGCTGCGCGGTTGCGTTGTCATGAGGATCTCCAAGAAAGGCAGAGCAATCCTATTGAAAGCTCACGTGCTGCGGAATGCCCCACGCTTGGCCAGCCGTTCTGATTCCAGGTAGATAGATCGGAACACTGAAGGACGCGAGCTCGGGTACCGGTGCGCCGCGCTCGCGCCCTGGCTTGCGACCGTCGATGCGCTGGATACCCTCCGTCCTATCCCAGCTCGCAACATCCAGTCGCAGAAGCTCGCCGCGCCGCAGGCCCGTGTGCCATAGAGCAGCGGGACGGCCAGCCGATGCACGCCGCCGGGTCGCACCGGACGCACTCCGGGTCGAGGGCAAAAGCTCGTCTCACGTCTCCGAAGGGGCGCGTGTTCCGCGCGTAGTGGCGCAGTCACCGCAGGTCCTGATGGAGACAGGACTTCGCGGGTGCTCTTCCTTTGTTTCAACCGTCCTCCCCGTCGATTGGCCAGGGCTCGAGGTCCCGCTGGGAAGCGAAGAGAGCGTGTGGACCGCATTCTTTTGGTCGCGCCGGGCCTCAAAACTGGTCTCAAGAAGGGCCTGTTTCCGCTCATTCTGCTTCCTCACCCAGGGCCCAGAGCGCATCGGCCCGCGCCGATTTCTCATCGCAAAGTAAACGCTCGAGCGCGCTTTTCCTCGCGTAGCCTGCGTGGACTAAGGACCAGGGACCTGGCGTTTGCGCGGCCCCGCTTGTGAGGCAGAAGTCATGCTCACACCACACTCGCTCGCGGCTTGGC
This sequence comes from Myxococcota bacterium, assembly GCA_035315025.1. Lineage (GTDB taxonomy): Bacteria > Myxococcota_A > UBA9160 > UBA9160 > UBA9160 > UBA9160. The sequence goes on from DATFYN010000741.1 coordinate 1,196, forward strand.
TACCGCCTCTCCGCGGAGCCGTTTGGTATCCAGACGGAGCTGCTGACTCGCGGATCAATTGGTCGACCGACCGACGGAATTGCGCCACTCCACGCGATGAAACGAGCGGGCCCGTGCCGCGGGAGGCTCCACCATGGCCTCAGGCGCGGTCGATTTTTCGCGCAGCAGCCAGCTCGTCGGCAGGTCTCGAATGCACGCGGCCGTCGCGTCCTCGTAGTAATCCAGCGTAATCCCTTCGAGGACACGGTCTCCACAGCGCCTACAAAATCGCGGAGCAAAAGCGGAGCGCAAGGTATAGCGTGTCGGATGGTCGACGAGATTTCAGAGCAGTGTCGCTGACTTCCCACCGGAGTGTCGCGCGGAACACAGAAGACGCTACATTGTGTCAGTCGCAATACGCGGCGGCAGTCTTCCGCCAACCGAGGCGGCGGCCTCTGCCATCTTGTGCGGCGGTGAGTAGAGACGCTCGGCGAGTGCAGTCGCGGCGCTCCGAGCAGCAGGGGGACGAAGCGTGGGAGAGCACGAAGGCGGTCCCAGGATGAAGCTACGGCCGCGCCGCCCTGTGCAGCGCGGCAGCTGTCCGAGCGCACGTCGGCTGGCCCGGATGCGGGCACGTCTTCGCCGCATGGCGCGACCGAGACCGAGCCGAAGGCCCTTCGTGCTCGAGTCCTACACGGCGCCTACTCGCTTGCAGCGCAGCACCGTCAAGGTGAGTTACCTCGCGAATCGCAGCCGCGGCGGGTGGCGAGCTCACGGTCGCTATCTCGCCAAGGAGGGAGCCCAGCGAGAGGGCGAGCGAGGGACGGGCTTCGACCGGAACCAGGACAGCGGGATCCGGATCGCAGATCAGCTCGGCGCCTGGCAGGAGGCCGGAGACGAGAGGCTCTTCAAGCTCATCGTCTCCCCGGAGAACGCCCATGCCCTCGACCTGCGAGAGCACACCCGACGGCTCATGGACGCGCTCGAGGAGGAGCTCGGGACAAAGCTTGAATGGGTGGCGATCGACCACCACAACACGGGGCATCCCCACGTCCATGTGGCGCTGCGCGGCGTCCATGAACGCGGCCAGGCACTTCGCATCCCCCGAGACGTGATCCGGGATGGGAAGCTCCGCTCATGGAGCCAGGCACTGGCCACGCAGGCTCGGGTCTGCGCACGGAGCACGACCTACGGCGCGAGCGGGAAGGAGCTGTCCATGCCCAGCGCTACACGGGGCTCGACGCCGCGCTCGAAGCGCGCATGGACGGAGCAAGGCACGTGTCGTTCGCGGGTCCGATCCCCGACTCAGCCCGGGCTCAAGAGCAGCGCCTCTTGCTCCTTCGACGCCTCGCCTTCCTCGAGCAGCGCGGGCTCGCCGAGCGCACGGGGAGCTTCACCTTTGAGCTCTCGTCGCAGCTTCGACCGGCGCTCCAAGAGATGGCGCTGCGGCGGGATGTCCAGCGCAGCTTGGCCCGCGATGGGATGGTTCTTGGTGATCCCAACGCCGAAATGCGGCTCACTCGGATTGAGGCCGGTACCCGTCTCCTCGGACGCTTCGTGGGCGTCTCGAGACCCGACGAAGAGAGCCAGGGACATTGGATCGTCGAGGGGGTCGAAGGCCGCGTCCACGTGGTGCCCGAGCCGGCCTGGCTCGCCGATTGGCGATCCCAGAAGCTCGCACCCGGCGACGTCGTGAGTCTCTGGGGAGTGGTCGTGGGAGCCGCCGAAGGAAGAGCGCGGACCCTCACGCAGCCCATGCGCCACGGACGCCTCGAGAGATCGAGGCGGCGCCCCTCGGTACGAGCATCCTCGACCTCGAGGTGGTGCGGGGTATGACGAGAAGCGCGTCACCACCCGCGCCGGTGCACGAAAATTCTGCCCGAGGCTTTGTGGCGCGCTGGCAAGCGGCGCTCGAGAGGCGGCGGGGCAGGCTCGAGAACGAGGGCGTGCTGGATCGGAGCGCGCTCTCCGCGAGCCAAGAGCCCAAGCAAGCGCGTGCGCTGAAAGACCTGGAGCGCGGGTGGAGGGGCGCATGAAGCTGCGCCTTGCGGCGAGGCTGACCTTCGACGAGATCCAGCGCCTGTTCCCGAAGAGAGAGATCGAGCACGCACGCCACATCGTGGGCGGACTCTATCGGGGATCCCTCGTGGCCTACGCCTATGACGAGGCCGGAGGTCAGTATGTGGTTCTCCGGACGGGCGGGACCCTCACTGTGATTCCGACGCATGAGCGCGATCTCGAGCTCGGAAGGGAAATCCGTGCGAGATCGCACCTTGTGGAAGGCCCGGGGCAGGAGCGACAGCGGATCGCCTGGCAGCTCGAAGACACGCGCGAGCTCGATCGCGGACGAGAGCGGTGAGCCTCGCACGGTGAGGTCACACGACCCGCGCGACGAGGCGATGACGCCGAGTCTCTACTCCCCACTGCGACGACTTACGCATCTCGGCTCCCATCCGACGCGAGTTGTGACGTCGACAGGTAAATTTCCAAGAGTCTTTCAAGTCGATTCTTGAACACTCCTTGGTGTCTTACGCTGATATACGCTCACTTGCGACGCTATACGCTATTTGCTGTCCCACGTTAATTTCCCAAGATTTCCCATTGTTGAGCCTTGCCTGAGTTCCTAGCTTCCCGCCGCTCAAGCCATTCCGGTGGTGGGAATGACAGATCGACACACTGTTCTCGAGCTGCACTCCGAGCGGGTACGCCGTCTCCACCGAGTCGACTCCCGGCTGCAGTCGCCCTTCAGCGCGCTCAGGTGCTGTTCTGAGCCCAGATCCGAGCCGCAGGGGTAGGTGGATGGCGGGGCGCGCGGAATTGCCCAAGCGAAAGCGCAAGTCCGCACCGCCTCACCATCTCCCTCCGAATGTGCGCGCCTTCGCCGAACACCTGGCCGCCGCGGTTGCCGCCGACATCCTGCGCGAGATTCGCGCCCGCCGTTGCGGCAAACTCCCGCGCAAACCCGAGGAGGGAAGGGGAGGCCCGGAAGATGAAGAGGGGAAGTAGCGCCCCTGTGCGCGCCGCCATCTACGCCCGGATGTCCACGG
>DATFYN010000742.1:0-6038 GCA_035315025.1 Myxococcota bacterium
GAGCAGCCCCGAAAGTGGGAGCCGAGCGGAATCGCGCGTTTCATGGTCTTTATCGGTCCCGTGAGCTCGGTCTTCGATGTCCTCACCTTCCTCGTCCTGTGGTGGGCCTTGGGAGCGAATAGCCCTGAACGCCAGTCGCTCTTCCAGTCGGGATGGTTCGTCGAGGGCCTCCTCTCGCAGACACTCATCGTGCACATGATCCGCACGCAAAGGATTCCTTTCGTCCAGAGTGTCGCCGCGACCCCTGTTCTCCTGCTCACGGGCCTCATCATGGCGGTGGGGATCTGGCTCCCCTTCTCGCCGATCGCAGGAGCGAGTAGCCTCGTTCGGCTGCCTGGGATGTATTTCCCTTGGCTTGCGGCCATCCTGCTCGGCTATTGCATCCTTACCCAGGGCGTGAAGACTTGGTATATCCGCCGCTTCCAGAGCTGGCTGTGATGCAGCGTGGCCGTGATCTGCGCTGCCGTCGCTGCACCGCTCGGCGCCATGGGTTGCGCCGGGCGGTGCAAGCCGCAGCGCGGAGACGGGCTGCCGAAGGCGCGCGCCTTTGGTCTCCACCCGTGAGGCAAAGACGACAGCGGGAGGCCCTTAGGGTCGCGTCCTAGCGCGAGATCCGCATCGCGATCGGTCCGCTCGCGCCCCCTGCATCCCATCTTAGAATCTGTCGCGCGCTGTCGTGGGCGAAGCTGCCTGCGGAGACCTCGACCCGTGGCCCCCGCGGATACTGAAGGCGCGGCACAAAGACCTCGCTGGGCGCCCGCACGGACGGGTCACTCTCGATCTCCAGTTCGAACACGCCGGTCGCACGCGCGAACTGCATGCGCATTGGCCGTCCCGCCGCGTGGCGTAGGTAGGGGCGCACGAAGGCCCGGGTGCCGCGTCCCCCTGAATCGAGATCCTGGGGATCCCTCTGGTCATCGCGGCTAAACAGCGAGAGATCTTCGTGATTCCAGCCGTCGCCGTGGGCGTGCGTATTGTCCGCGGTGTAGTTCCAGTGGGTGGAATTTAGCAGCGTAGCGTCGAGGGCGCGGTAGGTGGCGTCGAGGGCGATTTCGTGCTTCGTATGGTCGCCGGTTCGGTAGGCCTCGCCGTCATTCATCTCGTAGGGAATGCCGAGCTCCCCGAGGAGCACGGGAAGCTCGCCCATCGTCTTGCGCGAGAGCGCAGCGAGCCCGCCGAGCTGATCCTGATAGGCCGACGCGATGCCCTCCACACCGCTTCGAACGCCTCCCCCAAGCGTTGGATGGGCATCGGGATCAAAGCGCCGGTGGATTAGCATCACCACGTCATACCAGTGCCGCGCATTGCAGAGGAGGGGATCCGGGTCACTCCATGGCGTCTCGAGGACTCCAGGCACGCCTTCCAAGAAAAGAAAGCAGCCGGGATGGGCGCGCCGCAGGCGTGCGCGCAGATGCCGGATGAAGGGAACAAGAAAATCAGACCAGGCGGAGATTGCTCGACCGTCGACCTTGTGGAAGTAATCGGGCTTCGCGAGCACGGGCCGGCCTTGGGAATCGAGATCCCACACGCCGAGGCGTCGCCAAGGACAGCCGTTCTTCCAGATCGAGAGTCCCCGAGGATTCAGAACTCGGCCGTCCGCCCCATGAACGGTCTGGCCCTCCGCCGCCGCGAGATGCTCAAGCGGCGAGAAGGACTTCGGTCCGCTGCCCATAAAGCGCGTGCCGCGCACGAGGTCGTCGCCCCGACCCACATATCCCGGAGAGGGCTCGTTGAAGGTGTCGTAGCCCAGCACGTTATCGAGGTCGGCGAGGCGCTCGGCAAGGGCGCATAGCGCGCTGGCGTAGTGATCTTGAAGCGCGCTCTGCACACCCCGCAGCTCGGGGCAGAAAAGGTCCCCCGCGAGAAGGAGCGTCCACATGGTCGCACACGGCACGCGCTGGACGTTGCTGGGCCAGTCGAGGGCGTCGAGTTCCACAGCCTCGGCCGGCACGAAACGGTCGGGCAAAAGCCCCGCCCACTCGAAGGGCCAGAACGGCGCACCGTCGCCGCCTGTCCAGCGGCTCCACACGTCGTGGTGGGGATCGACGAAAACGAGGAGTCCGTGGGCTCGGGCCTTGCGGACCACGGCGCAGAAATAGTCGAGGTAGGCCTCATCGTAGAGTCCGGGCCCCGCGTGTTCGATCGCTTCCCAGGTTGTGAGCAGGCGCAAGACGGAGAATCCCCAGGACGCGATGCGCTCGAGGTGACGATCCGCCTCCTCCAGCGGGAACGGTCGACCGACGAAGGAGACGTCGCGCCAGCCCAGGAAGTCGACGCCTCGGTGCGTCGCGCCGTCCGGCCGCACGGGCATCTTGCTGCTCCCGCCGAGGTTTACACCCCGCAGAAGGGTGTGGCGGCCATGGCGGTCGATGAACCAGCCATCCCGGGTTGTGTAACCGTGGGGCATGCGCTTCTCCTTTTCTTTCGTCGCTCGGCGACCCTGCACACAGTATGATGGGTCAGCCCATGCCCGCCATCGAATGGACTCCGGCTCTGCGCTTTGCCGTCGCGCTCGGACTGGGCTTCCTGATCGGCCTCGAGCGGGAGAGCACGCGCTACGAGGAGCACAAGGTCGTCTTCGGCGGCGTTCGGACCCATCCCCTGATTAGTCTCTACGGCTTCGGCTGCGCCTGGCTCTCGCAGGGCGGTGCGGCATTCATGCTGCCGGCCGGACTCCTCTCGCTCGCCGGGCTCACCGCGATCTCGTACTTCACCAAGCTCGGCGAGCACCGCTATGGCAGCAAGAGCGAGATCGCTGCGCTCCTCACCTTCGTGGTCGGCGCCCTCGCGCTCCTGGCCGATGTCTGGATGGCGGCGGCGATCGCTGTGGTCAATACCTTTGTGCTCTCGGAAAAGCCGGTGCTCGAGAAGTACGTCGAGCGGCTCGACAAAATCGAGATCTTGGCAGCACTCAAGTTCCTGATCGCGTCGGTCATCATCCTCCCGGTCGTACCGAACGAGGACTACACCGAATTTCACCTCAATCCCTACGCCATCTGGCAGCTTGTCGTTCTGGTCTCCAGCATCGGCTTTTTCGGCTACATGCTGGCGAAGCGCTACGGCGCGAGCGCGGGCATGTGGCTGTCGGGGATGCTTGGCGGCCTCGTTTCGAGTACGGCCGTGGCCATCGCCTCGGGTCGAGAAGCCGAGCAAGACCCGCAGGCCGGAGCGTCCGGACTGCAGGCGACGCTGCTCGCGGGAGCGGTCTTGTATCCACGTCTGCTCGTCATCATCGCGTTCGTGAATCCGCAGTTCGTCTGGCCGCTCGCGTGGCGATTCGCCATCCTCGGCGCGCTCGGACTCGCCTTGGCAATTACGGTAAAAACGCATGAGGCACCGACCGGGCAAGGGGCTGCCGGACTCCAGAACCCCTTCGAACTCTCGCCTGCGCTGCTCTTTGCAGGACTCTATGTCGTGCTTTCGGTCGCTACGGTGCTCGTGCGCAATGCCATGGGCGACGCAGGGCTCCTCGGCCTCGCCGCGGTGGTCGGTGTCACGGATATCGTGCCCTTCATCGTGCCGATCGTGCGTCACGCAAGGGAACCCACCCAGCTTGCAATGAGCGCGATCGTGATCGCGGCCATGAGCAATGTCGTCGTGCGGGGCATCTACTACGCGACGCTCGTCCCGGGGGAGCGCCGGGAAACCTCGTGGCGCCACGCCGTCTGGGCACTCCTTCATCTCCCCCTCGTTCTCGTCCGGTAGCCGGGTCGCGCGGGCCGCGACTATTTCAGAAACCGCCCGAGCAGACGGCGCAGTTTTGGTGCGCGAAGCAAGGCCTTTCGTAGCTCGGGCAAATCCTTCTCATCCACGATCAGCGGCGAGCGCTGAAAGCGGCCGCGGTGGTCATAGTGGCAGAAGCGGATCTCGTAGGTCCCCTTCGCCTCGCCTTCCAGAAAGTGCAGGAGTTGAATCGTAGGGACATGATAAGGCGTTGCGATCTGTACCTCTTCTTCGATCACGCCGCTTCCCCAGTGGAGTGAAAATGTCTTGGCTTCGGCCTTGCGGGCGCTTCTTGCTTTCGATGCCATGACTGAAACTCCCTCCTCCAGTCCTCTCTCACAGACCCCGGAAGACAAGGGGCGCGTTCGTCGCCGGCTAGAGCGGTGAGAGGATCACGACAGGGATTTCCCGCTTCGTTCTCGCCTGGTAGTCATCGAAGTCGCGGTACATCGCGACGAGCTTCGGCCAGAGCACACGCTTTTCTGCGTCGCTTGCGCGCTTCGCCGCCATCGTCTGCCGCGCGCCTCCGAGTTCGACTTCGACGTTCGGATTGCTCTCCAAGTTCTTGTACCAAAGCGGATGGGTCGAGAAGCCCCCCTTCGACGCCACCACGACGAAGCGGTCACCGTCTGCGAGATAGAGCACGGGGGCAGTGCGCCGCTCCCCCGACTTGCGGCCGATCGTGGTGAGGAGGAGAACCGGCGCACCTCCCCGAAACCGGCCGCCGAGCCTGCCCTTCGAGAGGCGAAACACGAGGACGTTCAGCGTGGACATAACCCGGATGACCATGTTGCCGAGTCGCTCCTGGGCCGGAGTAAAGGGCTTGAGTTCCCGTTCGGGCATAGGACCTCCACGGAGGATGGCCCAAGACTCGCACAACGCGGGCCGAAGGTGAACTTTGGGGGCGTTGGCGCAGCGCGCTTCGCGAGAGCTATACCCACGCAGAGTGCGCCCCAGCCCCGCGTTCGCCGTGGTCTTGTTCACCCTGGCCTGTGCGCAAGCGGGTGGCCCCGAGAGGCTCGCCTTGGACGATCGCTGGGCTTTGCGGCGAAACGACTGTAAGCAAGCCGCCTGGGATAAATGTGATGGGGCGCGGGAGCACGCGGATTGCGTGGAGCGCGAGGCCCTGCCGTGCAACACGCAGGTCGAGAACACCGTCGATCCAAACCCACTGCCGCCCCGTCCCAACGGCATGGAAGATTCGGGTCCCGCGGCGCCGAGCATCGAGCCGGTTCCTTAGAAGGGGTGTCGCGTGGCCCGCCCTCGCAAGGACGCGTGCGAGACGGACGGCCGCTAGGCCCGACCTTGGAGAACGAGCGCGTCTCCGCGGAGCACAAGCTGATCGCAGCGTCGCACGAGCCCCTCGAGGAAACCCGCCTTGTCTTCGGGTGAGACGAGAATGCGAGATCGGTCGCCCCGGTAGCAGATCTCCAAGCGGTCGAGCGAGCAGGCGGGACTTGACCTCGGATTTCGCGAGGGCGCGACCGAGGTGATCTCGGAAAGCGGTACGCGGAAGCGGAAGGGGCCGCTTCGGATCAGGAGTTGGTCGGCAAGAAGGGTGTAGCTCGTGCCGTAAAACGACCAGAGCATGAAGGCGGGGACTCCAAGACAGAGAGTCAAGACGAACGCTGAAATGCGCGGTTCCGCACGGGTCGCGAACCAACACGAGAGGCCTGCGCCAATCGAGAGGAGCGAGCCCATCCAGACCACGAACGCGAGCCATTGATCACGCTTCGAGGGGTAAAAGGAAGGTGCCGCAGGGTCGGCTCGCTCTTGCAACCTCAAGGCTCCTCCCGGCCTTGCGAGTACTGGGCAAGCCCCTCCATGTGGTCAACCCAGCTTAGCTTGCTACGCACGTGCGTGTGGTCTTTCGGCTGAATCGACTCGGGCTCATCGAGGCTGCCGAGCGTGATATCGAGCTCATCCGGAAAGTCGTCGTGCTCGAACACGAGGGGGGTCCCGCAGGCCGCGCAGAACGAGCGCCAGGCTCCTTTCGACGACCGGATCCGCGCCGGCAAACCCCTGGTGAAGCGGAATCCCGCGCGCGGGAAGCTCGCCCAGGCAACAAACGGTGCACCGCTCGTGCGGCGGCAAATCGAGCAGTGGCAGAGCGTTTCGTGAAAAGGGGCGCCCTCCACCTGATAGCGGACGGCGCGGCAAAAACAGCTCCCAGAATACATGCAGGCCTCCAGATCCCACGATCCTACAGCCGGGGGGCCGCCTAAAGGGGAGTGTGCGAAGGCACGGCGCTGTGGAAAGGTGCGCTAGAGCTAGAGGTTGAACGTCTCCCCGACCAGTCCCTCCGACACCGTCCA
>DATFYN010000743.1:0-6883 GCA_035315025.1 Myxococcota bacterium
GCGCTCGGCGTGGCAGCCAAGCCCATGACGTCGTAGCACGGCGGCCAGCCGGCGCGTGCGGTCGGCCACCTCGGCCCACGTGAAGCGCCGGTCGCGAAAAACGAGAGCCTCGCGGTCTCGGATGGCCGAGGCGATTGCTTCGTGGATCGCGCCGAGGTTTAGCGGCTCACTCATGGCTCCGGTTCTCCGTCGGATGGCGGTGGCGGGCGGAGCCTGCCCCGGCGTAGAGGCGGTTGCAAGCGCTAGCGTGCGCCCCTGCGCCAAGATCGCGGGCGCAGCTTCACCAGCGCGAGAGCCGCCCACAGCGTGTCCGAGACGCGCATGGGTGTCGTGGGTGCTGGCCAGCCTCCGTCGGCGGATTGCGCGCGCAAGAGCGCCGGTACGAGCTCGATCGCGTCGAGCTTCGCGCCAGGCAGTGCATGCGCATCGCAGAGCGTGAAGACCCGCGCGGCGCGCACCGCGTCGAACGCGCCCAAGCGGAAGGCGCGCTCCAGTTCGCGGCCACACCACTGAAGCACCGCGTCGGAGATCTCGTGAGGAACATTGGAAAAAAAGTGGGCGTAGCCGGAGATCGCGTGCCACGAGCCCGCCTGCACAAGCTCGGGCGACCAATGGACCGCGAGATAGCCTCCCGCGGCGCGAAGCGCAGCGGCGCTGCTCCGCGCCGTGCGGCCGAGGAACGCCCCGAGCATCGCCGTCAGGAACAACGCATCCCGAGCCCCGACGGGTGGCCCGGCAGGTTTCGGGGCGGGTGGGGCTTCGCGACCGGGGGCGCGCCAGGAACCGTCGGGCTGTTGGCTCTCCTGCAGGGACACCGCCACGCGGTCCGCGAGGCCACCGCGCAGACATCCCGCATCGGCCAGCGCTTCGAGCACCTCGAGCGCAACACAGGCATCCCCGCTCGTCGACACGAAGAGGGGTGCAAGCGCCTGCTCGAGGGCGGCGCAAGGCCGCTCGCCGAGAAGCACTTCGAGCCGCAGCAGGTCGAGGGGCGCGCCCTGCGCTGCAAGGAACCTCTGTGCACCCGCGAGGGCTTTGCTGGCGTCTTCCGCTGACGGCGTCTCCATGACTACGCCCGGAGGAGTAGACCCTTCAGGTAGACGCCTTCGGGATGATCGAGCGAAACCGGGTGGTCCGCCGGCGCACCGAGCTCGCGTATGACCTGCGCGGGGCGTGCGGCATCGAGCGAGGCGGCGAACGCCACCTGGCGCAGGAGCTTCGCGTCGACGGAGTGCGAACAGGAGAAAGCAAAGACAAGGGCCCCCGGTGCCGCGCGGCGGAGGGCGAAGAGAAGCACGTCCTTGTGCGCACGCGCCGCGCGCTGCGCGTCACCCGCGCGCCGGGCCAAGGCCGGCGGGTCGATGACGATGAGGTCGTAACAGCCGGCATCTTGGCGAATGAAGCGGAACGCGTCGGTCTCGAAGAATGCCGTTTCCGGAGTATGGGCAGCCGCTGCGACGTTCTCCCGGGCAAGCGCGAGCGCCTCCGCGGACGATTCGACGACCGTGAGCGACGCCGCGCCGGCCCGCCCCGCCGCGACCGAAAATCCTCCCGTATAAGCAAAGAGATCGAGCACCCGGCGCCCAGCGGCGAGCGACTCGACAAGATCCCGGGAGTCCCTCTGGTCGAGGTAGAACCCGGTCTTCTGACCGTGCACAAGATTTACCACGTAGCGGCGCCCACGCTCGCGGATCCAGATCCGCGCGTCGGGCACCGCACCCCAAAGAGGACCTTGGTGCACCGCAACGCCCTCGCGCCGCGCGGCCGCCGCGTCGGCTCGCTCGAAGCCCGATGCTGCGGAGGTGGCTTCGCGCAAAGCGCTGACCAGGAGCGCGCGACGAGCGCTCATGCCGGCGGAGCCAAGCTTCATGACAACGACGTCGCCATAGCGGTCGACCACGAGCCCGGGAAGCCCGTCGGCTTCGCTGTTCACGAGACGAACCGCGTCCGTCTCGCCGATCAGTGGATCACCGGCGCGCCGGGCGACGGCTTGCGAAACCCGCTCGAAGATGAGCGCGTCCTCGGGCGGATCCTTGCCGAAGGCGAGAAGCCGCACGCGGATTTGCGAGGCAGGGGAATAGTGTCCGAACCCGAGTGTTTCCCCTTCGGCGGACACCACCCGCGCCCAGGCGCCGGCGGATTGCTCGCCTGTGTCCAGAACGCGCGCCACCGCGCCCGACAGCACCCAGGGGTGACGCCGGCGGGCAGATTTATCGCGGCCGGGGAAAAGGACGACGTCAATCACACGCCGACCATCGGGCATAGGGGGCACCGCGTCCACCCAAGGCAGGGCGGGGTTCTGCGCCGGGCGCGTTTTGGCCGGCGATGGCCCTCCCCTGGGCCTCCACGGGACGCGGCCGTGACCCGAGAACGCGATGCGTCTCGGCCGAAGGCTCCCTTCTGGAGCCTGCCCGTTTGATGAAGAATCTTCATGCGATGGGAAGGCGACCGCACAGACCTGTCGCCTTCTCCCCCCTCGGCGCTGGACGCAAGCGCCGAGCCTCGATACAAGCCTGGGTTCGTGATCGGGCCCCACGAAAACCCGCCACAGATGCCCCTGCCCCCGGACGACGAGCCGACGTTTTTCCAGCGGCTCCTTCGTATCGTGGTGGGGCGGCCGCGGGATCTTTCCGACCAGTCGATCTTCCATCGAATCGCGCTCATCCCATTTCTCGCCTGGGTCGGACTCGGTGCCGACGGCCTCTCCTCGTCCTCGTACGGCCCCGAGGAGGCCTTCCGAGCGCTCGGTACCCACACCTCGCTCGCGGTGATCCTGGCCGTGGCGGTCGGAATCACCGTCTTCCTGATCTCCGCCGCCTATAGCCGCATCATCGAGGAGTTCCCGCATGGCGGTGGGGGCTACGTCGTCGCCAGCAAGCTCCTGGGCGCGCCGGTCGGCGTGATTTCAGGTGCCGCGCTCGTTGTCGACTACATGCTCACCATCACGGTCTCGATCGCGGCGGCGGGCGACGCGCTCTTTAGCCTGCTTCCGCTAGCTGCCCAGAGCACGAAACTCGCGGTCGAGGCACTCCTCATTCTCCTGCTCACCCTCCTGAACCTGCGAGGCGTCCGCGAGTCCGCCGTGGCGCTCACGCCCGTGTTCGTGCTCTTCCTGATCACCCACCTCGTACTGATCGCAGGAACGCTCCTGGCGCACGTGCCCGACGTTCCCGCGGTGGCTGCGGGAGTGAGCCAGGGGATTCAAGGATCCGCGCACTCGCTCGGGGTCGCCGGACTCCTGCTGCTCGTCGTCTACGCCTACTCCCTAGGCGGCGGAACGTATACGGGAATCGAAGCGGTCTCGAACGGCGTGCCCCTCATGCGAGAGCCCCGCGTTGCAACGGCCAAGCGCACCATGGTGTACATGGCTTGCTCGCTCGCGTTCACCGCTGCAGGCCTCGTGCTCTGCTACCTCCTGCTGCGCATCGGCCCTGAACAGGGCAAGACGATGAACGCGGTTTTGGCGGAACGGTTCGCGGGCAATGGGCCCTTCGGGTTCGTGTTTGTCACGCTTTCGCTCCTCTCCGAGGGTGCCCTCCTCGTCGTCGCCGGCCAGGCCGGGTTTATCGATGGTCCGCGCGTGCTCGCCAACATGGCGATTGATTCCTGGGTGCCGCATCGATTCTCTGCGCTCTCCGACCGGCTGACCACGCACAACGGCGTGATTGTGATGGCCGCTGCTTCGCTCGCCGCCCTGCTCTACACGCGAGGTGACGTGGGACACCTCGTGGTCATGTACAGCATCAACGTCTTCGTGACCTTCTCGCTATCGATGCTCGCAATGTTCTACCTGTGGTGGCGGGCGAGGCGCACGCGGAATGGCTGGAAGCGCAAAGCGGCGCTCTTTGCCTCCGGCTTCGTGCTCTGCGCCACGATCCTCACCATTACGGTCCTTGAGAAGTTCCGTGAGGGAGGCTGGATCACGCTGGCGGGAACCGGGGGGCTCGTGGCGCTCTGCTTTGCGATCCGATCCCACTATCGCACCGTGGGCCAGAAGCTCGCCTCCCTCGACGAAACGCTGATCGACCTGCCCGCCGAGCCGGGCGCCCCGGTGCCCAGGGCCCTCGACCCCGCGAAACCGACGGCCGCAGTCCTCGTGACGAGCTACGGGGGCCTCGGCATCCATACCGTCCTCGGCATCCACAAGACCTTCCCCAACTATTTCCAGAACTTCGTCTTCGTCTCGGTCGGCGTGATCGATTCGGGCGAGATGAAGGGTGAGGCGGCGCTGCCCGAGCTCACCAAGCGCACGGAGCAATGCCTCCAGCGCTATTTGGGGCTGGCGACCGGCCTGGGCTTGCCTGCCGCTTACCGGATGCGCGTGGGGACGGAGGTGGTGGAGGAAGTGGATCGGATCGCACGCGAGATCGCGGCTGAGTTCCCGCGCACGACCTTCTTCTCCGGCCAACTCATCTTCCGCCGCGAAGCGTGGTACCAGCGGCTGTTGCACAACGAAACTGCCTTCTCGATCCAGAAGCGCCTTCAGTGGCGCGGCCAAGCGATGGTCATCCTTCCCGTGCGAGTGCAATAGCGGCGAGGCGGGCTAGCTTCGGCCCTCACCCAACGAGGAGCCGATGAGCCATTCCGAGGGTCATGCCGCCACCGCAACCAACCGTCTCGCCCACGAGACCAGCGCCTATCTGCGGCAGCACATGCACAATCCGGTGGACTGGTATGCCTGGGGCCCGGAGGCCTTTGCCCGGGCGCGCAGCGACGACAAGCCGCTCCTGGTCTCGATCGGCTACAGCGCGTGCCATTGGTGCCACGTGATGGAACGCGAGTCGTTCGAGGATTCCGAGACGGCAGCCCTCATGAATCGGCTTTTTGTCAACATCAAGGTGGACCGTGAAGAGCGGCCCGACGTCGACCAAATCTACATGGACACTGTGGTGCGTCTCACCGGCCACGGCGGCTGGCCGCTCACCGTCTTCTGCACCCCGGATGGCCGGCCCTATTACGGCGGGACCTACTTCCCGCCCGAGCCGGCCCACGGCAGGGCCTCGTTCCGGCAGGTGCTGGAAGCCGTGGAGCGCGCATTTCGCACGCAGCGTGAAGAGGTAGAGCGCAGCGCGGCGTCGATCCTCACCGCGTTGGGGCAGCGCCCTTCGGGCGTCGCCACCGAACCCCCCGGCACGCACAACCTCCGCACGGCGGCGGGGGAGCTCCTCTCGAGTGCGGACCCCCAACACGGCGGATTTGGCGCTGCGCCGAAGTTCCCGACCCCGACCAACCTCGACCTGCTTCTCGCAGCCCTCGACGTGCTGCCGCCGGTAGACGCGCGCGCGGTCCTCGAGTTCCTGGGAATCACCTGTCGGGAGATGTCGCGTCGTGGCCTTTACGACCAGCTCGGCGGCGGCTTTCACCGCTACTGTGTCGACGCGGAGTGGACGATCCCTCATTTCGAGAAGATGCTCTATGACCAAGGCCAACTCCTTCGGACCTATTCCGAGGTGTGGCGTCGACGCGGAGCGAGCGAGGACGATCTGCTCTGGCCCGTACGCGAGACCGTGACGTACCTGCGCCGCGAGATGACGGCGCCGGAGGGAGGTTTTTTCGCCAGCCAGGACGCCGACAGCGAGGGAGTCGAAGGCAAGTTCTTCGTGTGGACGCCCGGGCAGATCGAAGCCGTGCTCGGGCGCGAGCGCGCGACCGCATTCTGCAAGGCCTACGCCGTCACCGAAGCTGGGAACTTCGAGCACGGAACGACCCAGCTGATCGATCTCGCCCGCAAGCCGCGTCTAGCGTTTGCGGACGAGCGCGCGGAGCTTCTCGCTGCGCGCGCGAAGCGGGTGCCGCCGGCAACGGACCGCAAGCGTGTTGCGGCTTGGAATGGTCTTGCCATTTCCGGCCTGGCTCGCGCGGGGAGTCTCCTCGGCGACGCGGCGATGCTTGCCGACGGCGTCGCGGCCGCGGACTTCGTGCTCACGCGAATGGTCTCGCCGGAAGGGCTCCTGCTCCGCGTGTTCGCGGAAGGACGCAGCCAGGTGCCGGCTTTCCTGGACGATCTCGCGGCCATGCTCGAGGCCTGCCTCGACCTCGGCCGCGCCGGCACGGGCGAGCGATTCCTGCGCGCGGCGCTCGGTTTCGCGACGGACATCGCCGAGCGCTTCTTTGACGAGGCGGAAGGTGACCTCTTCTTCACGCCCAAAGACGGTGAGCGACTGGTCTATCGACCCCGCTCCGATCACGACGGTGCGACGCCGCACTCGACCGGCCACGCGGTGCTCGGCCTCCTACGAGCTTCGGCGCTCTCCGGCCGCTCCGACCTCAAGCGCGTGGCAGAACGCGTGATTCGAGCCCACGCCTTCATGCTGGAACGGGCACCTGCCGCGTTTCCCACGCTGATTCGTGCCGCGCACCTGGCGGAGCGGGGCGTCTCGGTAGCGGTCGTCATCGGGGAGCCGGACCACCCCTTGACCGGAGATCTGCTCGCAAGGGCTCGGCAGGTCCTGCTCCCTGAGGACGCGGTTCTTGGGATCGCTCCTGGCGGTCCAGCACCTGATGGTGTCGACCCTGCGTGGTTCTCGGGCCGTGTCGCGGTGGACGGTAAGCCCACAGCCTACGTCTGCCACGGCACGACCTGTTCGTTGCCTGTTACCCACCCGGACGCGCTGTTGTCGGCCCTCGAGAGGAGCTTCCAATGACAAAGCCCACCGCCCACCGCGACCTGCGCACCGGCCACGACGACGGCCTCGTGCCGCTTGCCCCCCTCGACGTCGGTCAGCTCGACAGCGTCGACGAGCTGGTGCGCGGCATGGGACGCACCGCCTTCGGTGGACGGCGGCTCGGCGAAGCCGCCGATGTGCTCGAGGCGATGGTTCGCGATCCGGAGTGCTTTCGCGTCGTCACGATCTCCGGCGCCATGACGATTGCGAAGCAAGGT
>DATFYN010000744.1:0-21443 GCA_035315025.1 Myxococcota bacterium
GTCCGATTCGGGTGGTGGCAAACCGTGCAGCTTCTCGGCATTGGGACGCCTCGGGAGGGAGGTCTCACGGTTCGTCGCTTCCTAGTTCGTCTCGCGCCGCAGATCTTTGGAACATGGAACATGCCAGATATATCCCCGCTCACGCGGGTTTCGTGCACAACGCGTAGATCGACTCGTGTCGTCTCTCTTCGAGGTCGACGGACGGATCGAACTCCCGCATCCGAACCGCGTCGAATCCCGCTTGCGTAAGGATCACCGTCAGATTCCCCTCATCAAACATGTGGTGATGATGCCCGTCCATGTATGCGATGTAGTTCACATAATCGATCGCAGAGTGATAGTGGTAGGCGGGTCGGTAGAGACAACGCACTGCGGGATCGAAGCCCTCCGGATGGAAGTAACCCTCGAGGTACGGCCTGACGTCCGGGACGGCCGCGCTGAAGAAGCCCCCCGGCCTCAGGATCCGACGGCACTCGGCGAGCAGGCCGCGCAAAGGTTCGGGGTAGGCGAAATGCTCGAGGACGTGTGAGGAGTAGATCCCATCGATGCAATTGTCGGGAAAGGGAAGTGGACAGGAGAGATCGAGACAGAGGTCCGAGTCTGCGGCCAGGTCGATCGTCGTCCATCCCTTGCGCCTGCGATCGCCGGCTCCGAGCTCGAGCAGGATGGGTTCGCCGGAGCGAACGAGCGCTTCGACCCGTGCCCTGTTCCGATCGTCCTGTTCCCTCTTCGCATTATCCGCCTCCGCCGAGCGCTGCATCGCGGCAAGCACCTCGGGCGGACAGAGTCTGCGCACAGCGACCCGGCGCAGCAAGGATCGAACCCGAGCCAGGCTGCTCACGACGTCATCCTCGTTCGAAGCGTTCGTTTCGCCGAGCCATTAAACCCTCTACCGCCCGTCTCGGAGGCGCTGGCGGTAGGTTGGGATCATGCCGCGGCTTGCGCCGGCTGGGGCGTCCAGCGGCAACCCAGCGGCAAGATTTTGCTGAGTCGTAAACCATTGATTTTGCAGGGTATATGTGCGCTTGCATTGACCCGGAGCAACGCATCGCGCCGATCCGGCGACCCCTGCTCGCGATCAGGAGTTCTCTCCTGCTTCTGTCCAAAGGCGAAGCGTGGATTCAAGGGGAACCCTCGCCCGGCGCCGGCCAAGGAGGGCGTCGATCGTCGTATACGCCGCAGCGAATGCGGCCTGCCCCGAATCGATCGGGAAGCGTGGAAAAGGGATAGGTCGCGAGAAAGGCTCCGCCAAAGCCAGCGCCTCCTCGAGGGCGTGGGCTGGCGCCTCGGCGTAGAGGAGCGTCACGCAGTCGGGCCCGCGTCGGTCGGAAGCCCGCACACGCACGTTTCCCCAATGCGCGGCGCTTCGCGCAAGAAGGGCGCCTTCCTTCTGCGTGCCAAAGAAGGCATCGATCGGCCCGGGCGTACCGCCCCGCAGGGCTTCCGCCATCGCGGCACCAAGTGCCAGGCGCGCGAGCTCGGCGCGAACCGACCTCCCGTGAAGGGGATCGCCCGCTTCAGCGAAGCGCGCGGAGACCTCAAGGCCGCGGAGCGTCGTCACGGACTCGTCAAAGGAGTACCTGTGAGCGAGCTCGTGGGCCAAGATGGTGGGGATGGCACTTCGCGAGGTGGCGAGGGAAGTCATCCGCACCACGCGGGTCGGGCCAAAACCGAGGGTTAGGTACTGGCTCCACGGGCCAGCAAGCCTGGCTTCAAGGCCGCGCCGGTAGCCGATCCGCGGGAGCCGGCCGTAGGGCCGCCCGACAAGGGCCTCGAGCTCGGGCCGAAGCCGCTCCGCTTCGCGCCCCAGTGCCGGGGTACCCATAAGAATGGGCGCTTCGATCGACTCCGCCGCACGGAGAAGGCGCTCGGCGCGTAGAAGAAGCGCCGCAATCCGCTTCTCCCCTCCGCCTTCCTCCGCTCGCTTCGGATCCAAGGCGCCTTAGCCTCCCACCATGAGAAGACCCGCGGCACGCATGTGGTGAGCCTCGGCGGGCTCGCGATACACGTGCTCGCGCCCTAGGACGCAGGCTCGCCGGGCGTCGCAGCGCGCCTTGCAGGCGGGTTCCCGAAGGCGCGTTGCGAGACATGCTGCGGTGTCAAAGCGAGCTCCTGCGAGAGCCTCCCCGTGGCAGGCGTCCGCGCACGGCGCCGGGCATCCCTCGCAGGGCGTGAAACCCAGAAGCTCTGGCGTTGGCACAAGCGCCCGCTCGCAAAGGATGACGGCGCGAAGCGAGAACCAGGGGCCATAGGTTGGGTGCACGAGGAGGCCCAGGCGACTCGGTGCGCCAAGGCCCGCCGCATGGCCCAGGGCGACAAAGTCTGCGAAGACACCGCCGCGACGCTCGAATGCGAAGACCGAACGGGCGGCGCCGAGCCCCGGCCAGGCGGCGCCGTGATTGGCGATCCTCCGGGTGTAGGAATCGAGCGGGTCCCGCGTGAAGGCAGCCTCCGGGGAACGCTCGAACGCGTCGAAGAGGGCGCGGCCCCCCGCCCCGAGGACAAGAGCGGAGCGCGCCAGCGGAAAGAGAAGATCCAGGCGAAAGGGCGGAGGAACGAGCGCGTTGTATCGGCTCGCCTCGAGAACGCCCAGGGCGTTGAAGCCCGCCGCGCAAAGAAATGCGCCAAGCGCTCCCGCGACAGGGTCCGAAGTCTCCACTCTTGCGGCCCCTAGCCTCCTATCCCAAAGATTATGAGTCCTGGTCGGTTTATGTGAGCCGGTCCTTGACCCGAAGCCCGGCCTCGGCAGGCGAGAGCTTCTTTCCGCCCTCGCCGAGGCGCACGCGCGCGATTCGCAGGCACCCGCCGCGGGCGGCGACGAGCGCTCCCTCGGAATCCACCTTCACGATGGTGCCCGGCGGCTCTGCGTCGCTACTCGCAGGAGGGAGAAGCCTCCCGTCGAAAAGGCGAATCTCTTCTCCGCGCAGCATCGCATGGGCCCCAGGCTGTGGATCGCAGCCCCGGATCCAGCGGTCGAGCTCGACAGCGGGCCTTGCAAAGTCAAGGCGCGCTGCGGCGTCGTCCACGAGCCCCTGAAAGGTGGCCTGGGATTCGTCTTGGGCCACCGGCTTCGCGCGGCCGCTCGCCACCGCATCGACGGCTTCCACCACGGCTTCAAGGCCCAAGGGATAGAGCTTCTGGAAGTAAAGCGTCGCCGCGGTGTCGGTCTCTCCAATCGGGACACCGCCGTGCTGGACGACAATCGGACCCGTATCGACGCCCGGGTCGGGCTGGAAGACGGTGACGCCCGTTGTCTTCTCGCCCAGCATGATCTGCCAGGGAATCGCAGCGCCGCCGCGGAAGCGCGGGAGGAGCGAGGGGTGAAAGCAGAGCGAGGCCTTCGGCGCCGCATCCAGAATCTCGGGCGGGATAATCACCGTCGTGTAGGGGAGGACATTTAGCTCGGCCCGGAAGCTCTGGTACGTCTCGACGAGCTCGGGAATCGCGACGCCGCCGCGCCGCAAGCGTGCCGGCCGGAGGAGTGGGATACCGCGGGTTTCCGCTTCGGCCGCGAGGGGATCGGGCCGCCCGCGGTCCGGCGGCACATAGACCGCGACGATCTCGTGGTCGGCCTGTATGAGACGCACGAGCACGTCCTTTCCGAAAGCGGCCTGGCCGAAGATCGCGATCCGCACGGGGCTACCCTATCAGAAGCTCCCCCTTCACGTCGTTTCGCTGCGGTCGCCGACCTTACCCCGGGGACGGGCTGGGACCCCGTGGGCCATCGAGTGTGAGGGAATATCGCGGGTCACGACCGAGCGAGCGCCAATCACGCAGTGGTCGCCGATCGAGACGCCGCGGAGGACTGTCACGTCGGCGGTGATCCAGACGTGATCGCCGAGCGTAATCGGGGCAATCCGCTCCGGGTGTTCGGAATCGAGGGCATGCTGGTCCGCGTCGATGAGCCGCGCGCCGGGGCCGATCCAAGCCCGCCTCCCGCAGAGGATTGCGCGCTTCGCGGAGAGGTGGCAGCCGTTTAGCCAGCTCCCGGGACCGAGCGTAATGCGCGCACCGTCAAACGCCCTGAAATGATTGGGACCGAGCTCCGTGCGAAGCCACGTGCCCTCACCGATCTCGATCGAAGCACCCGCTCCGACGACGAAACGCAGGGCACCCGGGGTGCGTTCAGTGACGACGCCCCGGCCGATCCGCAGCCGTGCCCCGGGCCCCAGCTCGTAGTGAGCCACCGCGAGATTCGTGCTCGCCGTGGGATCGATCTCGACACCGGGGTGCGTTCTTTGAAGGCGCCCGAGCCGCCAACGGTCGATGGCTTGGATCGCGCGCAGGAGATGCGCCGCGAGAGGCTCCAAGTTCTAGCCTTCCGGCAGACCGCCGTCGCGTAGCCGGAAGGTGATGAAGCCGTGGGTGGGATCGTAGGGAGAGAGACCAATTTGAACGCGATCGCCGGGAATCACTCGAATCCGGAAACGGCGCATGCGGCCTGAGAGCTGTGCGGTCACGGTCTGGCCGGTTTCGAGCGTAATCTGGTAGCGCCCGCCACCGAGGATCTTCTCGACCGTCCCGGTCGTCTGAATCAGGTCGTCTCGCGCCAATCAGTGTCTCCGGGCAGGTCCGTCCAGAAGAGGTCCGTCCAAAAAAGAAGGCCCGGGCTGCCGGAGCGAGCAGCCCGGGCACACATTCCGGCTACCAGTCGCCGCGACCGCCGCCGCCGCCGCCGTAGCCGCCACGGCCACCGCCGCCTCCCCCGTAGCCACCGCGACCGCCTCCGCCGCCGCCGCCGCCACCGCCGCTGCGACGGTCTTGGGCCTCGGAGACACGCAGGCTGCGGCCCCCAAAGTCCTTCCCGTCGAGCGCCGAGATGGCGCTACCCGCGCCTTGGTCGTCCATCTCCACAAAGCCGAAGCCGCGGGGACGACCCGTCTCGCGGTCATTGATCAGGGCCACTGAATTGACGGAGCCGTGGCGCGAGAAGAGCTCTCGAACCTCGTCTTCCGTCGCGGAGAAAGGCAGATTGCCGACGTAAAGCTTCTTTGCCAAGGAACCAGTCACTCCACGTTCGCCGAAGCGAGCGCATTTTCGGTGGTCCCCGGCCCGGTCCGTCCGGTGCCCGGAGACGCCGATGAATTCCGGTCGGTCAGGAGGAATTTTTGGAATACCTTCTGAACCCTTCCGGGAAAGGCATTCCCAATAGATCACGCTGCGGTGGGGTAAACCCAAACACATCGAACCAAACAGGACGCCTCTCGGCGGCGAAAGCTAGCACCGAATACTTCAAGAGCCACAAGCCGCAGCGCCCGCCGCCTCCTCGGTTCCCGGCTTTGGCTCCCCCGGGAGGAAGGCGGCACGCAGGAGGTCCGTTTCTGTGATGAGGCCCACAGGTGCGCCCGCCGGATCCACGACCGGAAGGCAGCCAATCTTATGTCGCAGGAGAAGCTCTGCCGCCTCCGCCAAGGTGGCGCTCGGCGGGACCGTATGGATCCGGGAGGTCATGACTTCCTCCACGTCGATCGATCGCAGAAAGGCGCGCCGTTCGATCGGTCCAAACTGAAGCACCTTGGTGAGGGAGGCGGCCAGGATGTCCCGGTTGGAGACGATCCCCACCACCTTCCCCTGGTGGAGCACCGGGAGGTGTCGGATCCGGCCGAGCCGCATCACCTGGTCCGCGAAATCGAGCCGGTCGTGTAGGCTCACGGTCACGAAGTCGGTCTGCATGATCTCGGAGACGGGCCGGGTCGCGGAGTCCATGGGCACCTCCCAGAAGCTCCGAGTTGCAGGGAGCGTGCCGCGGCAGCGGGTGCTAAGACGCCGCTCCCGCGGGGTTTTGGCCCACGGACGGAGGGGAGAGGCGAGACAACACGGCACAGGGGTGCGGCATTCGCGCCCGTGCTTGCCGGGGGACTAGAGTCAGGAAGGAGGACATAGATGGTCACAGAGAGCGGGAGTAGCGCGAAGCCGGTACGCAAGATCTTGGCGGCAACGGACTTCTCTCCCACGTCTGCGGCCGCCGTGGAGTGGGCGACGCTCCTCGCGAAGACCCATGGCGCGGTCGTGGTGCTCGTCCATGCGCTCGCACCTCCAATTCCGCCCGCTGCGAATCCCGACTTTGTGGCGCTCCCTCCTGACTTTCAGGAGCAATACCGGCTGGCCGCCACGAAGAACTTGGCCGAGACGGCAGAGCGGGCCCGCGCCCGTGGCATCACGATCTCGACGGACCTTGAGCTCGGCCCCGCCGCGCCCACCATCCTCGACCTCGCGACAAAGCACGCCGCCGATCTCATCGTGGTCGGGACCCACGGTCTCACCGGCTTCCGGCACCTTCTCCTCGGGAGTACGGCCGAGCGCATCGTCCAGGGCGCGCCGGTCCCCGTGCTGATCGTCCACCCCGGCGATGTGGACAAGCACCGCAACTTTAAGACCGTCCTCGTCCCGACCGATTTCTCGGCGGATGCCGGGCTCGCGATCGGCGAGGCCCGTCGCGTGCTGCATGCCGCGGAAGACGGAGCGCGGCTCATTCTCCTCCACGCCTACCATCTCCCCGTGGAGTTCACGGCACTCGGCACGGTGCCTGTCACACCCCGCCTTTTTGCCGACGCGGCGGAGCAGGCCCGCGAACAGCTCGAAGAGCTCGCTGCGCCTTTGCGCCGCGAGGGGCTCCGTGTCGACACCCTGACACGCGAAGGCTACCCGCCGAGCGTGATCGAGGAAGAGGCGCGACACGCGGGGGTGGATCTCATTGCGATGGGCACGCATGGGCGATCCGGCCTTCGTCACTTTCTGCTCGGAAGCACCGCAGAGCGCGTCGTCCAGCACGCCCCTTGCCCGGTCTTGACCGTGCGACGCCCGTCCTAGCTCTCTCTTCGCGTGACGCACTACGTGATTCGCGGAGGCGTCGGGAAGGAACCGTCTCGAAGTTCTTGCACGCACTGGCCTTCGAGCGTAAGCGGCACGAGGTGTCAGAGGCAAGGAGTTCTCGCAGGCGGCCTCTGCGAGAACCTAGGCATTCAGAGACCTCCTCTCACAGGGGCCACGGTCCCAGCAGAAGCATGGACAACGCCAGGGTCGCGGCGTAGATCGGGAAGCCGATGGCACAGACGGCAACGGCGCGAAGGGTACCCGAATAGTCGAGCGCCTGGCGGACCGCGACGACCATCGCGACGAGCATCCAGGCCGTGCACACGAGGAACACCGCGCCGGCGATTGGTGGAACGAGCGCGAGGACTCGCAGCACCCCAGGCGCGCTCGAGAAGCCAATGGTGCGCAGGAGTTCGCCTGGATCGGCCTGCGTCTCAGGGCCCGGAAGGAGCCGCGTACCGATCAGGTACGCGACGTACGCCCAGATCCACCAACCGGCCAGCGCCGCGAGCGTGTAGCCAACGATCGCCAATACGCCGTGGTGCTCGATTCCGCCGATTCCCGCCGCAACGGCGGAGAGGACGACCACCAAACAAGCTTGGACAGTGGCGCCGCGGTCCGCTTCGACCTCTTCGTACAGCTCCGCATCGAGAAGAGCTGCACGGAGCATGCGGCGGTAGACGCTAGACACGGTGGAAAAGTGCTTTCCGGTCCATCAAGGTCGATACCTTCCGTCGGAATCGATCCACCGCCGACAACGGTCAAGCGTCTGCCGAAGGTTCTTACGCGTCGCGATCTCTTGAAGATATGCCGGCAAAGCCGAGCCGACATCGACTCGCGTACCGAACCGGCCGAGCGTGTGGGCGGCATCGACCTCCTCCAATTCCCAGAATCCATCTGTCACGCGGAGATCGTTAGGAAACCGGGGATCGAGCTCCCACGAGATCCGTCCTGCTGAGACATCCCACTGATAGCGGAGCCAGTATGAGATCTGAATCAGCATGATCCTCATCTCCTGCGCGTCCACTTCGCCGTTGGGGAAACGCTCCACGGTCTCGACCTTTTCGAGGTCCGAGCGGTACTCGCTCTGGCGCGCTGTCTGCAGGAGGAGCTGAATCACACGGCTCCGGGACCTCGTGAAGAGCACGAGCGCCTGAACCTGTGCGGGATCGCTCCTATGGCGAGGTTCCGAGCCGGAGAGCAGGATCACATTCTCGTCGAGAAGGCGTTGAACAATCTCAGGCGGCTCTCCTGCGAGCGCGCGCTGGACGCCCGCCGTGAGAGTTTCGTCGCCTCGCGCTATCCCAGCAAACGCCGCCAACGCGAGCACACCGAGCAAGATCTCGCGGCGGCAACCGCGTGGGCGCTCCCTTCTGTAGAACCCACGCGGAGCTGCCGGCGCGGGATTGCGGACTAGAACGCGGGGGCGAGCCATCTGTAGCCGGGAATCCACTCTACCGCAGCGAGGGTGTGGGCTCCTGTCGCGGTGCGTCGAGCGTAAGGAAGCACCTTTTCTTGAAGGAGCAAGTCTGGTCGCTTCAACCGCCCGGCCGGGAACCAGCGCGGTCGCACGTCCTCTCGGAGGATTCACCCGCCACTTTCGGTGCAATCAGCACCTCACCGATTAGCCTGGACAGGGCGTGTCGAAGCGAAGCGGTAGCTCCCCGCTCACGCCGGCCTGCATCGTGTCGCGGCGAGTCCCACGACGCTCAGGATATCCACGACCGATTGAAGATAAGTCTAAGCACGGAAGCGGCGAACACCACCCAGCGCCGGGAGGCCTCCACCAAGGAGCAGTAAAGAAGCAGGTTCCGGGACAGTGGCGGGTTCGAACGCCGAGACTGTTGCCACGCCCCCATCGATCACCGATGTGCGGCCCGCCGTGAAAGTCGTGGCGTCGGTACTGATCACGAGAGCATTCGAAGCCTGGCCGGGTTGGATCTTTGCCGAGTCGGGCGGGTTGAACTGGAATCCAACTACGTCTCCAACGATATTGCGATCCGCGATGACTGGGGGCACGGCGTGCCCATCCATGTCGTGCAGCGGATGGCAGGGCACTCCAGCGTTGCAACTACACTTGACCATTACTGCCATGTTCGAGATGCGGCGCTACGAGAGGCGGCTCTCCTGCTGGCGAACCGGCGGAGGGGCACTGCCGAGTAGCGAGCCCCCCCGGGCTGCCGTCGTCCGGCTCCCCGCGGGCACCGTGGCCTCGCTCGGCACTCGCCGTCACTGCCGTATGAGCAGGGCTCCGCCATCCACAGCAACCGGTAGCCAGCCATGCTTTCGATCCTGCCAATAAAGCTGCACTTTGATCGGATCCCCTACCAGCCGGACCGGAAGAGGGACGTTGCTCACTTGGACCGGCTGGGTTGCCACGACCTCCGCCGCATTGGCCGTGGTCACCGGCAGAGAGATCCCATACAGCCGGAGCACGATCAGGCTCAGGCAGATCGCGATCACGGAAAGGAGCGCGTTGGTGAGTTTCGTGTTCGAGTGCATCTGTCATCTCCTTCGGTGGTCCGCACACGACGCCATTTTACGTGGTCAACTGGGTTCGCAACGACAGGTCCCTTCCGAGAACGCCATCTTCCCGCCACCACCGCTTCATGCAGGCTCCGCGTGCGCGCGTCGGCTGCGCAGATGACGATGCACGGCCGCGCGAGTGGAAATCCCTGGTAGCGATGCTTCCGCGACATCGTCCGTGCTGCCGAGGCGCGTCTCAGGTCACACGATAGACCTTGTACTCGACTGCATGCGGCACCATGCGGCCTTCCGCGACGAACAACGTGTGGTTCAGCCAGCCGTAGCGCGGATCGCCGGTCTCGAAGCGTGGACTCGTACGGAAGTACTGATCCCCGTAGTCGGTGCCGCTCCCGGCCGTGAGGGCACGTTGGACCTTCTCATTCATGTCGAGCAGGCCGGAGTACACGGTGTAGATGGCCGCGCCGTCATCGGTGAGGAACTGGATGCGCACATCCAACCGTCCCCATCCGTCGGGGCCGACGAGGACCCAGTCGGCGCCCCCGGTCAACACCTTCCCCTTGAGGCGCTTTCCGTCCAGGCTGCCCCCGGTCACCTCGAAGACCAGGCGCGTTCCATACGGGCCCGGACCGATCTGCACCGGGTCCTTGAGCGTCGCGTTGTACGTGAACTCGTATTCGAGATTCATGCGAATCTTCCTCCGCACCTGTGCGCGTTGGGGATCGAGCGGCACCTGGAGGGGCCGCGCGGTCCACGCGGGAGTTGCCAGACCATCTCTACCCGGGCGCAGAATAGCCGCTCGAAACGACCATCCGGCCGTCGCGGGATTCGAAGCATCGCCCGCTACCTGCACAAGTGGAGGGCTACGAGCCGACCAACAGGGACATTGGCAATAATCTGTGAACCGTGGATGGTCCAGGATGCTCCACAGAGTCACCTCGGGCGGAGTGCGCTATGTCGGCCAGCGGCTTGGGCTGCTTTTTGTCTTTGCCTGCATCCTGTTTTCGTGCGCAGGACGTTGGAACTGGCCGCGCGGCTGGGCCTACGTGGTGACTGTTTTGCTCCTCGAAATAAGCACCCTCTCTCTCCTCGCCGCGCGGGCACCGGAAACGCTGAACCAGCGTGGCATCGGGCACTCAGGGATCAAGTCGTTCGACAAAGTCTTCGCAGTACTTTGGTTGGCTCTCTCTCTGGGTGCCCCCGCGGTCGCCGGACTGGACGCCGTCCGCTTCCATTGGTCGAGCTTGCCGGGGTCGATGTTCTACATCGGCCTGATGATTCTCGTTCTGGCTTTCGCGTTCGCCACGTGGGCAATGTTGGAGAATGAACACTTTGAGCAGTTCGTTCGGATCCAGCAGGAGAGGGGACATCGCGTGGTAACCACCGGACCCTATCGGTTCGTCAGGCACCCCGGATACCTCGCAGCCATCCTCGGGGCTCTGGCGACGCCGCTCATGCTGGGGTCGGCCTGGACATTCGTTCCGGCGGGGCTGCTGGGCTTGCTCTTTGCGGTGCGGACGCATCTCGAGGACGAGACTCTTAGGCGTGAACTCGACGGGTACAAGGAGTACTCCATCCGAACTCAGTTCCGGCTCCTACCCTTCATCTGGTAGCGCGGGAGAGCCCGTGCTGGCGCGCTTCTCCCCGTTCGCATCCAAGCGGGATCTTCGGGTCAGCAAAGGACCGGAGCAGGACATGGCCAGAGCGCTGAGGCGTTCGGAACGGAGGCCGCTGCCGCGCCCGCACCAGCAGACGGCTCTAGGGGCGCGCAAAGTGGGCTCGCACACCTACAAAGGCTGGACTCACGACTCCATGGCGGCGATTGGAGATTTAGCGCCGGTCGAGGATTGCCGAAGAATCGAGCGGACCAGCGCCGCCAGAGGGAACCATGAAGCGGTGGGCAGACAGGCGGTGGAACTCCCGCATTCGGACTCACTTCGAGATCAGCTACTCGTCTGGGCGCGAGGACGGGTCAGGGGTCCTCGCCAATATCTCCTATTCCGGTGCATTGCTGATACAAGCCTCGGTCCAGCCCCGCCTTGGGTCCCAAGTCCGCGTCTATGTCCTCTTGAGCGAGGACTCTCCGTTCGAGGTCGTGGGTAAAGTCGTTCGACATGTGGAAGATGGCTTCGCGATTGAGTATGCCGACTTGAGTCCCGAGCTGCGTCGCCTCATCGATGATGCCGCAGCGATGGTCGCCAACCCGCGGCACGTCCCGCCGGGCAGGCAGTCGCAGTCGTGAGGCGACCCGCTGAGGACGGAGCGAAGTAGAACCGCAGCCCGCCCGCACTACAACACGCCACGCCCCGACGGCTGCCAGCAGGAGAACTCCTGACTCAGGGGTCGTGGGCGCCCGCCCACGAAGATCGCGGTGGTGTTGGTGCCATTGGTGTGCGAACCGTTAAGTGGGCGCGCCGCTGACGCGGAGGCCGCACCGAAAATCACGAAGGCGAGGATCACAAAGTTGATGATGGTATTGAGGAACGCGCCGTACGCCATGACCGGTGCACCGGCCTTCTTGGCTTCGGAGAGAGCGGCGAATCCCTTGCCCGAAAGATCGATAAAGAGGTTCGAGAAATCGACTTTCCCGAGAAGGAGTCCCACTGGAGGCATGATCACATCGTTCACGAGCGAGTTGATGATGCCTCCGAATGCTGCCCCGATGATGATGCCGACTGCCATGCGTTCCCCTTGACCGCGAACTCCTTGAACTCACTGAGCATGGACATAGCTGGTTCCTTCTGACGGGGGCCCGGCCGCGCCAGGTGGCCGGGCCGAATGGAAGTTCAACCGCCGAGGGCTTTCTTGATCTCTTCGAGGGTGCCCATGTTCTTGTTGAGCTTGTCGAGGCTGTCCTTCATCTCGGTGATCGTCGTGCCAAGCTTAGCCGCCGAGCCGAGCGCTCCTCCCGACTCCCCGGCTTTCTGCATCAACTCCTTCCCGACGTCGCCCACCTGTGCCTGAGCGGTCGGGTGTATCGTCGTCCCACAGAGATAGCCCACTGCGAACACCGCCCCGAGCAGTCCGGTCTTGAGTCCGCGTCGAACAAACCTCATTGCGTATCCTCCAGCGTTGATGTTGTCGTTCGTGGGACGCGCGCCAATGGAAGGGAACGAGAGTCAGATCGAAGAGCGTCCCTCATAGATCCCCTGGAATCGATGCAAGCATCGTGCCCAGAACCGGAAGGAACAAACAATCGCAGTCCATTCGAGGTTTCGCGCGCTCGGCTGCGAGATGAGAGAGGGCGGATCCAGCGCCACAAAGACGCACACGAGGGAGCATCGGCGCGACGCAATGCCTCAGGGAATCGTGACCGCAAAGGAGTGCGGGGAGTTCGCACCCCGTCTGTGATTCGCCACTATCCGTCGGGCGTTTGTCCGGTCGTGAAAAGGTGGGAGTTCGAGCCGCCGTCGGCCCGTGGTGGACGGCGAATCCGCCCGGCCACAGGGAGGGTGCGCCTAGAGCGCGAAACGGCAGCAAGCGCCCTCCCCTTCAGAGCGATGCGACACAGGGGTCCCGGAGGGGATGTCTTTTCAGCGTCTTTCCGCTGCGTCTTGCCACGTGTAGCGGCGATGGAATCCTTGGGCGGTGTTGACTGAGGGGGGCGAAGCGAGCTGACGCGGCTGGGCAACCTGTTCCACCGACCCGCTCTCCTCTCCTCGAACGGCTTCAAGAACATCTTCCTCTCCAACGTTACGGCCAATTTACTCCAGACCGCATCAAAAATCGTGCAAGCCGGATAACCTCGCCGCGCGTGTCGCGCAAAAGACACCAGCCCCCCCTTTCGCGCTTTTGCTTCTCGAAACCCTTTGATTCTCTTAAGTGTGTGTAACTCTATATAGTGTATAATTCGGTGAAACCTCGGAGGGGAAACGAGGATGACCAATCAATGCGACCGTATTCGAGATTGTGACGGAGCGAATCATCGCGAAACTGGAACAAGGCGTTATTCCCTGGCGCAGGCCATGGCACGCTGAATCGGGTCTGCCGCGGAACCTTGTGAGTGGTAAGGAGTACCGCGGGATAAACGTCTTCCTCCTTGGTTGCCAGGGCTACGAGTCGCCCTACTGGGTGACGTTCAAGCAAGCCAAGGAACTCGGAGGCTCGGTCAGGAAGGGGGAGCGAGCGAGTCCGATTGTGTTCTGGAAGTGGTTGGAGCCGAAGGGAACCAACCCCGAGACTGGCGAGAAGGAAACCCGGCGCATTCCCCTCCTGCGCTACTTCTCGGCATTCAACGTGGACCAGTGTGATGGCGTGAAGCATCGCCGGCTCGTCGAGGCCATCGAGGCACAGCCGAAGGTGTTCTCGCCGATCCAGCGCGCGGAGGCTCTCGTCGCGGGCTACCGCTCGGCGCCGTCGATCACTCATGGTGGGGCGAAGGCTTTCGACCGCCCGGCCGATGACTCGGTGACTCTGCCGGCACGGGAGGCTTTCGAGTCGCCCGAGGCGTACTACAGCGTCCTCTTCCATGAACTGGTTCACTCGACTGGGCATCGGTCGCGGCTGGCGCGCCCCGGAGTAACGGAGCCGATCCGGTTCGCTTCCCACGATTACTCGGCCGAGGAGTTTGTGGCCGAGATGGGCGCGAGTTTCTGCCGCGCGATGGTGGGGATCGATTCCGAGGACCTCGTCACCAACTCGGCCGCCTATCTCGCCGGATGGCTCCGTGCACTACGCAAGGACGCGCGGATGCTTGTGATCGCAGGCGCACAGGCCCAGAAGGCCACCGACTGGATTCGCGGCAAAGCGGCCGAGGAGGCCGAGTCCACCGAACTGCTGGCAGCCTGATCTACCGGGGCAGGGTCGGGAGGGGACTCCGCCTCGGTGTCGTCGCCTTGAGGAGGAGCCCCAATGCCCAGACTCGCCCTCTATGCGCGCGTCAGTACCGCAGAGCAACACGTCGAACCCCAGCTTCATGCGCTGCGCGCCTATGCCGAGGCCCGAGGTCTCACGATCGCTGCGGAGTACATCGACCACGGCGTGTCCGGCGCGAAGGATCGCCGCCCCGCACTCGATAGGCTCCTGGCGGATGCCCGCGGGCGCAGGTTCGATGTCGTGGCCCGGCCCTACCGTGGGATGCGCGCCACTGTGACGCAATCAGACGAGGAGCAGTAACCACATCCAATGCCTGACCCGTGCATTCCGAGTGCGAGCGATTTTGTTTGCGCTCATGTAGTGGAGGCGCGCAGCGCCCGTCAGGCCCGCCGCGGGGCTGTTGCACCGCGGCGAGGGCGCCAATGCCGACGTGTCGCCAAACCTCGCCGCAGTGGTGCCGCAGGCCGAGGCGTTCCCGCCGTACCGCTCTGGTACCCGACCGGAAGCTAGGCCGCGCGCTGGAAGAGCCAGACTCCGGCGAGGACCAGTCCGATGCCGGCGACCCGCCATGGGTCGAAGGCTTGGGCCTGATAACCGCCGAAGCCGATCGCATCGGCGAGCGTCGCGACGATCATCTGGCCGGCGATCATGCAGACGAAGAGGAGCGCCGCGCCGAGAATCGGCGCTAGCCACAGCGTGCCGACGACGAAGATCACGCCGATCGTCCCGGCGAGCCAGAGATACCAGGGCATCGACAGCGCGGCGCCCCAAGAGACGCTGTGTCGCATCGAAAGGAACAGGACGACAACCATGGCGAAGCTGACACAAATCGAAACGACGCCGGCGCCGAACGGATTGCCCAGACGCCGGGCGACCTCCGCATTGAGACCGGGCTGAAGCGCCAGCACGCCACCGATAGCGATGGCGGCGAGGATGAAGGGGAGTTTGGGCAATGGCTGAACCCTCGTATCTGCGCTAGCGAATGCCAACGACTCCAGCCGTTGCTAGCCGCTCGATGTCCTGTTCGCCATAGCCGAGTTCGTCGAGTATCTCCGCGGTGTGTTCGCCGAGGCCGGGCGAGTCATTACGGGGGTTTTCTGCGCAGCACTCTGCGCACGGATACGCGCGCGATTGTCGAGTGGTGCGCATCACGACGGGAGGTGGGCGAGCATAGCCAAATCAGCCCAGCTCCACGTCTAAGGTCATGCGCAGGCCAGGGGTAAGGTTCGGTCATGGGGCCGCTCCTTCGGATTATCCGGCGAACGGACTGGAGGTTCGGGGTGGATGTAGCGGCGGGTCAGAAGACGGGAGTCTCACCTACGCTGGATTTGATCAGTGTCGTTCCGAGTTGTAATCGCTGCGCCCTGCTGGCGGTCGTCTCGCCTTGAGAACCACAAAACGGGGTCACCAGAAAGCACGACGCAGCCGATTTCCCTCGGACTCACGCCCGCTCGCTTCATCGCGATCAGCGATGAAGCACCGCAATCGATGAGGAACAGTCGTCCCGCGCCGCGGAGCAATAGGCACGTTTGGAAGCGTCCGCCGCTGCCGAACGCATCCCCAGAGCCGAGGAACTGGACACACACTCCGGTCGCAATAGCATCACCGTCCGGAAAGGTCATTCGTACTCCGCGTTCGAGAGCTCGGCGAGGTGAGGCCGGGTCGCAACCACAGGCGGGTGTTGTGGCCTGAGACGGCCTCTGGACCATGGCACGAGGGCCGAGACCGGTCCTGTAGCCGTAGAGCAGCGCCTCGCACAGTGTATTGCTCGCGATCAAGAGCTGACACACAAGCTTGGCCCCCGGCGTATCTCGCGGGCCTCTGGTCGACGATCGTCTCAGTAACCACGACGCCCCAACCTCCTAATCAACGTCCCGAGCTCACCTCCCTCCGTTGGCCGGTTTTGACCGATCACCGAGGGTGAGATGCCGGGCTCGTTGTTCTCTCCCTTGATTTCGAGTGGCCCAACCACGAGCGCACGACCTGCCTTCTGTGTGACCACAACACCGGTGAGTCCGGTAACAGCGTCGTCTTGTCTGATAGATGCGACGAGCGGCACCTGAGGAGATCGATCACTTCGCAGGTCGGTAGACTCTGAGGCCGTCCACGCGCGATAAGTGCAGCACTCGAAAGGACAGGCTCCAACGTCCTCAAACGGGATCTCCGGCTCGCTTGAGCCGGAAACGACAGGCACCTTTGCGCACCCAGCTACAGCCACCGCGGCGACGCCGAGGAGCATCCTCATCCTGATGACGTGCTTCATCTGATCCTGCGGCCAAGGGGATAACCGCTTAGGCTCGCGCCGCCCGCCCACGACGATGCCACGACCCAACGACCACTGGGCGCCGAGGATCTGCGTGCTAGAGGAATCCGCATATACCGATCGCCCTCAGGCATGCGTTGTGGAGCTGGAGATGAGGGCTTGAAGCTCAGCGACAAGCGGATGGCGCGAAAAGTGAAAGGAGAAGAAACGGAACTTCGGCATGAAGACCACCTTCTCGCCAAAGGGAGTCGGGTGCCGAAAGCGCAGCCAGATAAGCTCGGGAGACATCAAGAGTGAACCCGAAATCGCTTCAACATCGCGAAGAGGAACATCGATCCGGCGGCGGTAGTTCGAGATGATGAGGGCGTCCGCGCTCATGCTGACTGTCTTGAGTCTCATGCAGGCCCAATAGATGAAGCTCCCGCCGACAACCGTAATGAAGGCGAAAAGCCAGCGCATTTCGCGCACATCTCCGTTTCCCTTGAATGAATCGGGGGCGATGAACATCAGCAGCGTGCCGAATGTGAACATCCCAATCCAGAATGTGGGAAAGATAAACTTGTAGAAGAAGGTCATTGAGGAGGAGAGTTGGCGCATCGCCCTTTTCCGCCGTCTTCTTCCCAGAGAAAGGAGCCAGCGGCTCCTTTCTCTTAGGCCGGCCCGCTCCCAAGAGAGTGTCTCATGCTCTTGGGTGAGCATCGCGCTGCTGCAAACTCGCACGCGCTGCTTGCCCTTGAAATTCGGCAGATCTTCTCGGATCTTGAACCACGAAGCCTCCGACTCGATGAACATGTGCAAGGCAGGTGAATTCCGACCCCGGTGTCGACCGTTCCGGCGCGTGTCTGGACGATCGGAAGCCCGGGGTCGCGGTGTGGCAACGGGCTGCATCCGCGACGGCCGGACGGCCCGAGACTGCCCTTACGCACCCACCCTGGGCGTCGCGCAGCCGTTGCCGTGGGCCGGCTCCTCTGCGCCGGACGTTTGCCGCCGAGTTGCTCGGGAGAGGCATCGACGTAGAGACCGTCCGCCAGCTCGGCGGGATGGTCCGATCTCCGTCGTCGTGCCGTACGCAACGAGTTCCGATGTCCGCAAGAGGCGGGCGATTGAGGCGCTCGACCTCTGAGGCAACAATCTACGACGACCCAGGGCTATGCGCACACTACGGACGAACGATTGAAGAAGGCCGTCCACGCTCGGCCGTGGTAGTTCGGGAGATCCGCTCAGTCGGCAGGGTGCAGAACGGGCAGTCCATGCGGAGCCTCAGACGATCGCCCTCATCATCTGTTCGAGCTTCGATGCCTTCAAACCATCGCGTCGGGCTCGGAAGTAGCGCGCGTTCGCTGCGTCGGTCGAAAAGTGGATCACTTTCGAAAAGCCCATCGAGGTGAGTTTGTTGGCAAGCTGTTCCGGGGAAAATCGACTCAGCCATGGCTCGCCGCCTCTCACGCCAACGATAACGGCAAACACGGCAGCGAAGGCGCGTTCCCACCAAGAGAGGGCGCTAGCGGCAAGTACGAAGCTGAAAACGATTTCGCTGGCGGGCGGCAGGGACAGAACA
This sequence comes from Myxococcota bacterium, assembly GCA_035315025.1. Taxonomy (GTDB): domain Bacteria; phylum Myxococcota_A; class UBA9160; order UBA9160; family UBA9160; genus UBA9160. The sequence goes on from DATFYN010000744.1 coordinate 17,934, forward strand.
AAATTCAACGAGAGGTCCAACGCCTCTTCGGTCAGGTACTGGGTGACTCCGAGCGAAGAAAAGAAGGTCGGTATCCTGAAGTCCAGGCCGCCGGCCGCCAGCCCTTCTTTAAGTGAAGTCCGCTCGAAATCCAGCGGGACTAGGGTCACATTGGCTGGGATCGAGATCTCGGCGGCTGCCAGTTTCGCTCGCTTCCACTTTTGTGTGGCCGGATGATCGACCTCGAAGATTCGAAGCGACCTGGCCCACGCAGGTTGCCGGTAAGCAAAAGTGTCCAGCCCTGCGCCGAGCAATACGTATTGACCTACGCCATCGCCCAACGACTCGGCCAGGCAGTCCTCAGCATACCGGCTGCGCATGGCGAGATTCGCTCGAAGGCCACGCGGTGCGAACAGACGAATCATCCGCTTGTGCCGTTCGAGTTCCTCTCTGACGAGGCGCGCCGCGATTGTGTCATCAAGGATTCTGGGTTCATCGTCGAGTATCTGATGTAGGGTTCGTACGACGGCGGCCCCTTGCGCGGTAGCACTCGGCCTGTCCTTTTCCATGCATGTCTTCTGCTTCACCGAGGCGAATAAGTCAATGCGCTTATCCATGTACCTCAGCCTGTGACCGACCCGCGTCCCGCAGTCTGTGCCCGGGGCGGCCTCCCCTGCTTGGATTTGCCACTGAGCTGCTCGCCAGGGGCTATCGATGTAGAGACCGTCCGCCAGCTCGGAGGATGGTCCGATCTCAGCGTCGTCATGCGGTACGTCGCAAACACTCAGACGCGCGCAAGACGCGCGCGATTGAAGCGCTCGACTTGTGAGACACCAATCAACTACGACCACGGGAGCGATGCACACACCTCGACGGACCGGATGAGGAAGGCGAATCAGGCACTCCCCTGGTAGTCCCGACCCCAGAATCGGAAGGACTGCGGCCCGGCCAAGGGGCCGGTTCTTCAACGAGGATCGGAAGTGTGCGGAGTCTGGGGGAGAAGCATCGCCAACATCGAGTCCGCCTGGGCGAGGTGGGCGAGGCAGCTATTCGGCCCCAGTCGGGACCGCCACCCACGGCTCCGGGCAGTTCTGGACGTCCGGGTAATAGGCACCGGCGCTCTGGCAGTAGTACCAATAGGACTGCGGGGGCGGCTCAACATACTCTGGCGGCGGCTGCACGATAACCGGAGGCGCGTAGTCGTAGCCGTAGTACGGCGGCGGGTAGTACCACGACCGGGGATACGCCGAGCCCCACCAGAACCCGGGGCCGAAAACGACCGGGCCGCGGAAGCCGTGACCGTGAAACCCGCCACCGTGAAACCCACCACGGTGGAAGCCACCACCATGAAATCCACCGCCGTGCCCCCCGCCGTGACCCCGGGCCGAGCCGGGTAAACCTGCGAGCAGCAGCAGGAGCGCTGCCAGACAGACACGCTCTCCGAGCGAAGCGCCTCGCATACGGGCCCCGTCGGATTCTCTGGGCTTCCAACGCGATGAAGCAGACCCTATCGCGCTCGCCTGACGCAAAGGATTAAGCCCGCCCCGCGCCCGTACTCGCCTCCCGGACTCTGCTGGGGTGCAGAAACCCGATTGGTCCGCGGTCGGGTCATGGCCACGAACCTCTCACCGACACGCGCAATCAGTGGGGGCCGTCGCGCCCTCATGCCCGAGTGGCGAGCGAGCGCGATTAAATGCATCGGCCGTGCCCGAGAATTGACAACTTAGGCGCGCTCCCAACTCCTTGAGACTCAGTCCTGAGCAAGAACGTCACGCTGACCCCTCTTATATGGGTCTTTGTGGCGCTATGCCTTGGACAGATAGTGGCAGGGCTCCGGCACGCCACGCCTCGACCCAGACGACCCAGGGCTATGCGCACACGACGGAAGACCGGATGCGGAGGGTGGCTCAGTCTCTGCCGTGGCAGTTCAGGACCCAGAAGGGATGGCCAACCCACCCCGCCCGTTCCTTTCTTGTTGTCGGCTATTGCGACGGCACGCGCCCCCGACCCGATGATGGTTCGGCCGCGGGCCCACATGCTTCCCGGGGAACCGACGAGACCAGCGCCAACATGCGCCCGGCCGATTCAGTCGTAGATCTGCTCGGCCAGGTATCGCTCCTTGCCGATCTCTCCCACGACGTGGAGCTGGCCCTCGAGCCAGTCCACACTCTCTTCCTCGCTCTTGAGCATGTGTTCGAGCAGCTCACGCGTGCCTGCGTCGCTCTTTTGTGTGCAGAGCCCGATCGCCTTGTTGAGCCGTCCGATGGCCTCGGTTTCGAGCTGGAGATCCAGCTTATGCTGCTCGATCGCATCCTCGCCGACACGCACGGGATTCAGACGCTGCATGTTCGGAACGCCCTCGAGGTAAAGGATGCGCTTGATGAGCGCATCCGCATCCTTCATCTCGCCGATCGACTCTTCGTACTTCTTCTTCGCAAGGCGGCCGTAACCCCAGTTCTCGCACATTCTGGAGTGGACGAAGTACTGATTGACGGAGGTGAGCTCCGCTGTCAGAACTTCATTCAAGGCCTCGATCACGAGGGGGTCGCCGCGCATGATCGCCTCCGGACGGAGAAGTAGGAATGCCTTTCGCAGGCTACTTCCCGCCTGCGGAAGCGGCAAACGAGCTCAGGGTTCAACGCGCGGGCGCGTAATCCGCTAGGGACAAGAGTTCGGCGGACTCTGTACCGCCGCTGCGCTCGCCGTCCATAATCTCCTCGATCACAGCGCGGCAACCGCCGCAGCCCGAGCCCGCAGCGCAGAAGCGCGCGATCTGGTGCAGGCTGCGGGCGCCGTTCCTTACGGCGCGACGGATCGCGCGGTCAGAAATCCCGTTGCAGTGGCAGACGATCATCGCGGCACAGACCTACCCGATGGTTTCGAACGAAAAAACGATACCGAATACGAAAATGAAAGTCAATATCATCTCCACCAAGCGCCCGGGGCTTTACCCCTATGGGCGCATCTCGGAGTTAGTGTTGGTCTTTGGCACGGCAAGTGTGCGAAGTTCGGTCGTTGCCCTCAGCCCCTGGTCGGGGCCAATTGGCTAGCCGGTCGGCAGGAGTTCCGAATGCTCGCCTTCGTTGCCACGTTTGCTTGCGGCGCATTCTTTGGCGCGGCGCTCTACATCTCACTCGCCCAGCTTCCGGCCACTCTGGAAGTGGGTGTTCCGTTCGCCGGTCGCTTCTTCGGACCCATGTACAGGCGGGCTGCTCGTATGCAAGCCCCGTTGGTCGTTGTGGGCACGGTCACGGCGATTCTTTCATGGCTGGCGGGCTCGGGGCTTGGTTGGCTCGTGGGCGGCTTGCTCCTCCTCGCGGTGATGCCGTTGACTTACATTCGGATCATGCCCATCAACAATCAGCTTCTCGATCCAGGTCGCGCGTCCGACTCCCCCGATACGGAGCACCTTCTTCGGCAATGGGGGCGCCTTCATGCGGTTCGGAGTGCACTGAGCGGGTTCGCGTTTGTCATCTTCCTCACGGAGCTGGCGTTCGCCTAGCCTGCGGCCTCAACACAGCGTGGCTCCAG
>DATFYN010000745.1:0-6396 GCA_035315025.1 Myxococcota bacterium
CGAATACACCATGAACCTTCGCGCGGGGAACAAAGCCAGGGAATCGGTACACATCCCGGAGCTCTCCGGTTCGGACAGGCTTTGACATGCACGAATCGTGACAGATTCCCTCAGGTCCGAAAAGCTCAAGAACCGAGCCAAATACCCCATTTCAAGCCATTTCCCGCTATACGGTTACCCACACGATTCCACGAAGAGCCTCAATTGTTTGCTCGACACGCCTAGGATCACCTCGACCAGCGTATTGCAGGGCGGGTGTATCGCTTTGATCAAGAGCTTCTCGGTATGCTAACGCAGTTTGGAGTGGATCTGGAAACGACAATCTACCGTAAATGCTTCTCTCGCCCGTCACGACAATTCGAAAGAGACCGGAAAGAAGCGTTACACAACAGGCGGCAGTTGAGAGTAGACAACCTTGACCAGTTTGCCTCGAGCTTATAGTGCCAGCGCAGTGGACCCGCAGCGCAAGGGGTGCCACCCTGTCCACGTTACAGAATGTCGTTCAAGGCCGAGCGCAGCGAGGCCCCAGGCGGGGGGTGGCCAGGGCCAGGTCGGATAAGGCTTGCCTTATCGGACAGCGCTCTTGCAAGGCGCAGGCACGGCGGGAGGTCCGAGGAGGGGCCCGCCGGGACTGGGCGTTGCGCGCGGCTGCCCCGGGCCCGAGCGAGCGCAGCGAGCGAGGGAGGCCGCCCCCGCCGCCGCTTGGGCCGGGCTCGTTGACACGGAACGCTGTCTCGCCATCCGGCACCGTTCCCTGTTTAGCCGCCGGCCGCGCTGCGGCTAAAGGACGGCTAAAGGCAGTCCCGCGGTGGACCTGTGGACTCACCCCGTCGATCGCCGCTTCCGGTCCGTGCGCATGGCCTTCGACGGCCGCTCGGCGCGCGCCTTTGCAAGGGTCTGCCAGAGCGGCGCCCGAGCGGCCAGCGGTGGAGGATCTCGGTCTGCTCGCTGGGCGACTTACCAGCGAGGGCCTTGGCGAGCGCGCGCTGCGCGCGTCGCTTTACTGCGACACAGTCAAGGGTCTCAGGCTTCCTCATCGATCACCTCCAAGGGCGAGCGGATTTCGATCAGGGGGTAGCCGCGCAGCACGTTCACGGCATGGAAGCCGCGGATGCGGCGCAGCTGGACCAGGTGCTTGAAGTTCCAGCTCACGACGGCGTCGGCTCGCGCGACGGAGGCCTGGGCCACGTGGAGCGCGTCCACGCGGGACGCTGCGGGAAGGACGCCGGCGGCCAGGTAGGCTTCGGCAAGCGCGGCCGCCTCGGCCGTGGTCTGCGATGGGCCTCGAAGGTCGCCTGGACGACGGCCGGGGCGCTCGAGATCTCCACCACCGGTGCCTCGCTCACGAGGACCACGAAGGCACCCGCGCGCACCGCGGTGAAGAAGCGCTCGCTCGGCTCACGGAACTCCTCATCATGGACACCGCCGAAGACCGAGGTGTCGACGTAGACGCGAAGCGGCCGCCCCGCGGCCTTGGGGCGGCGCGTTGCCATCGGCTCAGCCCTTCGTTGCCCGGAGCTGCTCGCGCTCTATCAGGGCGTCGAGGATCTGGAGCGCCTGGCGCTTCTCTTTCGGGTTCATTCTCTCGAGCTGCTGCATGCGGCGCTGGAGGCGGCGGTCCGGCTTCGCCGCCTTCTTCCGGAGGGTCGCCACCCCAAGGATCTCATCCGTGGTGACGCTGAGCGCGGTCGCGAGGCCGAGCAACAGCGTCGCCGGCGGATGCTCGGTCTCGCCCTCGTAGTAAGCGATCATCCGCCGCGAGACACCGAGCTCCTGGTCTTGCTGCGTGTAGCCGGCGGCTTTGCGCAGCTGGCTGAGCCGCGCGCCGAAGCCGGGTCGCTGGCCGTTCTTCTTCCTGGGCACCGGATGCCACTCCTCGCCGTCCAGATGCGGTCGAGGGTACAGGCAGGTTTTCATCGGCTCAGCGATCGGCGAGAGGTGGCTGTACGAGTACCGTACATCTATCTGTACCGGAAATCCACCGCACCGAGCACGCGGGAAGAGGCCTCCAGGGGTCTTGACAGGTTTTTCGGCCGGAGGGGTTTTCGATGGCGCGCATCCCCGAGGCGGAGCTCGAGCGGCTGAAGGCCGAGGTGGCGGTGGAGCGCCTGGCCGAGGCACGCGGCGTGGTGCTCGCGCGCAAGGGTGCCGACCTCGTGGGGCTGTGCTGTGCTTCGCCATTACGCATCGGGTGCGGTTCGCTCGTGCAGACGCGACGTGGACCTCTCTTCCAGGCAGGGTGAACGCCGTTTCTCGGGATCCGCGTTGGAGCAACGTCGCGTAGAACGCGACTCGGGCGCAAGCGCCCTGCCCTCACGGAGGAGCCCCCCTCGTCCGCAGCAGAGGTGCTCTGGCCGTCTTTACGCGGCTTCTCGCCAGGCGTAGCGGTGATGGAGGCCGCCCACTCGGCGCTCCGCGACGACCCGGGCTCGCACACTCGGCCGTCCTTGCACGGGTCGCGCTTCCGGGGCGTCCTTCTCCAGCGCAAGATGACACCGATCTCGCGAGTGGTAAGCGACGTAGTCATGAAGGAAGCACAACCGCCGACTACTCCTCGCTGTCCAACCAGCGGGTCACGCCTCCGGCTGCAAGCGCGCCTAGGAGTGGTGCTGCCCAGAACAGCCACAGCTGCGCCAGTGCCCAGCCGCCGACGAAGATGGCTTGGCTCGTCGACCGCGCGGGATTGACGGACGTGTTGGTGATCGGGATCGAGATCAGGTGGATCAGCACTAGACCGAGGCCGATCGCCAGGCCTGCGAAGCCGGCCGCCGTTGAGGTGCGACCGTGCGTGGTGCCGAGAATGATGAGAAGGAAGAAGAACGTGAGCACGAACTCCGCGACGAATGCTGACGCCAGCGAGTAACCACCCGGCGAGTGCTCACCATAGCCATTGGCGGCGAAGCCGCCGGCAACAACGTCGAAGCCCTCCTTGCCGCTGGCGATTACATACAGCACGAGCGCCGCTGCGATGCCGCCGAGGAGCTGGGCGACCCAATAGGGAAGTAGGCGGTTCATCGGAAAGCGACCGCCGGCCCACAATCCGAGGCTCACGGCCGGATTGAAGTGACCGCCCGAGATCGGTCCCATGGCATAGGCCATGGTCACAACCGTGAGCCCGAAGGCGAACGCGACCCCGATGAATCCGATCCCTAGCTGTGGGAATCCAGCCGCGAAGATCGCACTGCCGCAGCCGCCGAACACCAGCCAGAAGGTGCCGAAGAATTCCGCTCCGAGAGGCTTGGCAAGGCTCATATCGTCAGACTCCTTTTGCGGCCGCGACGCGGCCCGTTGCGTGCGAGGCCTGTCTGTATGAAGTCGAGATCGTAGGACTGGTAAACGTTGTCGGAATAAATTGAAACGACGCTACCTCCCGACAGCACGACGTGCACGCCGTGTCGTTCAGGGGTCGAGCACACCAGCGCGGCCAGCTCTTCGACGGCGAGGTCCTCGCGGACTCCGGTCACAGCGGCTTTCCTTTACGTCGCGGCCGGCGCCGGCCAGCGAAGTAGCGCTCTCGCTCGGGCTGTGGCTTCCGAATACTCAGTTCACGTGGAAAACGCTGAGGTTTCCGGCGACTGCACATCGCGCACTTGACCTACGCCGCAGGGGAGACGCCCGCCTCGATCGGGTGTCGTATTGGATGTAGCGGCCCCGCGCAGTCCCTCCGCGGCCAACACCCGCCTCTGCCATGTCGAGCACGTCCACGGTAACCGCGGATCGGAGCTCCCGGCGGAGCCAGCCGGCCGGAGTCGATCGGGGAACGCCCCGGCCGGGCGGACCAGATCACGGAGTCTGTGGTCGTACACCTGCGGACGGCCGGCCTCCTGGGGTCATGGCGGACATCTGCAGCGGAGTCAGCCGGGTCGCAGCCCGCGCGTCCCGGCACCGGTACTGGCGTCAGAACCAGACGGGCTGCCTCTCTGCCTGACCAGTACTCGTACGCATTTTGTACGTTCGGGTCGGCAATCTGCTGGGCTGGGTGGCGCGATAGTAGCTTTAAAGCTACTATCGCCTCGTGCCGAAAGAGCACGAGATCCGGATCTATGCCACGTCGGACGGTACTGAGCCCTTCACCGAATGGGAGTTGGGCCTCAAAGACCGAATGGGGCGAGCGAGGGTCCGGGCTCGCATCGGACGGCTTCGCCTGGGAAACTTCGGGGATTCGAAGCGCGTCGGCGAAGTCTTCGAGGTGCGGATTCACCTCGGACCCGGCTACCGAATCTATTACGGGCGTGAAGGGAGCGAGTTGGTGATTCTGCGCTGCGGCGGAGACAAGGGATCGCAATCCAGAGACATCGAGCGCGCAGAAGCGTACTGGCGCGACTATCGGAGCCGACAGCATGGCGAGAACTAGGGACTATCGAGAGCACCTGAACAAAGTTCTCAAGGACGACGAGGAGACGGTCGCGTACCTGAACGCGGCGCTCGCAGAGGATGACCCCGAGGTGTTCCTCCTGGCGCTGCGTGACGTTGCGGGCGCTCGCGACGGAGGCCTCGCAGCCCTGGCGGAAGCCGCCCATCTGAATCGGGAGCACCTGTACCGGATGCTCTCTGAGAACGGGAATCCGGAGCTCCGCAGCCTGGAAGCGCTTCTCGACGCCCTAGGCTTCCGGCTCAGCGTCGAGCTCAAAGCGACGGGCTGACCCGCTGATCGAGGCGCAACCTTGTGCGCGCGATCAAGCAGCCAACGGGAAGTCTGTAGCAAAGCTCTGCGGCGCGGTTCGGTACGGCCAAAGCGCCCCCCGGATTTGAACCCCCGCCGCCGACGCCTCTGACGCGGGTTCGAGTGGCTCCGGCCCACCCGGCTTCGTCTTTCCGGTACCCGGGCCGACCCGCGAGGTACGAATCGCGCGCGGTGGGGCCGAGCGCCAACGCGGAAGTGAGGCGGCCGATGCGGCGCGTTTGCCTGTGCGCGTTACGGGGCTGTCTGGGCCCCGCGCCCGACTGCGCCGGCGACGTCGTTCGTCGTGAGCGGACCCTGCCCTGTTCGCAGCCCGAAACGCACTCAGCTCGATTTGGAACGGCGCGTCATCCGCGTTCTTTGGGCGCGGGCGACAAACGGGCGACACGGTTTCACTAGCAACTCCGGGCACAAGTCCTCGAAATTACTAGTGCCATAGGGCCGAGTGCGCAGGCTACAATCCGCCGCGATGAGCGCAGGGGTCGGGAGCGGGATGCGGGGTACGCTGCGACGGCTTGGGCGGGTGCTCGAGCTGGCGGAAGCCGTGCTTTTACGAATCGCGGGCGGACCCACCGACCCGGGGATCTTCGCCCTCCACCCTGCTTTCCGTTGGGAATCGTCCCACGACGGCAGGCACGGTCGCCTGCTCCCCATCCCCAAGCCCCATACCTTTGATCTCGATGAACTCGTGGGGGTCGAGCAGAGCGTGGCGCGGCTTCTCGGCAATACAGAGCAGTTTGTCCGGGGACTTCCGTCGAATCACGTCCTGCTCTTTGGAGAACGCGGCACGGGCAAGTCTTCCGCCGTGAAGGGTCTTCTCCCTCGCTTTGCCGCGCGCGGCTTGCGGTTGGTCGAAGTGCACAAAGAGGACCTCCTGCACCTGCCCGAGGTGCTCGATGCGCTGCGCGGGGCAGAGACGTTCCGTTTTCTTCTCTTCTGCGACGACCTTTCGTTCGACGCAGGGGAGTCCGCGTACCGCGAGCTGAAAGCCGCACTCGAGGGCAGCTTGGAGGCGCCGCCGGCCAACGTCCGCATCATCGCCACAAGCAACCGGCGGCATCTCTTGCCTGAGCGAGTAGAGGACAACTGGGCGGCGCGTCTCGACGACGCCGGCGAGCTCCACATGGGCGAGGCCGTGGACGAGAAGCTCGCGCTTTCCGATCGCTTCGGTCTTGTCCTCGGCTTCTACGGATTTAGCCAGGCGACCTATCTCCAGATCGTCGAACGCTACGCGGCAAAGGCGGGAATCGATGCGCCGCCGGAGCGGCTTCGCGCGGAAGCGCTGCGCTTTGCCCTCGAGCGCTCAAGCCGGTCCGGACGCACCGCCCGGCAGTTCGTCGACGATTTCGCCGGACGCTCGATCCTGGAACGGGAAAGGTCCGCAGCGCGCTAGTACCGTTGCACAGGGATTATGACTCTTTGACCGGAGCCGGGTAGGCGCGAGCGAGCTTGGTGCGGGCGCGTTCGGTGGTGAACATCCATTTGACGCGAGCGCCGAGCGTGTTGCGTTGCTGCTCCCAGGCGGCAATCTCGGAGACGAGGCGCCCGCGCTCGCCAATGCGGTGGTTGAGGCATTGACCGCGCAGCACACCGATCTCGACCATGTTCAGCCAGCTCGCGTGCTTGGGGGTGTAGTGGAACTCGAGCCGGCGCAACACGCGGTGCGCTTCGGCTGCCGGGAAGGCTTCGTAAAGGGCGCCGGGGGAATGGGTCGA
>DATFYN010000746.1:0-11832 GCA_035315025.1 Myxococcota bacterium
GCGATAGCCGAAAAGACCTCCCTGCTTCACGGCGGCGATGGCCGCCGCCAACTCTTTGCTGGTGGCCACCGGACCGTCCAAGAGCGCGTGGAAGTCTGTCGACCAGACCTGGGCGTTTCGTGCCATGGGCTTGCCGTAAAGACCCAGCTCGTCGGGAAGAGCGCTGAATAGGACGTGCGTCATCTTGTCTTCCAGAGAGCTCAGCGCCACCTCATCTTGATGACGCAGCACCCGCGCCCAGCGGTGCGTACGCGTAAATCGGTCGCGCAGCGGCCCATGGCTCACGTCCGGCTCGAGCTGCGCGGGAGTGGCCTCGTGGAGCCAGCCGGACTGGGGGACGCGGAGTCCGTCTGGCGCCTCGTGGCGTCGGACGAGATGGAGCAGTGGGATCTGCACGGCAAAGGGGAGCTCTCGCTGGAGAGTCGAATAGGGGGACGCTCCCCAGAAGACGAGGCTCCCCGGGAAGGGCAGAAGGTGGAGCTCTCCCGCGAGATAGGCGCGTTGGAGCGCTGGCGAAAGCGCGGAGAACGGCCGGAAGGTGAGGAGATAGCGCACGCTTTCAAGGCGCTCTCCCTCGTCGAAGAGGAGCCGCCGGGTCCACAAAGGGAGGGGCTCCTCCTCCCAATACGGAAACGTCGTGGGAGCGCGCAGCGGAAGAATGCGCAAACCCGCGCTGCGCAGATCGGCGAGCTGTGTTTCGGGGAGGGCGAAAGCGGCGCTCACGAGCCCGCGCAAGACGCCAAGGGCGCGCTCCTCGGGGTGCTCGACTCCCGGTGCCTTGAAGAAACTCTTCCAGAACGCGCGAGCCGGACCCTGCTCGCTGTTCCCGAAGAGAGTCCAGCGCACTCGCCCCTTGTCGTCCTGGGTGCGAGCCAGCGAGAGAGAGAGCAGCAAGACAAATCGCTCGTGCTGGAGCTGGCCTCTACGCTCGGCCAAGGGTCGGGGCCAATAGGGGTTGTTGAGGAGCTTCGCCCTTGAAATGCCATGCGCCTCTCGCCCGTTTGCGAGGTGCACCATGGATTCCATGACCTGCTCAGCGATTCGAGAAAGGCCGGGACGGAGCTCGAAGGCTTCCTCGTACTCCGTAACATGCCAGCCCGCGGGATCATCTTCTCGGAAAAGGAAAGGGTTGGCCTCGCCGTAAGGCGCAAGGCCAAGACGCGGTGGCGGCATGAACTCGGAATAGGCGCTGATCGGATAGCGCCCGGACCCTTGGAACCAGGGCCAGTCGGCAACGAGGCTCTTCCACCCAGGCTGCGCCATGGGTCCTTCTCCTCTCGCTCGGTGAAAGGCACGAGCAAGCTGGCGGGCCATAAAGGCTCAGCGAAGAATCTCCCGCTCTTTCCCGGTCTTGGAAAGACCCGAATGCGAGGGCGCACGGCGAGGCTCGAGGAGGTGCGGCCTTGAATCAAGCCCGTGAGGCGGAAGTTTCGCTCGGCTAGGTCCCGCTCTTGAGGCGCTGCGGCAGCGGGAGGGGAAAGACCACGAGATCGGGCCGCAGACGCTTGCTGGCCCATTGCGCAGGCGACTTTTGTCGCTTGTGGATCTGGTTCATGAAACCCTCCGTCGTGTAGCGAAGGGCTTCGGAAAATGCCGCTGCGTTCCCGTAGTGGATCTCGAGCTCGCCGCCGCTCTCAGGGTCGAGCCGGACTTGAAATTCGAGGAAGTGGTAGAGCGTGCCCGTGATGGTCGTAATCAGCTTCGCCTGCCGGAGGAGAGCGTCCCGAGCTCGCACGCGTTCGACACGCTCCGCGTAGTTCAGCTGCTGGTAGATCCCCGACTGGAAGAGCCGCTCGGCGGCCTGCTCCCCTTCTTCCTGCATGTAGTTGGGATCTCGCCGGCCACCGAGCTCCCAGTCAAGGTCGAGAAGCTCACAAAAGATCTGGATCGGATACCACCGACCGATATCGACCTTCTCCTCGAGCATTGGAAGCGCACCCTGGCGAAGGCGCGCCGTGAGCTGCTCGGGGGTAATCCGGCCTGCTTACGATGGCGTCGCAGCATCGCCACAACCCCCAGCATGAGGCTGCCCTTGACGGATTGGTCTGCGACCTGACCCATCAGATCCTGTTATCGAACCCTCCTCGTCGGTTCTTGAGCAGGCGGTACTTGAGGAAGGAGGAGAGGAAAGTGCTCCGCTTTCTACACCCCTCTGGCAGCGCTCGAGCGGCGGGCGCGGGGATTGGCGCGTAACTCTCCGCCTCACACAGGATAGGGACGCTGATTCTCGCACCCGCAGGGGGGGGTGGAGGACCAGGACCCCACGGCTCGCGGGGTTGTCCCTCGCAATGGGGACAAGGGCCCGCACCAAGGCCTTCCGGAGGCGGTTGTCGGACCGCGGAAGTCCCCTTTTCCTCTTGGTGCGGCCGAGGGCGCTCGGTTCCGGCAGCGCTTCGGCTCAGGGTTGGCCTCGCGTGTGGCCGACGCAAGGCATAGTCCCCTCGAGCGTAGTCGCGCTTGCGCGAGCCTAGAGGGAGGGCGGCGGGTCCCCCTTCACGGGGCTTGCCTTCGTGCCATACACCAGGATCACGAACGAGTCGGCAAGGACGGGCGGGCGCGGATGGGGATTCTCGTTCGTGGGCGGTGGGGTCGGGCCGAACTCCGCGGTCACGAGATATACGTTGTGTGTTTTCTCATCGAGGGCCATGGTCCGTGCGCCACGCTTCGTTTCCACGTTTTCGATCACACGAAAGTCGCCGGGGGCCTCCTCACGCACGATAGTGAGTGTGCCCTCGCCGTTCGAGCTGAAGGCAAGCTGCGCTTCGGGATCAAACGTGTTGGCATCTACGCCCGCGCCGATGGCCGGGGTGGCAATCACCTTGCCGGAGTCCGCGTCGACCACGGCCATCATGCGATTGTGGCATCCGGCAAAAAGCCGCCGGTGCTCCCGGTCGATGGCAAGACCGCTCGGCTCGCTGCAGGGCGCGAGAGGCCAGCGATGTACGATCCGGGGCACCTGGGGATCGATTTCGAGTTCGGCCGATTGGTCTTCCAGGTTCACAAAGATCCTGCCCTTGCCGTCCGCCACCGCGAACTCCGGCTTACCCCCCAGTGCAAGCGTCGCCCGGACCTCTCCCGAGGCAGCGTCGATCATCGTGGCCGACTGTGAACGTCCATTCATGGTCAGCACAAGCCGCGTCTTTGGATCGTAAACGATGGCGTCGGGTCCCTCGTCGGTCTTGACGGTGCCGATCACCTTCAAGGTCTTGAAGTCGAAGATGGTGACGCTCGCCGAACGGCCGTTCGAGGTAAATCCGCGCCCGAGTTCCGGCGCAAGCGCGATGCCGTGAACGCCAAGCGTATCCGGAATCTCCCCCACCACCTTTCCGCGGTCTACGTCGAGCACGATGACGCGCGTCTCGCGGGAAATGAAGAGCCGCCGATTGGCAGAGTCCATGGTGAGATAATCCCAGCCGCCAAGCCCTCCGAGCGGTATGGTCGCGATGCGCTGATAGCCCGAAGGACCCGCGGGTGCCTCATTCGGGAGTGCGGCAAGAGCCAAGAAGACGAGCGCGACGAGCGTAAGAGGAGTCTTCCACGGAGGGCCGTTCACGTTCGTTCTCCTAAGAAGGGGGGCGTGGCAGCGTCGATCATGAGTTGCCCGGTCCCGCAGCCTGTGCCGGACCCGCATGGATGCGTCCGAGCCTGGAGGATGGGCCACTTGGTTCCGCTCTGCCCCTCCGCGCGAAGACGCGCACGTTTGCGGTATCCGCTCCCGCCTGGTGTGGTCCCGCGAGAGGCCAGTTTCATGCCGACGCTTTTTCTGGCCTTCATCTCCACGTAGGGCAAGCCAATGCCTCGGCGACACACGGAGCTAAGATGCTCGCAAGGGGATCGCATGCGTAGAGGGCGCTTTAACTCCCGTCCAGCGGACCGTGGGCTCGCGGCCTGCGGATGACTGCGCAGGCTCTCGCGGGCGCAGTCTCCTCCTTGCGCCAGGCGCATCGCACCTCACAGTGGGCTGCGCCTTCGCTCCGGGCGAGAGCCGTGTGGGTCTTCTCGCTTGCTCTTGCCACCTTCCCCCTCGCCTGTCGCCACTTCGAGCCCGCACCGCTTTTGCCCGAAGCGTCGGCCGACGCACTCGAGAACCGGTCGCTCAGCGATCCGGGTCTGCGTTCTCTCTTCGAACAAGTTCTGCAGAGTCCCCCGGCACAGTGGCCTCCCGAGAAGTGGGACTTGACCGCCCTCACCCTTGTGGCGCTTTACTACCAACCAAGCCTCGACCTCGCCCGCGCACAGTGGAAGGTGGCGGAGGCGGGCGTGGCCACCGCGGGTGCACGACCCAATCCGACGCTTTCCCTGCTGCCGCAATTCGTCTCGAATACCGACCCTGGTGTCGGGGTGTCGCCCTGGGTGGTTACGGCTTCGCTCGATTGGCCGATCGAGACGGCGGGGAAGCGCGGATACCGGATCGAGCACGCCGAGGAGCTTGCAAGCGCCGCAGAGCTTGCGCTCGATAGCGCGGCTTGGCAGGTCCGCGCGCGGGTGCGCGCTCAACTCCTCGATTTCGTCGCGGCCCGGGAGCGGGCGCTTCGACTCACGGAGCAGGTCGCGAGCGAGCAGCAGGTGGTCGCGCTGCTCGAGGAACGGGTGCGGCTCGGAGCAGCGTCGCTCGCCGAGCTCGCCCCGGCCAGGCTCGCCGCGCTCCAATCTTCCGCCGATCTCGCAGAGGTCGAGCGACAGCGCGCGGAGGCCTGGGTGCGATTCGCCGAGGCGCTGGGCGTTACACCAAGCGCGCTCGAGGGGATCGAAATCGACTTTTCCGTCGATACCGACCTCGCGGGGGGCACCCTCGCGGGTCTCCCGCCGGAGGAGATCCGGCGCCGCGGGCTCCAAAACCGCGCCGATCTCAAGGCGGCCCTCGCCGAGTACGAAGCCACGCAATCCGCTCTCCAGCTGGAGATCGCCCGGCAGTACCCGGACCTGCGGATTGGTCCTGGCTACGAGTACGATCAAGGTCTCAACAAATGGGCCGTGGTCGGCCTTTCCGTCGAGCTCCCCGTCATGAATCGCAACCAGGGGCCGATCGGGGAAGCGGAGGCGCGACGCAGCCAGGCCGCGGCGCGCTTCGTGGCCCTCCAGGCCCAGGCCATCGCCGAGATCGACCGCGCCCTCGCGAACCAGGAGGCCGCTCGCGAAGCACTGCGCCGTAGCGACTCCGTGCTCGCCGCTGAGCACGAGCGCGTGCGCGCCACCGCGCAAGCGCTTGGCGCAGGGGCGGTGGACCGCTTGGCCTTGCGTACCGCGCAAGCCGAGGAGGCTCGCGCCGAACGCATTGCGCTTGACACCAAGGTTCGCGTTCAGCAGGCGATTGGCGACCTTGAGGCTGCCGTCCAACAGCCCGTCGAGTCGGCTCCGAAGGCGCAAGGGGAGGAGCCCGCGGCTCCTGGAGGCCCCCCGTGAGGCGAACGCTGTGGGGTGTCGCGTTCGGTGTCGTCGCGGGCGTACTCGCCGCCTGGATCGCGCTGCGACCGGCCGCGCATCCGGCGAACGAGGAGAAGAAGAGCGAGGGCGCGGAAGCTTCCTCCCCGGCGCTCGTGAAGCGCAGCGCCGACGGTGCCGTGATTCAGCTTGGCCCCGGAACGCGGGATCGCATCGGCCTTCAAGTGACGACGCTCGCGAAAACGCAGCGGGCGCAGGAGCTGCGTGGGGTGGGTCGTGTGCTCGATCCCTCCGCACTGGCCGTGCCCTTCTACGATCGCGAATCCGCACGCACCGCCCTCGAAGTCGCGGAAAAGGAGTACCAGCGGGTGGGAGCGCTGCAGCGAGGGAGTGCCAATGCCTCCCAGCGCGAGCTTGAGGCGGCTCGCGCAGCGCTCGAGCGGGAGCGCGCTGCCTTTGACAGCGCGCAGGCGCACCTTCTGTCGGTCTTTGGCCCGGAGGTGGTGGCACGTCGGGATGAGCTCGCGGCTCTTGTGCGCGCGCTCGCCGCGCGCGAGGTCGCGGTGGCGCGCATCGACCTGTCGGTCGGCGAGACGCCCACAGCCCGGCCTACCGGGGCGCGCGTGGCCGCCCTTGGCGATGAAGAGGCCGAACCGAAAGACGCGACCCTCCTCGGCCCTGCACCGGACGCGGACCCCGTGACCCAGGGGCGAGGCTACCTGGTGCGGATCGAGCACATGCCTTGGCCGCCGGGCACCCCTCTCGTGGGCTTTCTTGCGTGGGGAGATCATCCGACTTCAGGTGTCCTCGTGCCGCGCTCCGCACTGGTCCGGTATGAGGGGCGCACCTTCGTTTACCTGGAGCATCCGGACGATGCCAACACCATCGAGCGTCGACCTGTCGAGGTGGCGCAGATGACGCGCGACGGGGCGTTCATCCCCACGGGACTTGCTGTCGGCGATCAGGTCGTCGTGGTGGGTGCGCAGCAGCTTCTCTCGACCGAACTCGCTGGCGCGATCTCGGAGGACTGAGATCCTCGGATCTCCAGGCACACGATGCTACGCGCCATCGTCTCCTTCTGCCTGCGATTCCGTGGTGTCGTGATTGCGCTCGCCGCGATCGTTCTCATTCAAGGCGTCGAAGCCGCGCGCCACTCGAAGCTCGACGTCTTCCCGGAGTTCGTCCCGCCTCAAGTGGTCGTTCAGACCGAGGCGCCGGGATTCGCCGCCGAACAGATCGAGACCCTGGTCACGACTCCCGTGGAAGCGGCGATCGGCGGTCTTGGCGGCCTGCGCGCTCTGCGCTCCGCGTCGATTCAGGGACTGTCCGTCGTGACGGTCGTGTTCGAACAAGGCACGGACATCTTCCGCGCACGGCAGCTCCTCGCCGAAAAGCTTGCAGGGGCTTCCGCCCGGCTGCCGCAAGGGGCCCATCCGCCGACGATGTCCGCGCCCACGTCGTCGACGATGGATCTCTTGAAGATCGGCCTCGTCTCCGACCGTCTCTCGCCGATGGCGCTCCGGTCGCTCGCCGACTGGACAGTCCGGCCGCGACTGCTCGCGGTTCCCGGTGTCGCTCAGGTCACAGTGTTTGGGGGCGAGGTGCGCCAGCTCCAAATCCAGCTGAATCCGGATCGGCTCCTCGCCCACGGCCTCGGGGTGGCGGATGTGCTCGCGGCGGCGCGGGCCTCCACGGGGGTTGTGGGAGCCGGCTTCATCGATACGCCAAATCAGCGCATCGTGCTCGAGACCCAGGGCCAAGCCATCGAGCCGGAAGTGCTCGCGCAGGTCGAAGTCGCACGGCACGGCGCTGCGGTCGTGCGGCTCGGCGACGTCGCCCGGGTGGTGGAAGCCGGGGCTCCCAAGTTTGGAGACGCTCTCGTCCAAGGCCGGCCGGGTGTACTCCTCACCATGCTGAGCCAATACGGCGCGAACACCCTCGAGGTGACCCGCGCCGTGGAGCGCGCCTTGGGCGAACTCCGCCCCGTCTTCGATCGGGAGGGCGTGACGCTCTATCCCGGGCTCCATCGCCCCGCCACCTTCATCGAGACGGCCCTGCACAATCTCCGCAGCTCGCTCTTCCTCGGCGCCCTCCTCGTTGCGGTGGTGATCTTCGCGTTCCTCGGACACGGGCGCACCGCGCTGATCTCCCTCTCTGCGATCCCGCTCTCGCTCCTTTCCGCGGTGATCGTGCTCGACTGGCTCGGCCAGACGCTGAACACGATGACGCTCGGAGGCCTCGCCATCGCGATCGGCGAGGTTGTGGATGATGCCATCATCGACGTCGAGAATATCTTCCGTCGCCTGCGGGAGAATGAGCAGCTCGGGCGCCCGCGCAGAGCGCTCGCCGTCGTGCTCGAAGCCTCGCTCGAGGTGCGCCGCGCGATCGTGTTCGCGACGCTCGTGGTGGTGACGGTCTTCTTGCCCGTCTTGACCCTGACAGGTCTCCAAGGCAGCTTTTTTGCTCCGCTCTCCCTCGCTTACATCGCCGCGGTCTTGGCGTCGCTGGTCGTGGCGCTCACCGTGACTCCGGCACTCTCGCTCGCGCTCCTCGGCCCGCAGGTTCGTACGCTGGGTGAGCCCCGCCTCCAGCGTTGGGTGAAAGCCCGCTATCGAAGGCAACTTTCGCGGGTCGCCAGCCATCCGCGGCGCGTCGTCGCTGCGGTCGCTCTGCTCTGCACAGCGGCCCTCGCGGCGCTGCCTTTTTTTGGGGGCGAGTTCCTACCCGATTTTCGTGAGGGACACTTCGTCCTGGAGGTGTCCGCCGCTCCGGGGACCTCGCTCGACGAACTGCGACGGATCGGGACCGCCATTTCCCGGGCACTCCTCGAGCTGCCCGCGATCGCCACGGTCGAGCAGCAGCTCGGCCGCGCCGAACAGGGCGAGGATACCTGGGGCCCCCACCGCAGCGAGTTCCACGTCGAGCTCAAAAAGGAAAGCGTGGGAAGGCAAGAGGGTTTGGCGGACCAGATTCGCAGCCTCTTGGCGGGCTTCCCCGGCATTCAATCGGAGGTGCTCACGTTTCTCGGGGATCGGATTGGAGAGACGATCACGGGCGAAGTGGCGCCGGTCGTGGTGAACCTTTTCGGAGACGATCTCGACGCGCTCGATGCCACGGCGCGTGAGGTGGCCCGCGTCCTCGCGACGATTCCCGGGGCCGCGGACGTCGTGACGCGGTCTCCTCCCGGCCTGCCGCGCACCGCCATCAGGCTGCGCCCCGAGCGGCTCGCGCACTTTGGCTTCCGACCCACCGAGGTGATGGAAGCCGTCCAAACCGCCTACCAGGGGACGGTCGTGGCGCAAACCCACCGGGCCAACCAAACCTCGGACGTGGTGGTCATTCTGGACGAGGCGAGCCGTCAGGATCCCGAGTCCGTGGGCTCGCTCATTCTTCGCAACGGCGAAGGGCAGCGGGTGCCCCTCCGGGTACTCGCCGACGTGTCGCCTTCCCCCGGGCGCTACGAGATCCTCCACGAAGGCGCCCGTCGACGCCAGACGGTGACTTGCAGTCCGACGGGACGGGACGTCGTCTCCTTCGTGGCCGACGCGCAGCGCGCCATTGCCGAGAAGGTCGCGATGCCGCCCGGCGTGTACGCGATCTTCAGCGGCGAGGCCGAAGCCCGCACCCAGGCGCGCAACGAGCTCCTCTCCCATGCCGCGATCGCCTTGGTGGGCGTCGTCTTGCTCCTCGCCGTGGGCCTACGGAGCTGGCGGAACCTTGTGCTCGTACTGGCAAACCTGCCCTTCGCGCTCGTGGGCGGTGTATTGGCCGTGGCCGTGACGGACTTCGTCGATCCCGCGGTCGGTCGGATCTCGATCGGGACCCTGGTGGGCTTCGTGACGCTCTTCGGGATCACCACCCGCAACTCGCTCATGATGATCTCCCACTTCGACCACCTTGTGAATCACGAGGGAGTCGCGTGGGGTCCCGAGACGGCACTGCGGGGAGCCACGGAGCGCGTGATCCCGATCCTCATGACGGCGAGCGTCACGGGCTTGGGTCTCGCGCCGCTGGCGTTCGGAAGTGGCCAAGCCGGCCGAGAGATCGAAGGTCCCATGGCGATCGTGATCCTCGGCGGCCTTGTGACCTCGACGGCGCTGAATCTCCTCGTCCTGCCCACGCTCGCCCTGCGCTTTGGACGCTTCGAAAGGCGTCCAGAAGAGAGCGAGTCCAGCGGGGCGGCCTGACTCCGGGAGAGGGGTCTTCCGCGAAGGATCGCGCGGCGCGGTTCCCCCACCAGCCGGGGGTTCAGGCGGGAGTGAAGAGGTTCTTCCCGTCCTCGTGCAAGACGGTGCCTTTGCGCCCGACGCCTTCATGGGCCGCAAAATCCTCGAGCAGCGCGCGCTCGCCCGGCGTATTGGCAAGGAAGCGTCGCCCGTCGAGAAGACGCCCCACCACGATGCCGCGTTCCGGAGCGCCCTCGCGGTCGTACGTCACGGTGTAGGTCTCGACGGTCGCAGGCCCGGAGGCCACTTCTGCGAGCTCAAGCGGCGGCGCCGTGGGGGAAGGCGGTGCCGCTTCGGAGAGCGGCGCAAATGCCTCCTTGGCTGGAGCTCCCGGGCGCGGGGCGGACGCCAAGACGCAGGCCGAGTGCTTGGTCAGGTACCAGCCGTTTCCCGTGACCAGGCCCTGCCTCCCGGGCACTTCCCGCAGACGCTCGACCATCGCAGCGACGGCATGGAGTGTATAGTTGTTTCCCGGCCCCCCCGCGTACGGCAAGCCCCCCGTCACGGTGAAGCCGCGAGGATCCTCTTCGGAAAGGCCCAGCATCTCGCACGCCATTTCGACGGCCACCGGAAAGCAGGAATAGAAGTCCATGGCGTGAAGCTCGGCGAGCGTTGTGCCTGCACGCGCGAGCGCCTCGGTCGCCGCACGCCGCAGGGCGGGACTCTCGGCCAAGGAAACCCGCTGCGTCGGAAACCAGATGTCTTCCGTCGCAGCGGCTGCGGCCCACGGGTAAACCCAGCGGCTCTCGGGGATGCCGAGCTCGCGCGCGTGCGCGGCGGAGAGCATGAGCGCACAAGCGGCTTGGTCCGTTTCGATGACGGCGTTTAGGTACTTGGGATACGGGAAGGCGATCATCCGGTTCTGCGGGGACGGCTGCGTGAGCTCCTCGGGATCGCGTGCGACCGGGAACCAGGCGTGTGGATTCTTCGCCGCTACCGCGCTCATGCGACTCATGAGGCGCCCCATTCCCTTGCGATGTGCGTCGAGAGAAAGGCCTCGCCTTGCGCGCAGGGCATTCTCGAAAATCGGATAGACCACCGGGGGGGTCGAAAGACCGTAGAGGTTCTCGAGCTCCGAGCTCCCCGCCTTGTGGACACCCACGGCGAGAGGCGCGCTCTCGGGGCCCGTCGCCCAGTTGAATCGGCGGCCTGCCCGCCGCGCCCGCAGGGCGGTTCTGAGCGTGTTGCAGCCCGCAACGAGCGCAGCGCGGCTTCTCCCGGCCTCGATCTCGCCGGCAATCTGGGCGAGCAAGACGAGGGGGATCTCGCCGCCGGTCCCCGTCAGGATCGTCCGCGTGGGCTTTGCTCCGAGGCGCTCGGCCAGGAAGGCGGCGGGGTTCATGGCGCGCCAGCCAAGGACGTTCACGATAGCGACGCTATCGAGGGAGCGCAGCAGCCGGTTGCCTGGACCGGCGTCTTCCGCAGCATCCCGTGCCACCCGCTCGAGCATCGCGATGGGCTCGGACGCCTGCTCGAAGCCTGCATCGCGCAAGGTGAGCTGCGCCACGCCCACGAGAACCGGCGTTCGGTCATCCCCCGGCATCTTCCCTCCGCCCGCGGCGTAGGACGCAGGAGATACCACGCTCCGCCACGGGCCGCTGCCGGGAAACGTTTGCTTAGAACGTGTATCGCAAGCGCGCGAACAGTTCGTCGCGTTCGCGGACTGGGTTTAGGCCGTCAAATTTCTCGGTCGTCCAGGTCTGGTTCGACTCGCCGACCGCACCGACACCCAGGTACCTGCTCCAGCTTTGCGGCTGCCCGTAGAAACCGTTCATCCCGAGCGTCAACGAGAAGTTTGAGGTGAAGCGGAACGCCGTCTCGAAGATGACCCCGCCCGAAGCGGAGTCCACGTCGTAGACAAGCGTGAGCGCCGGCTGCAAGCGGTCTTGGAAGTAGCCGGTCTGAATCGTGAACGTGCCAAGCGCGGTGAAGGGTCCATTCTCCTGGAAGCCGCTCGGGTAGCCGCCTTGGTAACTCGAGAGGTATTGCAGGAACCACTGCATGTTGAAAAAGAAGGTGCGCGACTGATTCAGGAAGTTCACAAACGTGGGGCGATCTATGGAGATCGTGAGCGCGAAGCGGTCGCTGCGGGCGAGGCCATTCGCGGTTTCGCTATCGGCAAACAGCTGACCCGGCGTCCAGCTCGCCTCGATGCCCCAGTTGGTGCTCGTGTGGTCTTCGGCAAAGTCCATGGCGAAGCCCAGCGTATTCACCTTCTGGTATT
>DATFYN010000747.1:0-2263 GCA_035315025.1 Myxococcota bacterium
CGCGTATCTGATCTTCAAGAGCACCCTGGGGGGGCGGCCGCTCGACGCCGTGCCCGCGGTCGAACCGACCGACGTCGGCTAGTCGAGCGGCGAGGCCGCCGGCGGGCGCCGCAGGCGCCCGCCGGCGGCCTCGAGCCGTGACTCATCCGCGCCGCGACTCATCGCGGCGCCGCGCCCGCTCCCTGCCGGTACGCTCGTCTCCGGCACGTCTGCCCGGCGTTCCGCAGCTGTCTGACCCGATAGTCCACGAAACGTGCGGTCTGAGCAGGGAAGAAGCGAGATCGTGCGCGTCAGCGGCGTGTATCTATGCCGGGAGAGGACCTGCGGAGCTCAGGAGGCTGCCGGCGTGAGCTCCTGGAGGCGCGGCGGCTCGGCGAGCTCGAGCTTGGCCAGGATGGCGCGCTGCGAAGCGCTGATCTCGGTGCGCTGACGGAAGCTGCCCGCAGCGCCCTGGAAGCTGCCGACCTTGATCTTCTCGAGCTCGCGACGCATGTTCGGCCAGGAGTCCCCGCAGCTGGTCTCGGTGACACGGATGAGCAGGAGGGCGAGCCAGCAGAGCACGACGTGGGCGCGGATGCGCTCCTCCTTGCGGTGGTAGACCGGCCGCAGGTCGATGACCTGCTTCATGTCCCGCCAGCCGCGCTCGACCTCGGCGAGCTGCTTGTAGCCGAGGGCGATGTCCGCCGCTGAGAGCGTAGGGTCCGAGCAGCGCAGCAGGTACTTGCCGTCGAGCCTCTCCTCCGCCTTGATCGCCGCCTCGTCGATGCGCAGCAGCCCGCCCGCGGTCGTGCGCAGGTAGCGGGCGAGGCCGGGCTTGGTCGAGATCACCCCGCGCAGCTCGGCGCGCTTGGTGGGCGAGAGCTTGTCGCTTGCGGCGATCATCTCCTTGAGCCGCGCGAGGAGGCGCGCACGCACGGCCGCGTCGCGCCCGGCGCCTTCCGGGCTCTCGCAGACGACGAAACGCTCGCCCTCGCTGATGCGCACCTCCTTGACGCGCAGACCGGCGGCCACCTCCTGGTAGCGGCCGGCCCTGGCGAGCGCCGCCTTGGCCTCGGCGGAGCCCGAGCGCAGCTTCTCGCCGAGGATGTAGTGCTCGTCCCCGCGGCGCAGGAAGCGGCGGTTCTCGGTCGAGGCGAAGCCGCGGTCGGCGACCCAGACGATGCGCGAGAGGGTCCAGTCGCGGAGGTCGTCTTTGACCTGGCGGATGAGCGCCGAGTCGGCGGTGTTGCCCGGCCATGACCAGACGCGCACCGGGATGCCCTCGCGGGTCACGGCCATGCCGATCACCACCTGGGGGAGGTCGTCGCGGTGGTCCTTCGACTTGCCGTAGGTGCGAAAGCCGGCGCGCTGTGCGGCCTCGCGCTCGCCTTCGTCGTCGGCTGCCAGCAGCGCGCCGCGCTCGTTGCGCGCCACGGGCTCGTCGGCCTCGTCACAGCAGAAGTAGGTCGAGGTGGTGTCGAAGAACAGCAGGTCGACCTCGAGGTTCAGCAGGCTCGCGACCTGATGGAAGACCTCGCGCTCGAGGGCGCCCTGGATCTCGAGGAGCCAATCCATGGCCCGGTAGCAGGCGTCGTCTGTGGTTTGCGGCAGGCCCGCGATGTGCACGTCCTCGCTCACCCAGCGCGCGGCCGCGAGCTTGGAGGAAGGGGCCAGAGCACGGTTCGCGACCAGCGCGAAGAGCACGCGCTCGGCGGCCGCATCGCGGCGCCGGCCGCGGAGCAGGCGGCGCATGAGCGCGTCGATCCCCAGGCGCCGCCAGAGTCCGTCGAGGGCGTAGCTGCCGCCCAGGGGCCGCGAGTCGAGGAAGTCGAAGCCCTCGCCGCCGGCGGCCACAGCGGCGTCAGGCTCCAGGAAGCGCGAGAGCGAGCCCGCGAGGCGCTCGAGCGCCGCCCGGCTCTGCGCGTCCTCGCGGCCGAAGTTGTAGATCACCTCGGCCCGCGAGCGCTTGGCCACGGGGTCCCAGGTGTTGTGCGCGAGCTGCAGGTAGCGGACGACCGAGCCGTTCTTGTTGCGCCGTGGTGTGGCACGCACATACATGGACTAGATAATCTCACAGATACCACCGATGAGCAAGAGCTTTCCAGCAAGACGTGTATCTATGAGTTTAGGGGATTCTGACCAGGCCAAAAGCCTCTGAGCAGGGATTTTATGACGGGACGTGGGCCAAAGGGGCGATTAGCTGCGGAACGCCGGAGGCGCGCGCGAAGACAATGAGGACGCGGCGACATCCGCCTGACGAGTGGCGCATGGGACCCTCCCTGAC